>CAIXXC010000042.1 GCA_903923205.1 uncultured Rhodospirillales bacterium | reverse complement strand
CGCGCCCTGCACGCTCGCGGCTTTATCGACGAGGCGCAGAACCTGCTGAATCTGGTGCGCCTTCGTTTGTCCGGCGACTATCTGCAAACTTCCGCACTGATTCGCGACGGTCGCATCGTCTCGGCTGTCAACGATCCCAATGACTATCAAGGACCTGGAACAGGATATCGGGTAGACGAGGATCGTCGCCAGCAAATTGGCGGCATCCGAGACCAACTCGACCAACGCGAGGTCTTGCGCTCGCAAGCTGTTTTCGAGCGTATCGAGCAGAGACGAGCCTTGTACAAGAGTGTCGGCAACGCGACCCTGGGTGCGTCGGAGGTAGAGGTGGTCATCGGCATAAGCCCTGCCTTCGGGACCAAGCTTTTTCGCGCTCTCAACGGTGCCGGCGTGTCGGAAGTGCTCCACGCGATCATCGCGGGCATTAAATCTGCCGGCGCCGTGCCTCGGGTCGTACGGATGCGGCATACGGCGGATACGTCATTTCTTGGGTTGTCGGCGGCACGGCTTGCGGGCTCCGGGATCGGCATTGGCCTCCAGGCCAAGGGTACCGCGATCATCCATCAGCGCGACCGGCTACCGCATCACAATCTGGAACTCTTCTCCAACGCACCGATAACGACGCTCGATCACTATCGACGCCTTGGTGAAAATGCCGCAGCCTATGCGCAAGATCGTGAACCTGAGCCGGTTGTGGTCACGAGCAGGGGGGAGGCGCTCGGCGCGCGCTTTCATGCGGAGGTGGCGATGATCTACGCTATTGAAACCGCGCTATGCGAGCCGGGTGCATTGCCAGAAGAATTGACCGTGTCGTTTACGGAGTCCCTGTGATGACAGTCTCGCGCGACGATTATCCAATCTCGGAAAAGCGGCCCGATCTTGTCCGAGCCCTTTCTGGAAAGTCGCTTGGCGAGATCACGCTAGACGCCGTCGTCGCCGGGAATATCACGATGGCTGACCTTGCGATCCACGGTGACGCGTTGCGCCAACAGGCTGAGATTGCCCGCGCCGCGAACCGCCCGACCTTGGCTCAGAATTTCGAGAGGGCGGCCGATCTCGTTGGGGTGCCGCAGGATCTGGTCATGAAAACGTACGAGTTGCTTCGTCCCGGGCGGTCGAGTTCGAAGGACGATCTCCTCGCCATGGCCGAGACTTTACGTCGCGACTATGGTGCCGACCGCATTGCCGCATTCATGGAGGAAGCGGCGTTGGTTTACGAAAAGCGGGGTCTCTTTAAGACCCGGTATTGATATGCGGGGTCAGGCTTGTGCGCTCTCTGAAGAGGCGATGCCGCCGGCCGGCGCCGCGAAACGGGTTACTGGCCGGCGGATGGAGTCAGGCCCGTGCGAAGATGCGACGGGCTGCGGTCACCGATAGAGCGCCGAGGATGGTGCCAACAACCATCTGGCTCAAGAGTGCGAACTCGACACTCGGCGCAAGTTGTGCGGCGATAATGGCGACTACGGCGGTCAGCGCGGTCGCGATCGTGCCGCGATCAGACACTGGACGCGAGGCCCATACTGTCACAGCGGCGAGCAGGGCCAGGATGATGGGTGCAGTCGCCTGGCTGATCGGGGTTGCCAACAGCAATCCGGCTGCGAAAATGGCAATGCCGCCGACGATCACAGTCAAGATCTGCGCGTTGGCGGGAGCGCCGACGGTGGCGCCATTCTGGACATGGGAGAGGCTGGTCATAACGAAAAACTTTCTTTGAACGGCAGGGAATGCCGTGTTGCAAAGCAACATATTGTTGCAATGCATCATAGATGGAGAAAGTAGGCTATGCCGTCAAGTGCGGGTGATCTCTCGATCCGTCATTTTGTCAGATTGCCCGCGGTTCGCGTCACATAATGTAAATTAATTAACTGATACATAAAGATAAAATATTGACCTTACCAATACGGCAGGGCAGCTATCCGGTTAGCGCAATGCCGCCCCAATCAGGGCATTGGCTGCGGCTCTCGACGTCAAAATCGCGCGAAAGAGTTCTGTTGCAGATGCGAAATATTTCCTCGATCTGATCCTCCAAGGCAGGCACGAAGTTGTCAGGACGGCACTTGCGTCCTCAGTTGGACCGATCCGGTTTCGCCCAGACGCGGACGTCATGGAATGCAGCGCCTCCGAATGGGGCGATACTGCGGTCGCTGGTCAGGCTATTGATCCCGCGACCGTCGAGGAAGTCTCGGTTATCCCATAGACCCTCGGAAACAATCACCCCTTGTGTTGAATCAGGGGAGAAAGCCACATGAACGCGAACCTCGCCCCGTTTATTGCCCAGGCGCACAATGTCGCCCTCGTCCAGCCCCAAAGCCGCAGCGTCTTCCGGGTGCATCAGCGCGCTCGGTCGCCGTTCGCGGGCGACCGATGTTTTCGTCTGGTTGAAGCTCGAATTGAGAAAATTCCGGGCGGGTGAGGTCGCGAGTTTGAACGGGTAGGCGTGGTCGACGTCCTCGTTGACGGCCCAGTGATCAGGCCATTCCGGCATCTCCGCCCATTCCTCGACGAGGCCTTCATTGGCATAGGGCACGCTCGGCCAGTTAGGGCGGAAGTGGAACCTGCCATCAGGATGAGCAAAGCCGTTCAGGTAATGCGAAGTGGCGAAATCCTCCTGGCAGTCGAGCCATCGAACTTGCTCCAGTTCCGCGAGCGTTCCCCGTTGCGAACTGCGCAGCATGTCATCGATCATTTCGCGCGGGGTCATGCGGAAGCCTGGGTGCTCGGCACCGACCCGCTGGGCGAGATCGCAAATGAGCTCGTGATTGGAACGACAGCCTTCAGGCGGCTCAATCACTTTCCCGCCGAACTGAAGATAGGCGTGCGCACTTCCCGTGTAGATATCGTCATGTTCCAGGAACATCGTCGCAGGCAGGACCAGATCAGCGTGACGTGCTGTATCGGTCATGAACTGCTCGTGCACGCAGACAAAAAGGTCGTCGCGCAGGAAACCCCGTCGTACTTTCTCCTGATCCGGTGCCACGACCATGGGGTTGGTGTTCTGGATCAGCATCGCTTTGATCGGGCCGCCCCCTTTCAGCGCCTCCGCCTCGCCGGTGAGCGCGGCGCCAATACGGGACTGGTCGATCCGGCGCACTGTCTTGTCGCGCGCGTCGTGGCCCTCGATCACCGATTTGTTCAGCCCGAACATCGCAGAGGCAGAATGCAACGCACCGCCACCTTCTACCGCCCAAGCGCCGGTCACCGCGGGGATGCAGAGGGCAGCATGCATGTTCACCGCACCATTACGCTGCCGTGAAAAGCCGAAACCAAGGCGGAAGAACGTATTTTTGTGTTGGCCGACGAGTGCCGCGAAGCTCTCGATATCCTCGACCCGCAGGCCCGTGATGGCGCTCGCCCAGACAGGATCATGTGTCCTGACGTGCGCTTCCAGTCCCGCCGGATCATCTGTATGGCGACGCAGATAGTCTCGATCGGCCCAGCCGTCGCGGAAAAGGACATGCATGACGGCGCAGGCGAGCGCGCCATCCGTACCGGGACGCAATTGCAGGGCAAGGTCGGCCTGGCGCATCGTCTCCGTTGGGTAGATATCAATCGCGATTACCTTCGCTCCGCGTTCCTTGCGCGCACGGGTTACGTGGGTCATCAGATTGACTTGGGTCGCGACGGCGTTCGTGCCCCAGATGACGATCACGTCAGACTTCTGCATCTCGAACGGAGAGATTCCTGACATCCGGCCGGTGCCGGCGATATATCCTGGAAACGAAACGCCAACGCAGATGGTGCCAAAGAAGCGGGAATAGCGCTTGGCATGCGTCAGACGCTCGATCCCGTCGCGCATGACGTGACCCATTGTGCCGGCGTAGAAATAGGGCCAAACGCTCTCAGTGCCGTATTCAGCCTCCGCCTTCAGGAAGTTTTCGGCAAGCCGATCCATCGCCTCGTCCCAGGCGATCTCGCTAAATTGCCCGGACCCCTTGGGGCCATGGCGTAGCAGCGGTTTTGTCAGCCGGTCAGGGTGATGGATGCGCTCGGCGTAACGCGCCACCTTCGCGCAGACGACTCCTGCGGTGTAGGGCTGATCAGCGCCGTACACGCGTCCGATCCGACCGCCAATGACCTCAACATCAAGGGCGCAGACCGACGGGCAGTCGTGCGGGCAGACGGAAGGGCGGCGGACGATATCGAGAGGAGCGTTCATTGTAGTCGAAATACTGCACAGACTCGAACCGAAGGTACAGGGGGCTTCGCTGTGTTTTTTTGAAAAATGTATAGCCTGATCAGGGCAACCCTGTCTGTCGCTTGCCAGTTCCAAGCGTAAGTGCTAATCGTCATCGGTGATGAATAACCATGTTGCGCGCCCTTTGCTTTGTCGTGTTCATGGCGCTCGCGTCGCGCGTCTTCCGGGCGCTTGGCTTGCGATCCTCGCGCTTGTCGTTCAAATCGTCATCTCTAGCCTGCCGACACCTGGTTACGCAGCCGGCGTTTCCTTTTCTGGCGATGTCGGCCATATTTGTTCGACGCACCACGCGAAGACGGCCGCCAGCAAAGATCAACCGCAGGCGCCCCATCGCCATACCCATTGCGCGTTCTGCGTGGCGGTCAATTTTGGACCAAATCTGCTGCCGCCACTCGCGGGGAATATCATCGGGAATGTCGCCGGAACCGTCGTTCCCTTGCCATCTCCGCAGGCCACTGGTGCGCCTACCGGTACCCGCTATTCACCTCAACAACCGCGAGGGCCACCAGCCATCCTCTGATCTGTGCCGTTTAAATCTCGACGACTCAATTCAGAAGGATGGTTTCCGATGTTGCGATATTCTCGCCTTGCGGTGATGCGCGTGTGCGTTTCACTGGCCATGTTCTCGACCCTTGCTACCCCTGCCTTTGCCCATGCGCATCTAAAACAATCGACTCCCGGCGCGGGCACGACTGTGACCGCCGGCCCCTCACAACTCCGGCTTTCGTTCACCGAAGGTGTGGCGATTGCTTTCACGGGCGTCACCGTCACCATGGATGACGGAATGGTGATCAAGCCATCGGCGGTCGCGTTGGCGCCGACCGATCCGACGACGGTTATCGTCACCTTTGGTTCCGCGCTCACGCCGGGACACTATAAGGTCGTCTGGCACGCGCTGTCCGACGATTCCCATAAGACGCACGGCCATTACGGTTTCACCGTCAAACCGTAAAACCTCGATGGAAGCGGTACTCGACGTCGTCAGGTTCGCACACTACGGGGCGTGCTTCGTCGTGTTCGGTGCGAGCCTGTTTCGCTTGATTGCTGGGAACGGATGGAGCGATTCCAGACTGCGCCCGATCATCGTAACGGCGAGTATCGCGGCCTGCCTTTCGGCTGGCCTCTGGCTTGCGCTGGAAGCGGGCTATATGGCCGACGATTGGGCATCCTGTGCGCGATTGGGCGTGCTGCAGAGCGTGCTCGACGACACGCTGTTCGGGCACGTTTGGCGCTGGCGAATGCCGCTAGCCCTGGCGTTGATATTTGTCAGTTGGCGAGGCGGATGGTGGCCGATGACCATCGCTGGTGGCTGCCTCCTCGCCAGCCTCGCTGGAGAGGGGCACAGCGTGTGGACGACGGCCAGGGGAAGCGGCGTTCATTTTTGCAACCAGATGATACATCTGCTCGCGGCTGGTGCCTGGTTGGGGGCGCTTGTTCCGCTCAGACTGCTGCTGGGCGACCCGGAGGTCGCGTCGGCTGAAGCGATGCGCGGCATTCGTCAATTTTCGCGTCTGGGCTATGTTGCGGTTGCCCTTGTGCTCGTGACCGGAGCGATCAATAGCGTCATTCTAGGCAGTGATCTTAGTTCCGAATCCGCCAGGCCGTGGTTGATTGCACTCGCGATCAAATTGCTTCTGGTCGCTGCCATGTGCGCTCTGGCCCTTGCCAATCGCATCGGTGTCGCGCGCGAATGGTCTCGTGCTCGTCTGTATCGTTCAATTGGCCTCGAAATAGCGATTGGCGCTCTCGTGTTGGCGGTTGCCTGCATTCTCGGGACACTGGCGCCACCGCGTGCTTGATGAAAGGAAAACATCCTCATGAAATATTTGTCTAAGCTGCGGTGGCTGTTCTTGATCTGCGTCTGTCTCCTGCCAAAGTTCGCCTTGGCGGCGGATGGCATAAACATAACCGATGTCTGGGCTTGGGCGACGCCGGGGCAGGCGACCAACTGCGCGGTCTACCTCACCATCCGGTCCGGCGAGAACGACACGGTCTTGGCCGCGTCAACACCAATCGCGGCGTCGGCATCGCTTCATGTTCATCAGATGGTCGATGGGGTCGCCAAGATGATGCCGGTGTCGCGCGTGGATATTGTCGCTGGAACGCCGTTCCGGTTTGCCCCTATGGGCTATCACATCATGCTGGCCAAGCTGAGGGCGCCTCTGAAGGCTGGCGATACCTTCCCACTGACGCTCCAATTCGATAAGGCTGGCAGTGTGGCGGTGTTGGTCTCCGTGCGGCCATTGCGAGATCGAATGCCGACAGCGGCAATGTCGGCCATGCCTGGAATGGGCTCAATGCCGGGAATGTCTGGCATGGATATGTCCAAGTGAATGGGCGCGAAGGAAATTTGACGTGACGGCTTACCTCAAGACCGTGGCCACCGGCTTCGTCCTCGCCCTTTTCGCTCTTCTTGCCTATGCCGCTTATGGCAACTTCACTGGAACGGCAAACAATGCCGGGGTTGTCGGCGGCCCTTTCGCGCTGATCGATCAGAATGGCAGAGGCGTTACCAGCCGAGACTTCAAGGGCCGGTGGCTGATCATCTACTTTGGCTATACGCATTGCCCCGATGCCTGCCCAACCGCGCTCAATACCATTGGCGAGGCCATCGATCAGCTTGGCGCCAAACGGGCGCTTGTGACACCGATCTTTATTACCATTGATCCAGCACGCGACACGGCCGCGGTTTTGAAATCCTATCTCGCGAGCTTCGGTCCTGAATTCGTCGGCCTGACCGGATCAGATGGCGCGATTGCTTCGGCAGAGCAGACTTATCATGTCTACGCCGCCAAGCATTCCACACCGGATGGAAGCTACGACATGGATCATAGCTCGGTACTCTATGTCATGGATCCGCAGGGTACTTTCGTGTCCAATTTCGCCGACGAAATCGACCCGGCCACCCTGGCCAATCGGCTCAAAAGCCTGATTCCGTGACGGTTGCCTTTGATAAAATCGGGGCACTCGGACTTGGCGTTGTGCTGGCCCTGGTCGTCGTCATGCCGTTCGTGAGCCTTTCCACGACGGCTCCGGCGATCAAGCCGACCCAGGTCGATGCAGGGCGACAACTCTACGGCCGGTATTGCGCAAGTTGCCACGGCGTGCATCTGGAAGGGCAAGTTCACTGGGATCGTCCGGGTCAGGACGGCTATTTCCCAGCGCCGCCGCACGATGCAAGCGGCCACACCTGGCAACATTCCGACAAGCAACTGAATGAATTGATCGCTCACAGCGTCTACGCCTATGCTGTACCCGGCTATCGCAGCCACATGCCGGCCTTCGCGGGAACCCTTTCCGAGGCGGAAATCGACGACATCATCGCATACATCAAGAGTACCTGGCCCGTGAGCCTTCAAGCCTATCAGCGGGTCCTCGATCCGGCCGGAATCGATTTTAGGGATCTCCCTCCAGGCTGGAGATTTCCACCGACCTGTCGCTTTCACGCACGCTCCTGACGCGATCGACTTTGAATTCGATTTTTCTACTTTGAAGTTGACAGCCTGTGTTGTCTCGGTCGATAGAAGGGTCAATAAAGAACAAGCCTTGGGCTATCGCACCACGGGGGCTGAGATGTCGGGAACATCCAAAGATGCGCGCTTGAGCGCCCTCGAAGAAGGACTGCAGCGCCTCGTTGTCCAGGAATTTGGGCCCGGATTTTGTGTTGCTGGTCTGGCGGAGATGATCGATGGTCATGCCGGGCTCACCTTTGGTTTCGAGGTGCTGGATAGCGTCGGTTCGCTCGTGAAGCCCTTCGTTCTGAAACTGGCCCCTGTTGGCGTGACAAGGCGTGGCAATACCGATGTCTATCGTCAGGCGCCGCTGCTGCGAGGGCTTCACGCTGCCGGGCTTCCTGTCCCCAACGTTCCGTTTGCTTCGCCCGACGAGGATCTCCTCGGCACACCGTTCATCGTTATGGAGAAGCTGCCAGGGCGGGTCTTCGTCGCCTGGGAGCCCCATGTCTCCTTCTCTCGTGAGACTGCGGCTGTTCGGTCCCTTTGGCTGCAGGCGGCACAGATGCTGGCTCGGCTTCACAACGTCGATTGGCAGAAGCTCCTGGCCGATTGGGAGGCGCCGCGTTCGCTGCGCGAGGAACTGGATCGCTGGGCACCCGTGCTTCGTCATGCCAAGGACCAGACCTGGTCCGAAGAGGGTCCGGTCCTTCACGCGGCCGGCGAGACACTGCATGCCCTGCTGACCCAGGGCTTCCCCGATGAGCACCCGATCGGCGTCGTCCATGGCGATTTTCAGCCCGGCAATATCCTGTTCCAGGATGGACAGGCCATGGGGGTGATCGATTGGGAGCTTGCGTCGATCGGCGCGCAGGGTGCCGATCTTGGCTGGCTGTTGATGATGTCTGACGCCGCCGCCTGGCATCCTGGCTGGCGGCCTGTTGCACCCGTTGGTCGCGACGAATTGATCGACACTTATCGAGCCGAGGGCGGGCCGGCTTACGTCAATCTCGACTGGTATCAGGCCCTGTCGCAATACCGGCTCGCCTGCATCGCCTGCCTGAACGTGAAACTTCATCGCAGCGGCAAGCGCACCGACGCGCTATGGGAACGTTTCGCGCCGTCGGTTTCGACCTTGTTCTCCCGTGGCCAAGAACTCGCGCGCCGCGCCATTGCTTCATAAAGTGCTGCTGACAATCCTTCGCGCCAGAACGAGGAATCCATGATCGATTTCGAACTCCCCGGTGACCTGATCGATCTGCGTGATCGGGTTGACGGCTTCATCAAGGAAAAGATCGTTCCGCTTGAGAACGACCCACGCCAGACGCCGCACGGGCCCACCGAGGATCTGCGACGGGAACTTGTCAGCCTGGGTCGGGCGGCGGGATTGCTGTCGCCGCACGCGCCCAGGGAATACGGTGGCCTCGGCCTTGACCATCGCGGCATGGCGGTCATTTTCGAGACGGCTGGCTGGTCGACCTTCGGTCCGCTCGCACTCAATATCCAAGCGCCCGATGAGGGCAATGTCAATCTGCTGAACGTTGTCGGCACGCCAGAACAGAAGGCGTGGCTGTTGCCGCCTCTAGTCCGAGGCGAAATCCGAACCGTGTTCACGATGACCGAAACGGCAACCGACGGCGCCGGTGCCGACCCTTCTTTGCTCAAGACCATTGCCCAGGAAGATGCCGACGGGTTCCTGATCAATGGCCGCAAGTACATGATCAGCGGCGTGCCCAATGCCGACATCAATATCGTGATGGCGCGGACCATCGATATCCAGGGCCGCGACCTTGGGGCGTCGATGTTCTTCGTGCCGATCGATGCGCCGGGCTTCAAGCTCGATCGTATGCTCGAGACGATTGATACAAATACCCCCGGCGGCCATGCCGAGGTTTCCTTCGATAATGTGCGGGTCCGCCACGACGCGGTGCTGGGTCAATTGGGGCAGGGGTTCCGGAACGCGCAAGTCCGGCTTGGTCCCGCGCGCCTGACCCATTGCATGCGCTGGCTTGGCGCTGCCAATCGCTGCCATGCCATCGCGCTGGAGCATGCATCGCGACGCCATTCGTTCGGCAAGACGATTGGCGAACATCAGGGCGTTGGGTTCATGCTGGCCGATAACGAGATCGATCTGCATCTTTGCAGGCTGACGATCTGGCAGGCAGCGTGGTTGCTCGACAAGCATGATCAGGCCCGTGACGAGACCAGCATCAGCAAGGTCTTCTGTTCTGAAGCGCTCGGTCGTGTGGTTGATCGCTCGATGCAGATTTTGGGCTCGATCGGCATCACCCGGGATACGGTGATCGAGCGCATATATCGTGATATCCGGCCGTTCCGGATCTATGACGGCCCGTCCGAAGTGCATCGCCATGTGATCGCCAGGCGCGCTTTGGGGCGCGGTGGCGCGCCCCGGCGCTAGCGGGATATGGCACTCTCCCGAACGACGCCGATGCCGTCGCGACGTCGGAATTCCTGGCTCTCACAGGAATTGATCGTCCTGCTGGTGACGCTCGCCCTTGCCGTGCTGTTTTCAGTTGGTCTGGATGGATTTTTCACTCTTGGCAATCTTGTGGCGATGGCACGCAGCGTCTCGATTCTGGGCATTCTCGCTATCGCGATGAGTATTGTCGTGATCGGTCGTGGCCTCGATCTGTCATTGATCGCCTCGATGGCGGTGACGAGTGCCTTGACGTTACAGTTGATGCAAGAGGGATGGGCGACGTCGCTCGCGATCGCTGCGTCACTCGGTCTCGCGGTGGCGATCGGGGTGATCAACGGCTTCATCATTGCCTTTGTCGAGGTGCCCGCCCTGTTCGCGACCCTGGCGACCGGGTTCATGATATTCGGGCTTGGCCGTGTCCTGCTGCTGAAAGGCGTCATCACCTACCTGCCACCCATGGCAACCGGCTTTGCCTGGATTGGCCAGGGACAGATCTTTGGGGTGCCGGCGATTGTGTTGGCTTTCCTCACAACCGCGCTTATCGCTCACCTATTGCTCTCAAGAACTGCATTCGGGCGGTTCATCTATGCTCATGGCGATAATGCCGAGGCGGCGCGTCTGACCGGAATTTCCGTGCGACGCCTGACGATGCTGGAATATGCTTCGGCTTCGGCGATCGGGTTTTTAGCTGGACTGATGATGGCGGCTGCCACCGCGAGCATGAATACCCAGATCATCAATTCGACATTGATCTTCGATGTAATCCTGGTGGTTGTGCTGGGTGGCGTCAGCCTGGTTGGGGGCCGTGGCAGCATATTCAGCGTCCTGGTCGGCACGACTTTGATCGGCACCCTGCTCAACGGCATGACGATCCTGAACCTCAACAACAACCTCCAGGATATCGTCAAGGGGCTGGTCTTGCTCGCGGCGATCATCCTCGACAATCGCCTGCACCCGCGTGACGAAGAGACGGCACGGCAAGGCGACTGAACACGTTCGAGAGGGAGAATCCGGTGCGGAAGCGGCGTAGGAACAAGGGGCTTTATCTTATCGCGGCGGCTATTCTGGTCGTTGGACTCGCGGTTGCGCTTCGCCCCGCCCCCAAATGCGCGGGCGGTGTATCGACGGTAATGGCCGTCGCTCCCGGCAGCGGCCCGACGTCAGACGCCAACGCCGATCCGGCGGATATACTCAAAGGCAAGACGATCGCTTTCGTGCCGACGACCCTTGGTCTTCCGCTGACCGAGATTTGGTCGCGTGTGATGCGTGAAGAAGCCGAGCAACGCGGCATGAAGTTCGAGGTCCGCGACCCTAACGCCAATACCAATACCGGATTGCAGATTCTGTCGGCTCTCATCGCGGACAAGCCCGATGTCCTGGTCATCCACAATTTCAACGTCCAACTCTATGCCCGTGATCTCAAGCGCGCGGAAGCTGCCGGGATTCCGGTCATCCAGGTCAATATGGCCTCGAATTACCGCACTGCATCTTATGTTGGTGCCAATTGGGAACAGGTCGGGCGGATCATGGGGGCGGATATCGTCCGTGAATGCGGCACTGGGAGCGGCAAATCCGGCAAGGTTTCGATCGTCCAGGGTGAATTGACCTCGGGCACATCTATTGGCCAGTACAAGGGCCTGATGGAAGTCTTCGCCAAAGACAAGGCGATTCGGATCGTCTCCAGCCAGGCGGCGAATTGGGACGCGACTAAAGCCTTCGACATCACCACGACGGTGTTGCAACAACACCCCGATCTCTGCGCAACAGTCGGCTTTTGGGGCGTGATGCAGGCCGGTGCGGCGCAAGCCGTCAAGGCCGCAGGCAAACTGGATCAGGTCAAGGTGTATAGTTCCGGCGGCGATGGCAAGGTTGACTGCGCCAATGTCGACGCCGGGTTGTTCTATAAACTGCTGAGCTATGACTCCCCACAGCAGGCGAGGGCGATCATTCAGATCGCGAGCCTGCTGTTGCAGGCACATGTACCGCCGGGTGCCATCCGCAGCGACAATTATTCGAGCCTCTACTGGATGCAGAAGGGCAAGTACGATCCTGCCCTTTGCTACGATTGGACCCGCAAGTGACGGTCGCCGAAAAACCGGCCACGAAGAGCTATCAGCGCTCCAAGATCAGCGGAGGCCTGCTGAGGCGGCTCTCCCATCGGCTGTCGCTTCGCCTCTTCCTCTCGGAGCTTTTGGGTAAGCGCTGGATGGAGCCGGCAATCCCGTTTCTGCTGATGCTCGGCTTGATCGGCTATTTTGCCGCGACGATGCCCAACTACGCGACCTGGGCCAATGCCCAACAGCTATCGCGTGAATTCGCCGACGCCGGATTTGTCGCGGTGGCCATGGGGCTGGTCGTGATCTCCGGCGGCATCGATCTCAGCGTCGGGTCAATTTTCGCGGTCGCCAATCTGACGGCCTTGTCGCTGTTCCAACTCACGGATCTGTCGGTGCCGCTGATCGTCGTGGCGTCGCTTGCCGCCGGAGCCTTGCTTGGCGCCGCCAATGGGTTGTTGATCGGGTACCTTAAGGCACGACCTTTTTTGACGACTCTGGTCACTTTGATCATCGTTCGCGCCGGCTGTGATATTTTCAGCCAGAAATACGGCGTCCGATTGGCCAGCGGCACAAGAATGGACGATTCCTGGGACTTCCTCGGTGGTGGTATAGCCTGGGGCCTGCCCTCCAATGTCGCAATCCTGATGGTCGTCGCCTCGATCCTGCATTTCCTGTTAAGCCGGTCCCGGCCGGGCTGGCATCTGACGGCGATCGGCTCAAGCCGCAAGGCCGCTCGCCACGCCGGTATTCCGGTCGAGCGCGTGCTGTTCTCGGTCTATGTACTTTCAGGCATGCTTTCGGCGGCAGGGGGTGTGTTCTACGCGGCGCGCATCAACAGTGCCGGCTCAGACACCGGCGTGGGTTGGGAAATAAATGCGCTGACAGCAGTTGTATTGGGCGGAATCAGCTTGTCGGGGGGACGTGGGACGGTCGCTCGCGCTCTCATTGGTGCGGTCATCGTATTTGTACTTATCAATGGGCTGGTCCGCTTCGGCGTTGCCGGTCCCGTTTCCTCGGCTGCACTGGGCGCGATCCTCCTCGCCGCTGTGGGTATCGACGTCAAATGGGCGAAGAACCGTGGCAAGGCGATCCAGAAAATCTATGTCAACCCGACTATTGTCGAATTCAAACCCGCGCCGTCGATCAAGCGGGGTAGTGATTCTCCTTTTGCCGAAAATGATCGGTTAAGGGAATCCGAGGAGATCGGCCTTGACCAGGTGGAAGGCCCGGAAGATGTCATTCTCGATGACGAGGATCGGCTCTATTGCGGCACGCGCGAGGGTTGGATCCTGCGTTTCTCGGGGCCGAATTTCGAGCGTCGCGAAGTCTTTGCCCGGATTGGCG
>CAIXXC010000041.1 GCA_903923205.1 uncultured Rhodospirillales bacterium | reverse complement strand
GGGTCGACCGACGCTCGCGCCCGCAATCCTTCGCGACCTTCAATTCGCCCGCCCTGCTATCGCATAAGGCCTCCCCGGTTCGCGATCGTCATTACCTGTTCGCGACGAATTGGGCGCCCAGCCCGTTCCAGTATTACGCCGAGAAATTTCGCGACGATCCTGAGTGGCGTGTTGTCAATATGGAGACCGGGCATGACATCATGGTCGATATGCCACTGGAACTCGCGGCGGAGCTTGATCGGATCGCGACCCCGCTTGCGTGATGCGTGTCGATGCAGTTTGTTGCGATATCACCGAGAAGTTCATAGCGATGTGTCTAAACTTGGCTAATCTTCATGGTGTGGATGGTGGCCATGCCGCCGATTAAGTCTCTGCTCCATTGGAAGGCTGGCCTATGACACATGACGATCCACAGACTGCCGGCCATATCTGGCGCTTCTTCCGTGCCGGCGGCTTCGATCAGGTCCGGCTTGAAACCGGTGCGGACATCGCCAACCTCGCGAGCCTGGACCAGAAGCTTTGGGTCGCTCTTGCCTGTCCGACACGTGGGCTTGAGTTCGATGAAAAGACGCTCGATCTAATCGACACGGATCAGGATGGCCGCATCCGCGCGCCGGAGCTTCTCGCTGCCGCGCAATGGGCGGTATCATTGCTCAAGGTTCCCGATGATCTTACCAAGGGGCGATCCAGCCTCGCCTTGGATGCCTTTGCGGTTGATACCCCGGATGGCGCGAGACTGTTGGCATCCGCCCGCACAATCTTGAACTTGCTTGGCCGACCGGATGCCATGGTCATTACGCTCGAGGATACAGCGGACATCGAGCACATCTTCGATGGCTCAACCCTCAACGGCGACGGTGTCGTGCCTGCCGATGCCGCCGCGTCGCCAGAGCTTGCCGCCGTGATCGCCGACGTCATTGCCACCATGGGCCCCGTCAGCGACCGCGGCGGCAAACCAGGTGTTTCGAAGGCGACAGTTGATCGTTTTTTCGCCGAGGCGGCGGCCTATCGCGACTGGCACTATCAGCGCGCCGATCAACCTCTTGGTCCCCTCGGCGAGAAGGCGGCGGAGGCGGCTGTGCTGCTTCACGGTATCGCGACCAAGATCGACGATTACTTCACCCGCTGCGGGCTGGTCGCATTTGATCCCGGTGCGGCTGTTGGGCTTAATCCGGACCCCGCGCTCTACGCCGGGCTCGGTACGGTTGAAATTCAGGCGGATGCGGCCGCGCTTGCCGCTCTTCCGATCGCCCGGATCGAGGCTGGCAAACCGTTGCCGCTGATCGAGGGCATCAATCCGGCCTGGGCAGTGGCAGTAATGCAACTGCGCGCGACTCTCGTCCTTCCCATTCTCGGTGCGATGGACGATCTGAGCGAGGCAAACTGGAAGCGCCTCAAGGATGGTTTCGCGCAGTGGCAATGCTGGGTTGCCAACGAGCCCGATACGCTCTTGAAAACGCTTGGGATTGCGCGAATTTCCGCCATTTTGGATATGGACGCGAAGACCGGGATCGACTCACTGCTGGCCCAAGATGCGGCGCTTGCCCCTGAAATCGATGCGATCAGCGACGTCGATAAGTTGATCAGGCTGCAGCGGGATCTGTTTCCGCTTCTCAACAACGTTGTCGCCTTTCGCGATTTCTATACGCGGGCAGGCAAAGCCGTGTTCCAGGCGGGGACGCTTTATCTCGACGGTCGCAGTCTCGATCTTTGTGTCAGAGTGGAGGACGAGGCCAAGCACAGTCAGATTGCGAGCCTTGGCGGGATTTTCATCGTCTATTGCAAATGCGCCCGCAAAGGCGAGACGATGACGATAGCCGCAGCCATCACCGGGGGAGATTCAGACAGCATTCGCGTCGGTCGTAATTGCGTCTTTTACGACCGTAAGGGCCAGGACTGGGACGCCACGATCACCAAGATTATCGAGCACCCCATTAGCCTGCGCCAGGCCTTCTGGCTACCCTACAAGCAGGCGGCGAGGGCGGTCAGTGATGCCATTCAGAAGCTCGCTGCGGCGCGTCAGGCCAGCGTCAAACAGGATGCCTTGCAGAAAGCTTTCGAAAAGACGGTCGCTGGCGACCCGGTCGCGGTCAGTGCGACAGCGCCGAAGGAGGCTCCGTTCGATGCGGGGAAATTCGCCGGGATTCTTGCCGCCGTCGGCTTGGCTTTCGGCGCCTTGGCAACGGCTGTCGCGACGATCGTGACGGGCTTCCTGCATCTTCCGGCATGGCAAATGCCGCTTGTTCTGGTGGGACTGATGCTCGCGGTATCAGGGCCGTCGCTCATTATCGCATCCTTCAAACTTGCGGCCCGAAATCTTGGACCGATCCTGGACGCCAGTGGCTGGGCGGTGAACGCACGGCTGAAGATCAATATTCCTTTCGGAACGGCGTTGACGACCCTCGCCAAACTACCGCCTGGGGCTCAGCGCTCGTTGAACGATCCCTTCGCCGAAGAGCAGCGGCCCTGGGGATTTTATCTCCTGATCGCGGGCTTGGCAGCAGGCGTGCTTGTCGCATGGCGCCTCGGCTTGATCGCCCTGTTGTTTGGGAGTTAAGGGTCACCCGCCGATTCCGCATCAGAAACGGCGGGTGAGTTATGACCCTAGAGGTGCTCGCCGTACCAGTCGAGCGCCATCTTGGCCGAAACCTCGACCCATTGCGGCTGATAGATGTCGTAATGACCGATCGGCAGGGCCTCGAAACGCTTTGGTGCGCCCGCACGATCGTAGAGCGCCTTATACCCATCCAGTCGGCAGAGGTCGTCCTTCTCGGCGCCGATCAGCATAAGGGCGCGTGGCGAGATCCGATCAACCACCTCGATCGGCTTGTATTCCATCGTGGCTTCTGCTGATTCCCAGGAAAGCTCGCAATAAAGGTCGGGCATGACCTTCAGCGTCGCGGCGAAGAATTCCTGCGTCTGCGGGCTTGCCAACAGGGTTGCCGTGTCGACGGCACCGCCCTTGCCGGTCAGGACGCGTTGGCGCCGATCGGCTGCGATATCTTCATCCAGTTTCCGGCGTTGCTCGGGTGTCCTGATATCGTAAAGAAGGCGGCTGCCGTCACCATAACCAACCTGCCCGACGGCGGCCTTTACCCGCTTATCGACGGCTGCCGCATAGGCGACATGGGCACCGCCGTTGCTGGTGCCCCAGATGCCGATCCGTGCCGGATCGACTTCGGCAAGTGTCTCGAAGAACGTAATCGCGTTGCGGATATCCTCGATCTGCTCGTGCGCCATGACGCGCCATTTCGTGCCTTCGCTGCCGCCGAAGCCGCGATAATCGAAACCCAGTACCACATAACCCGCATCGGTGAAGTACTTTGCGTAATCCGGCAGGATCAGGCCGCGTATGCCGCTATAGCCATGGCAGAGGACGATGCCCGCGCGTTTCTCTCCAGGTTTCAGATCGTCGGGAAGGTAAAGGTCGCCAAGAAGCTTCGCGCCCTCGCTGAAGAAATGAATGTCGTGTTTTTTCATGCTCGTTCTCCCTAGTTTTCTTATTGTTTCAACGGGCAACCCAACCGCCGTCGATGACCAACTCGGCGCCGGTTACGAATCTGGCTTCGTCGGAGGCGAGATACACGGCGCCCATGGCAATATCACGCGGATCGCCGACCGTATTCATCGGGCAAAGTGCACCCACTGCCGCCCAAGGATCCTCTGCCGGAAGAGCACCTGTCTTCACCCAAAGATCAACAGCCATCTCCAGCATCGGCGTGCGAATGCAGCCCGGATGAATCGAGTTGACGCGGATCGAGTGACCGTGTGCTGCCCACTCAATCGCGAGGCTTTTGGTCAGGTGGCGGACGCCACCTTTCGACGTGTTATAGGCTGCCTGATTGGGAAAGCCGACTAGGCCCGCGATCGAGGAAAGATTGACGATCGAACTCGGCGAGGACGGTGAGCCGCCGGCAACGAGCAGGCTGCGAAGCGTCTTGCTGCCGATGAACAAGGCATCAAGGTTGACGGCCATGACCTGACGCCATTCGACGAGGCTCATCTCCGAGACCGGCTTGACGAGTTCAATCCCGGCGTTGTTGACGAGGATATCAAGCTTGCCCGTCGCCTTTTCGATTGCTGCCGCCACGGCGTCCCATTCTGCCTCCACCGTGACGTCATGCGCGAGCGGCGTGGCGCCGAGTTCCTGAGCAAGCGCAGTGACGCCAACGACGTTGCGATCCGAGACGAAGAGACGCGCGCCTTCTTGCGCCATGGCACGCGCGATGGCGGCCCCGATTCCTTGTGCTGCGCCGGTGATGAGCGCGACCTTGCCACTCAGTCTTTGTCCCATGTCTCCCTCCTGTTATTCTTTTTTCTCAGTATAGAACAGGATGAGCGTCTAAGCCTACGCGTCAGAGCAGACAGGCTGCACTGAGAGCGAAACTGATCAAAAAAAGCCCCGCCAGCATTTCCCGGCGGGGCATTCTTGATCGTCGTTTCGTGCCCCTTGGGTCGACGCGATCAGGTCACTACGGACAAGAAACGTTCGTTCAGTGCGCGATCATAGTAGAAAATCGCCTTGCCGATCTTCTCAGCGTCCCAAGTCCTGACCGGAGTGTCCGGATAGAACGTGTAGTCACCGGCAAAGACCTCATTGCGGTTTCCAGAAGGATCGAAGAAATAAATCGTCTTGCCGCGGGTAATACCATGGCGCGTCGGACCGATGTCAAGCGGGATGTCGTAATGGGTCATCAAATCGGCGGCCCGGCCGACATCGCTCCAGTCTTCGAGCAGGAACGATGCGTGATGGAACTTGGCAGGTTCCGGGTGAGATACAAAGGCAATGTCGTGGGCCTTGTTCGATGTCGTGAGGAAGATCGCGACGGGGCCATCTGGAGCCACGACCTGCTCGGAGAGCTTGAAGTCCAGAACGGTTGTAAAGAAGCGCAGAACTTCAGGAATTTCGGGTCCATAGAGCAGGACGTGATCGAAGCGCATCGCCCGCATGCCATGCGGCTCGACATGCCAGAGCCCTGGGTTTTTTGTTGGCGGGTGGTGCTCGGCGATAGCCGCCTCGGCATAAAGCTCGATGCGGTGGCCAGACGGGATGATGAAGGAGATGCGGCGACCAAGGCCAGGTTGTTCTCCCGCCGGAATGTGATCGACGGCGGCGCCGAATTCGAGGATACGGCCTTCATAGGCTTTGAGCGCCGCCTCGCTGCTGACTTTGAAGCCAACGCGCGCCACGCCGGCGTGATCAGCCGGGTGAAGAATGATGCTGTGATGATCGAATTCGTCATAACCCTTTAGATAGACGCGACCGTCAGCCTCGGTGCCGACCATGTCGAGGCCGAGATAGTCCACATAATGGGTGATCGCCGCTTCGATATCGAGCACGTAAATCTCGACAAAACCCGGACGCAATACGCCTTCACCTGCCATCATTTCCTCCCTGTACGCGCGCCCTCAGCGAAGCCATAACCCAAAATCGGTCGCGCCGCGACGAACCCGTCGTTACTGCCGCAGATATCGGCTCCAAGCGCATTCAATCTCAAGCGATAACGTTATCCACAGCGTCTCGTATAGGTCCAATACCCGTTAGGATAAGTTTCCATGCGGATTAGCTATCCGTGACAGGCTCGTTTGCGCCGGGGTTGCTAGACTGGCAGCCCGGTGTAGTTCTCGGCGAGTGACTGCGCGGCGGCCAGTGAGGTGGTCAGATAATCGAACTCCGCCCGCTGGATACGTCGTCCGAACCCGCCGCTCTCCGGGAAGACGTGGAGGAGGGATGTCATCCACCAGGAGAAACGTTCGGCCTTCCACACCCGCCGCAACGCTCGTTCCGAGTAGCCATCAATCCCTGACGTCGATTTCTCCTCGTAATACTCGATCAGCGCGTCGGCCAGATAACGCACGTCGCTCGCCGCCAGATTAAGTCCTTTTGCACCCGTGGGAGGGACGATATGGGCAGCATCGCCTGCAAGAAACATACGACCGAAGCGCATCGGTTCGGCGACAAAGCTCCGCAGGGGCGCGATCGATTTTTCGATCGATATACCGGTTTGCAAACACTCCGCCGTTTCCGGACTGAGGCGAGCGCGCAATTCATCCCAGAAACGATCGTCGCTCCAGTTTTCCACGCTGTCGTCGCTTGGAACTTGAACGTAATAGCGGCTGCGGGTATTCGAGCGCATCGAGCACAGTGCAAATCCACGGGCGTGGTGGGCGTAGATTAACTCCGGTGCCACCGGAGGCTGGTCGACCAGAACGCCGAGCCAACCGAAGGGATAGATACGTTCGAAGCTGGTGATCGCGTTGTCCGGCACGCTCTGGCGGCAAATGCCGTGAAAGCCATCGCACCCAGCAATGAAGTCGCAGGCGACCTCATGGCTGATGCCGTTTTCAGTATAGCGGAGCCGTGGCTGCGACCCGCCAAAATCCAGCGGCATGACATCTTCGGCACCATACACAATCCGCGCGCCAGTTTGCTCTCTGGCCCGCATGAGGTCTGCCGTCACCTCGGTTTGGCCGTAAACGATGACGTGGCGATCAACTAATGCTCGGAGGTCAAGGCGATGGCGTTCCCCGTCGAAGCAAAGCTCGATCCCGTCATGGACCAGTCCCTCTGCGCGCATCCTTTTGCCGATGCCGGCCTGATCGAGCATATCCGCCGTCTCGTGCTCGAGGACACCTGCCCGAATCCGTCCCAGCACATAGTCGCGGTCGCGCTGTTCGATGATCAGGGTATCGATGCCGCGACGCTCCAGAAGTCGCCCGAGCAGGAGGCCGGCGGGGCCTGCTCCGACAATCGCGACCTGGGTCCGCATTCTGACTTCTCCCTGTTTAGGGTTATACCCGTTTGGTCCCTGGTCCCATCATGAGGGCTGGAAAAGGTCGCGAAAGCGGGCGCGCAGGAGGTTTTTTTGCACCTTGCCCATCGCGTTACGCGGCAATTCAGGCAGGATGATCACCCGTCGGGGCTGCTTGAATCGAGCCAGTCGTCCGTTCAATGCCGCAATGATTGCGGCCTCATCTATCTTTGCGTCAGGCCGAAGGACCACGGCGGCGGCGACGCCTTCCCCAAGATCCTTGTGTGCCACGCCGAATACCGCGCTTTCCAATACGCCTGAAATGGCATCGATCTCTGCCTCGACTTCCTTCGGATAGACATTGAGGCCACCGGTTATCACGAGATCCTTGCCGCGTCCGACAATCCTCACATAGCCCTTCGAATCAATCGTCCCCAAATCTCCGGTGATAAAGAAGCCATCTGCGCGAAATTCCGCAGCCGTTTTTTCCGGCATACGCCAATAGCCCTTGAAGACATTGGGGCCTTTAACCTCGATCATCCCGATTTCGTCGATGCCAAGCGACGCGCCGGTTTCGGGGTCGGCTATCCGAAGGGAAACATGGGGGAGTGGAAACCCGACCGTCCCTGCGACCCGGTCCCCGTCATACGGGTTCGAGGTCGACATATTGGTTTCGGTCATGCCGTAACGCTCGAGGATTGCCATTCCTGTACGCGCATTCCATGCGCGATGGGTTTCCTCAAGCAAGGGCGCAGAGCCTGAGATGAACAGGCGCATGTGCGCGCAAGCGGTGGCTGTCAGGCGCTGATCGTCAACCATGCGCACGTAGAATGTGGGCACACCCATCATCGTCGTTGCTCGAGGCAGGAGGCGGAAAACCTGATCAGCATCGAATTTCGCGAGAAACAGCATAGAGCCGCCTGCCAGGAGCATCGTATTCACGGCAACGAACAATCCGTGCGTATGATAGACGGGCAGGGCATGGAGCAGCACGTCGTTTGCCGTAAACTGCCAATAATCAACGAGTGTTAAGGCGTTTGAGGCGAGATTGTTGTGGGTCAACATTGCACCCTTGGAGCGACCGGTCGTGCCAGAAGTATAGAGGATCGCGGCAAGATCATCAGGCTCCCGCGCAACATCGACGAACCCGGTTGTGATGTCCCGCGCCTGACCCATCAGGCTGCCCCCTCCAGAGCCATTGAGGGTCAGGCAGGCATACGCGCCAAGACGGCGCGCGATTTCTTCGATCTGGGTTTGTCGCGCTGGGTCACAGACGACGATCACTGGTTCGGCGTCGGAGAAGAAATATTCAAGCTCGGCCAGCGCATAGGCGGTATTGAGCGGCAGGAATACCGCCCCGGCACGCACGCATCCAAGAAACAGCAAGATCGCTTCAGGAGATTTCTCGACCTGGACCGCAACCCGGTCCCCCGGCTTTACCCCATGGGCGACGAGCACGGATGCCAATTGTCCCGAAATATCGAGTGCATCGCCGTAGCTGATAGTGCGACCGTCGTCGGTCTCCATCAGAATTTTCGCCGGGTCCGGAACA
Organism: uncultured Rhodospirillales bacterium; assembly: GCA_903923205.1. Lineage (GTDB taxonomy): Bacteria > Pseudomonadota > Alphaproteobacteria > ATCC43930 > CGMCC-115725 > CAIXXC01. The sequence goes on along the minus strand of CAIXXC010000041.1, from coordinate 7,979 downwards.
CGGGCTCGAATTAGGTCGAAGAGATGATTGCTCATTGCGGCGTCCGTTAGGCTGTTATTCGCTCTAAACCAAGCCCGAGCCTTTATCGGCCGCATCCTGCGCGCGATAGGCGTAATGGGTTTCAAAAGCAGTGCCGGATTCGTCCCGCGCCCAACGTCGATGAACAACACGCATAAAGACCCAATCACCGGGTAATCGCAGATTCTGCGGCGGCGTCCCGAGATCCATTCGTACAGGATACCAGGCGAACCAATCCTGCCACGGCCCCCTCGCCAGCGGTTGAATGGCGTGTTGTGGCTTAACAATCAACGAAATGTCGATTTTGGCAGCTATTTTATAGAGGAACAGCACAAGATCGATGATGCAAAACCACCACCAGGTAGAGCCAGAAGCGAAGTAGAACAATCCGCCAAACGCGAATATTCCGCTAGCCGCCAGGATGTAATCATTAATGTGCTGCAATGTACGGTCACTAAGACCCATTATTCCCACTTCCCTTAGAGCCAACGGCTTTTGTTAAGCCTTTTGATTCATTACGACACAGAGTGTACTAAAATAGCTATAAATGTTCTAAGGTTACGCCAGCTATCTATAAAATATATGACTGATGTTGCCAACAACGCTTGCAGCCATCGACTCCGTGATGTGAAGGGGTCTGAGACTTGTTGGGGAAGGGGACTTCGAGGGAATGTCGGATGATGTTACACCCGGACTGCTCAGGGCGGCGCGCGCGTTGGTTGGATGGACGCGCGTGGAACTAGCAAGCGCCGCGGGCACCGACGAGCGGATGATTGCGGGCTTGGAGGGTGGCCCCGGGGCTCCGGGCGATGAGGCTCTCAACGATGTTGTCGAGGCACTTAGTCTCGCCGGTGTCGAGTTCATCCCACCGGATTCTAAAGGTCCCGGCGTCCGTCTCCTGCCAAGAGTAAGCGGATGGGTCATCGATTTCACAAATCGCCGAATGGTGAGCGACGATGGGCTCGTTTGGCTCGCGTTCTACGCTGATCTTGGGCGTTTTGTTCTGAATGGGCGTGTAAAGAAAAACTCCGTGAAGGCAGATCAGGAAATTCTTTCGGAGGCTCGTCTCGCGCTTGAGGAGTATTATCGCGCCAATCCGGCGCTCATCCGCTGACTATGCTGAAAGCTCATGACCTGACAAGGTCTGCTTGTCACTGACGCTGGGCTGCGTCCGGAACGGCGTTAGTCCAGAACTGGCACGATCTTCAATGATATCGAGAATAGTCTGGAAAGAGATCGTTTCCCTGCGATCCGTGGCGCCATAGGACAGCGCTAAATCACAGAGCATGTTTATCAGACTTGGTAGCCCGAGGCTGAAATAGAAAATAGTTTCCTTCGCCGTTTCGCTAAATAAAGGCTGCGTTGTTCCTGCAAGTGATAGCCGCTTATCGATATATTGATTCGTTTCATCGAACGATAGATGCGAGATATCATATAGAACGTGGCCCGGTCCCTTAAGCGGGCGGAGGCTTTCGTGCTGTAAGGTCATTCTGAAAGCTGGTAATCCAGCCAGTGTCACCCTAATTTTGCCGTTAGTTTCTGGACCGCTGACAAGTTCATCAAGCTCAAGCAGCATTCCGGGTGTCAGCGCCTGGGCTTCGTCGACCAATAGATGCAGTTTCTTGCCAAGGGCGTTTTGCGCGACGATGTACGCCTTTACAAGCTCTCTGGGGCTGATCGTTTCGGTCTTGGACTGTGGTATCGAGAACGCATGGATGATCCAACCGTAAATGTTCGCGGATTGGGCCGTAATTCCCGCAATGAAGCCGGTTGCCGTTCGGACATCGCCCATGCGTTGAAGCCGTCTTAGAATGGTGGTCTTGCCGCATCCGGCATCCCCCACCAGCATGACGAAGCTCTCATCGACCGATGCCGTCGGTTTGAGGATTGGAATCGCCCTCAGATGCCGCTCGCTCAACACCAGAAAACGTGGATCCGGCACCATCGAGAAAGGTGGTTCGGTCAGGTGGTAGAAGCTGAGATAGGGCGCAAGTTGACGTCCCATGGGCGTTGAGGGTTGCGTCAGAAAACCAGAATCTCGAGCGGGGGGAGGAGATAACGTTTCCGACCATTCGTTGGTCGCTCGAGGCTGAGACCATCCCGCAAGTGCCGTCGGCAGGTTGCCGATCGGCTCTGGGGTGGTTTCTCCGGTTCGTCCCAACGCACTAACCAATGTTAGAATAATCGCGGCGCAGATGGCGGCCACGATAACCACCTCACCGTTGGAGCCCGGGCTAAGTTGAAGGATCCAGTCCAGAGGGATCAAGCCTTTGTATCCAAGGATTGCCGCTGCGACAAACAGCATGCAGAGAAGGAACACGAGAAGGGCTTGATACAAGGGACTGCCCCGGGTCATGAGCATCCTTCTCCCGTGAAGTGCAATTGCGCGGAGGATTGACCATACCAGCAGGCATCGCCTGATGACACTGCTTGATCGCTTTTCCGAAAAAATACCTCGCGCCGAGCGTTCTTCATATTGTTTTCGTAAGTCCGGCGGGCGATCATCATTTGATAATTACCGTCTGTTGGTGCGTAATATCCTGGATGCTTAACATTAGCAGAATTTCTTTCCGATGACCCGTGCTCTTGAGCCGTCGCGCGCGCGACTGGAGCGTGCGCGGGAAAATATCGCCGCGCTTGCGCAGGAGATGGCGACGTTGACAGCCAATTCCGAGGCCGCGTTTGATATTGGCACCCAATTGCGCTACCCCGAGCTCAGACGCCCCAGGAAAATTTGCATATCCATTGGGGAGATTATCTACAACCTTCGCGCCGCCCTTGATCATCTGGTCTGGGCACTTGCAATCAGAAATGGTCAACGTGTCACCAGTCGCGTGGGCTTCCCCATCTGCGATAGCATCGAGCAGTTCAAGCTGGTGTCCCAAAGCGGTATCTTGAAGGGTGTTCCTAGGAAGTTCTATCCTATTATTGCGAGTGCTCAGCCCTATCTCGCACCGGACCCAGGCAACTCAGTTCTGAGAGTTCTTGAAGATCTGGCGGTCGCAGATGCTCACGATGGTGTTGCCATATCGTTCACCCGCGATCCTGACAGCGACGCGTATTTTCTCGCCTTCGATCGGGTGGGGGGATACGATAATGCGCCCATTCTCCCGGTGCTAGAGTATCTGTGCAAGGGTGCCCATGGCATCGTGGAGGCGTTCGAGAAATGTTTCTGAAGCGCTGTTCTCGGTGCGGGCGTGTCGGGCGCGACGCGACGGTGCTTCAGCGAAGGCAGGTTAACATCCTCTGTGAAGGACTAAGCTCTGGCTCCCCTTAACCTGCTGGGGTCGCGAGATGCGATGCGAGTAAGGTATTTTAGTCTGCAGCTCTAAGCTGCGGCAGTCTTACATTGCCGCAGCGTTTCTCTTCACGTCACTTGGTGCTTGGCTTGGCCAGCGTCTTAAGCAGGTTGAGCGCGGCGTTGCGTTGCTTTTCGCCTTCGATTTCATAGAACGACCGCACCAACTCAACCGTCTTGCGCTTTTTCATCAGATCACCAGGAATTGAATCCAATTCCTTAAGCACGACCGGTTCAACCGATGAGGATTGATCGCCCTCAACTTCGACGGTCTCGAAGAAATAAGATACCGGGACGTGGAGTATCATAGAGAGTTGATACAGTCGCGACGCGCTGATGCGGTTTGTTCCATGCTCGTACTTTTGTAACTGCTGGAACGTCAAGCCAATGATTTTGCTTACTGATTCCTGAGATAAGCCCAGAAGAATACGGCGAAGCCTAACCTGTGCGCCGACGGCGGCATCTATTGACTTGAGTTGGGCGTCAGACAGGGTTCCCAGAGGAGGGGAGCGATGATCCGATGAAGGGCCCGAGTAGGATTTGCGTGGCAAGTTAACCTCTAAATTGAATGTCGCGACGCGATTCGTACGCAGGATAGTACGACTCGCGTAAGAGTCAAACATTCTTTGTATCAATTTGCAACAAATAGACATGGATCGGTCAAATTAGAGCCTGATGAGTCTAGTCCTAGGGCCTTTGTGATCGCATTCTGGTTATATCGTTTTGTGAGCCGAATTGCCCGAAATTTAATGTGCACCAAAATCGTAACAAGGCATCATAGTATTGATATATATATCAAAAAATAAATAGATCGTGGAAATTTCTTGGGATGGACGTGACCGGATAAGGGGCGTTGGTGTCCAAAAAATATCAAGGAATTACAATATTGATCACAAATATAGCATTTTTTTGGTTCAACCAGGGAGACATGAATTTAACAAAATACGCCTTGTTCAACGCAACTGATATCAAAAATACAGCTTTTAGGTGTTATTTTAGATATATTTATTGATATGGTGGAATGCTCCGTGCCCTGAGTTCGGGAGGCTTTTTGATACTCTTCGCGACACTGGTCTGAAGCGCTTTTCCTGGTGTTGGGCCAAGGTCGATTGACTGTCGTTCTGGGCGTCGTTAAGAACAGCCCATCTTAAGGACTTACGAATTTTCCGGATCGGAGCAGTACGTGCTTTCTTCTCAATTGCCCTATGGTGTGAGCCCATGACCGTGATGCTAACCGGTGCGGCGGGATTCATCGGCTTTCATACGTGCCAGAAATTGCTTGATCGCGGCGACACGGTGGTCGGGATCGACAACGTGAACGGATACTATGATGTCAGTCTCAAGGAAGCGCGCCTGGCTCGGCTGATCGGGCATCCGAACTTTACTTTTTACCGTGCTGATATCGGCGACCGTGCCGTGATGGCCGATATCGCGGCGGGCCACCCATCGATCGATCGATATATCAACCTTGCCGCACAGCCAGGGGTCCGTTACTCGCTTGAGGCGCCTCACGAATATACTCATGCAAATATTGAGGGTCATCTCGTCATGCTCGAGTTGGCCCGAAGCAATCCCCGCTTGCGTCATTTCGTTTATGCCAGTTCCTCGTCCGTCTATGGCGCTAACAGTAAGCTGCCTTTTTCTGAGGAAGATCGGGTTGATCACCCGGTCTCGCTCTACGCCGCGACCAAGCGTTCGGGAGAGTTGATCAGCCATTGCTATGCCCATCTTTATCGTCTGCCGACGACGGGCCTTCGCTTCTTTACGGTCTATGGCCCCTGGGGCCGCCCGGATATGGCAGCCTATTTGTTTGCAAAAGCGATAACAGCCGGAGAGCCGATCAAAGTATTCAACAATGGCAATTTGCGCCGTGATTTCACTTATATTGATGACATCGTCAACGGTATCGTTGCTGTGCTTGATCGTCCGCCTGCGGTGATCGACGGTATCGTGCCAGCACGACTTTATAATATTGGTAACAACCGCTCTGAGGCTTTGCTCGATTTTATCGCGGAGCTCGTCAGGGCTCTCGGTCGGGAAGCCACGTTCGAATTCCTGCCGATGCAGCCTGGTGACGTGCTCGAAACCTATGCCGATATCTCGGCGCTGGCCAGAGACGCCGGATATGCGCCGACGACGCCGATTTCGGTAGGCATCCCGAAATTCGTCGCGTGGTTTAAGGAGTTTCACAATCTTTCATAAGGACGTATCACGCGATGGCTGGCTATTTTTCATCCATCACGATGATTGTCCCGCTCTCTATGATATCGCCATTCTCGTCCGTCTTCAGCTTGCTCTTGTCGAAGAAAGGCTTGCCGGAGAGAGGATCGATTGAGACGAGTCTCTGCAGCCGTTTGAAATGAAAACGCGCACACCCGTCTTTGGGATATTTTTCGACGATTTCGCGGAATGCCTCCAGGGCCGACGGTTCCTCGCCGAGCAGCTGTGCATAAGCCGCTCGGTACTTCCTAATATGTTCTGGGTCTGTATGCTCTGGGTCGATCGGTTCATAGATCGCCATGGGCTTGGTCTTGCCCTTGACGACGACGTCGGCGACGGCGCGAAGGCGTTCGAAAGGCAGAGCCATGGCTACGGTTTCGCTGATGCAGATTCGGGTGCCGAAGTATTTGTTAATACTCTCCAGTCGCGAGGCCAAGTTCACGTTGTCGCCAAGGGCAGAGTATTCCATCCGCTCAGGCGAGCCGAGATTGCCGACCATGGCGAGGCCTGCATTGACGCCAATGCGGGTCGAGCCGAACTCGATTCCGTGGGCGTGTTGTTCGGCGCGAAACGCTTCAGCATAAGCGTCAATCGCCAGGGCACAAGCAACCGCACGATGTTGATGGTCGGGCTGATCTGCCGGGGCGTTCCAGAGAGCAAACACGGCGTCGCCAATGAAACGGCACACAGTGCCGTCGAACTGGTCCTGGATGATCCGACTAACACCGGTGAGATATTCGTTCAGCAGAGCAATCAGCTTTTCTGGACCTTCCTTCTCGGCGAGAGAGGTGAAGCTGGCGACGTCCGTAAACAGATAGGTCATCTCCTTGCTGATACCCGTCAAGGACAGCATCTCAGGATTTTCGAGCAGTTCGGCAACCACCTTAGGCGAAACGTAGCGTCCCATCGCATTCTGAATAAAGGCTTTTTGCTGACGACTCTCGCGCCCAAGGACGGTGTCGGTGATCCATACCGCGAGTACGAAGGCGAGTGCGGGTGGGACAACCGGAAGCACCCACTCGCTGTGCAGGTAGACTTCGAAAGCGCCGACCGTCCACAGGACGACCACCGCTATTGTTGCTAAAAGCCGACCCCAAATCGGCATTGGCAATCTGCCGAGGATCGCTCCCGCCATTGCCAACAGGACGGTGAGACCGATCTCCGCCCATCGCGGGATATGTTTGACGCCGTGATGATGCAGCAACTGCGACAGACCGTGACCATGAATAACGATTCCAGGCAGTTGTCCGTCAATATCCCCCTTCATTGTCGCCAAGGGAGTTCGATGGCGATCGGTAATTGAAAGATCTGCGCCTATCAGCACAATCTTTCCGGTAAAGAACGATGCTGGCAAGATTGGCACAAGATTCGCGGGAAAAGTCGGAAATGGTGTCTGGCTAACGATCTGGGTGCCAGGGAGATAATAGAGCTCCGGACTTTCATTTGGGGTTTCGATGCCAAGGCGATGCAGGATCTGTCTGGCAACACCCCGAATGTAGTTGCCATCCGGTCCGACTTCGCCGGGATAGATCGTTCGCACGACGCCGTCTCGCGACGTGACAAGATTGGCCATGCCTCGATCTTCCGGCGGCACGAAATTCTGCAGATAGGGGAGGTCCTTGGCATCGACAATCCGAGGATCCTCGACATAGCTCACAACCACGGGAATAGGCAATTTGCGCAATGCCTGTCGCAGGGTCTCGTCTTTCGCAGCCTCAGTCGGTTTGTCGAACAGGACGTCGAGACCGATCGCGCGCGCGTGCTTCGCCGCCAGGAGATTGAGCAGCCTTGCCAGATAGGCACGATCGACGGGGAAGCGATAGGGGAACTGGTCCAGGACTTTTTCCGTGATCGTTACGATCACAATATCCTTGTCCTGTGACGGCGCCTTGGGACCGTAGATCATCCGAATGTCGGCGGTCCATTGTTCAACTTGCGTGAAAGCCGGGATCTGCATGACGAACACGGCAGCGAGCGTGCCGCCGACAGCCACCAATAGAAATTGCCCGACTGCAGCAAACAGGACCCGCCATCTGCGGTTATTGGCCCTGGTCGGAATGGCTAAGTCGTTTGCCATAGGTTCTCGTTTGCCGGCGGATCGTGATTCATGGTTCTTTATGAGCGAATTACCGCTGTCGAGCTAGGCTTTTGCTGAGTTGAAATCCCATTAGCACTTTGGCGAGTGGTGGCTTTGGTGTATCTCGGGAAATGGGTCTCCGAATGGTAATCGAGGAACCCAGGAGCAATGGAGTGACGGCCCGATGAATGAGCAGACACCGGCCCCAGTGGGGTATATCGATGCGGTCGCCAAGTCTGTTCCGGCATTTGCAACAGCCTTGGAGATCCAGGCTAGAGGCCAGATGTCTCAGGCCCGCGCCGCTTATCTCGATCTCATGGACCTGCCACAGATTGTCCCAGCCTGCCTTCACCAACTCGCCGTGAT
>CAIXXC010000040.1 GCA_903923205.1 uncultured Rhodospirillales bacterium | reverse complement strand
CGCCGGTGCGTGTTGTGATGGCTGAGAGTCGGTGGCCCATGGATGATCCCGTTCTGACGGTTAGAGCACGTAGCGTGCGAGGTCGTTGCTGCCGGCTGCTTCCGCGAGTTTGTCGTTGACGTAGGCGGTGTCGATCGTGACGGTGTTGCCGCTGGCGGCCATCGCGTCAAAGGACAAGTCTTCCAGCAGCTTTTCCATCACCGTGTAGAGCCTGCGTGCGCCGATGTTTTCGGTGCGCTCGTTGACGTCGAACGCCAGTTCCGCGAGCCGCGCGATGCCGTCCTCGGTGAACGTCAGATGGACGTCTTCGGTCGCCAGCAAAGCGGTGTATTGCTTGGTGAGCGATGCATCGGTGTCGCACAGAATGCGCACGAAATCCTGCGCAGTCAGCGAATCGAGCTCAACGCGGATCGGAAAGCGCCCTTGTAGCTCGGGGATGAGATCCGAAGGTCGCGAAAGGTGAAAGGCGCCGGAAGCGATGAACAGGATGTGATCGGTGCGGATCATGCCGTACTTGGTGGTGACCGTCGTGCCCTCCACCAGCGGCAGAAGGTCGCGCTGCACGCCCTGGCGCGAGACGTCGGCGCCGCTCGATTCCTGGCGCGCCGCGATTTTGTCGATCTCGTCGAGGAAAACGATGCCGTGCTGCTCGACCCGGTTGATCGCAATGGCGCGCAGATCTTCCTCGTTGACGCGCTTGCCGGCTTCCTCGTCGGTGAGCAGTTTGAAGGCATCCTTGACGGTCATTTTGCGCGTCTTTTTCTTCTCGCGCGCAAGCCCGGCAAACATGCCCTTGAGCTGCTCGGCCATATCCTCCATGCCCGGAGGACTCATGATGTCCATCTGGGGAACTGGCTGCGCGACTTCGATCTCGATCTCGGTCGCATCGAGCAGCCCTTCACGAAGCCGCTTGCGAAAGGTTTGGCGTGCGGCGTTTTCTTCGCGGATGGGCGAGCCATCCGCGGCACGGGGCGGCGCAATCAGCGCATCGAGTATGCGGTCTTCGGCAGCGTCTTCCGCCTGGGTGCGCACGCGTTTCATTTCCTGCTCGCGCGTCAGTTTGATCGCGATGTCGGCAAGATCGCGAATGATCGTGTCCACATCGCGGCCCACATAGCCGACCTCCGTGAACTTGGTCGCTTCGATCTTGATGAAGGGCGCATCCGCAAGCCGTGCCAGGCGGCGTGCGATCTCGGTCTTGCCCACGCCCGTCGGGCCGATCATCAGAATGTTCTTGGGGTGTATTTCGGTGCGCAGCGGCTCGGCGACCTGCTGGCGCCGCCAGCGGTTGCGCAGGGCCACGGCCACCGCGCGCTTGGCGCGAGACTGGCCGACGATATGTTTGTCGAGTTCGGAGACGATTTCCCCGGGGGTCATTGAAGAGGCGGACATGGTGTGCTTACTCGATCGTTTCGATCAGGTGTTGCTGATTGGTGTAGATGCAGAGGTCGCCTGCGATCTCGAGGGATTGCTTGACGATGACGGCGGGTGCAAGGTCCGTATTGCGCAGCAGGGCGAGCGCTGCGGATTGCGCATACGCACCGCCCGAACCGATCGCCGCGATGCCGTTTTCAGGCTCGAGCACAT
>CAIXXC010000039.1 GCA_903923205.1 uncultured Rhodospirillales bacterium | reverse complement strand
TCTTGTCGATGGCGCTGGTGACCATGCTGTTGCGCATGTTCTTATACGAGCCGTTCAAGTCACCGTCGACGTCGATGCTGCCAACCATCGGCATAGGCGATCGCATCCTGGTCCAGAAGATCGGTTATGGCCACGTCAGCACCTTCGGCCTGCATCTCGCCAGCCTGCCGCATACGTCCACACTCAAGCGCGGCGACCTCATCGTATTCGACCGGCCGCTCCAGCCTGATCAAACGTATATCAAGCGCGTGGTGGGATTGCCGGGAGACCGCGTGGTGTACCGCGATGGCCATCTGATCGTGAACGGGCAGGATACCCGTGTCAGCCAGCTCGCCGATTTCATGGATCCGGAGAGTCCCCATTTCTGGCGGCGTTACCGAAACCGGCTCGACGGCGTGCAATTCGACACCCTGGCAGACAAAGAAAGTGACGGCAGGGCGCTGAAAGCGCGTCCCGAAGCGCCGAACGCTCCCCTGATCGACCGGTGTGTTTATACGAATGAAGAGCTCCGCTGTGAAGTCCCGGCAGGACATTACTATGTGATGGGCGATCACCGCGACAACAGTGTCGACAGCCGCTATTTCGGTTTCGTTCGCGCCGATCAGGTGATCGGCAAGGTCATAGGGGTTTACGGTGCCGACGTCAGCGATTAGTTCGAGCATCGAGAAGTTCTGCCAGAACTAATCGCTTCTGAACGGACACTCGCTCGCCCAGCCAGTAATATGCATGAAATGTATCCGTTCGCCTCTGGTATTAAGCCGGAGGCACTCACCAGCTTTGCTGTAATACAAAACGCACAATGCGCCAGCGTCGGTTGAACAGAAATCGACTTCGAGAAATCCACGGTCGACCAGTTCTTTTTCTGCTCCGTCGTAGTCGTAATTATCGCCCTGATGCATCCGGGTAGGCTTCCATCCAGCCTTGACGAGTCTTGCACGGGCTTGCGTGAAAGACTCATCAACCTTCAGCTGTACATCTTTAATGTTCGGATCTGCACGATAGTTCTCAGTATCATTTGCGGCTGCATTTGTAGTTTGGAATATCAATACGATGATTGCAGTCGAGAGTGAGATATTACGGGCGGCGCGCAGTATCACTTTCCTTTACCCCCATTAGCCTGATAAGTCGCAAAAAAATCATCATATTTAACAGATGGTTGGTTCGCATGGCGACCGCTCAAGCCTGGACCCATCGGTAGCGCAGCCCATTTTCTGGACGCCGGACCTACCGCATTTGCGATGTCACCCTCCTTGATCTTCTCCATGACATTGATCGAACGAAGTATCTCAATCGCGATCAAATCTTGTGTCTTGGGCGAGAAATCCGAAAGTCCCATATTACCGCCGTGTTGACGCCATGTTGCGATATTTGTCTGGTACATACCTGCTGCTGTGGTTTCTCCTCCGCACCCGGGACCCGGATGCGTCGAGAAATCGGAAAAACGCCAGGGATCATTTCTTTTGCCTTTTACTGCGCCATATTTAAAGTCGTAACCTCCGCCTTCGGCTTGTGCAATCGCTTTTAGAAATGCAGCAACATTGGGGTCGGCAAGCAGCGCCTCATTCTCAGCCAAGCGTGTCTGCTTCTGCTGAGCTATTCGTATGATCTTTGCTTCGTTGCTTTCTTTTGGCGTAGTTGTCCTTGACGTGCGACGTACCAAGGTCCTACCAGACGGAGAGGTTATCGTGTCGACCATTCAGCCCACCTTAAACAAAGATTTCGATCAGCTCGGCATTTGCGGTTGCCGATAGAAGATGGGTGTGCCCCTCGGCGTCAGTCGTACCGAATTCGATATCGCCTGACGCACGCCGTATCGCATATTCTGTGCAGGAGATGGGGTCTCCGGTCTCCGCATCCAGCAGCATGAACCTGTCATCAAATTTGGCGCCCCCCGGATCTTCCGGTAGCGATGTATCGTTTCTGGCGGATGGAACTACGGGTGAAGAAGAGGCAGATGACGTCTTGGCTGCATTTCCAGTGGATGAACTGCCTGTACCGTATTCCACAATGTCCGTGAATTGACTTGCTATCAGCACTGCACCGCAAGCCGTGTGCATACCTGCCAACGCCACTCCCTTACCGTAGAAAGTTGTTGTAATGGCACCTTCGACGATTGGAAAGATGCCTTTGCATTTGGGGCACTGGACTTTATGCCCGACATAAGCGATCGGCTTGCC
>CAIXXC010000038.1 GCA_903923205.1 uncultured Rhodospirillales bacterium | reverse complement strand
GGTGTAGCTCAGTTGGTTAGAGCGCCAGATTGTGATTCTGGATGTCGCCGGTTCAATTCCGGTCACTCGCCCCATTTCCCCTTGATGCCCAGAATATTGGACGCCGCTACGTCGCCGACGCTGGGCGAGCGTGCGCCTTTCAGCAGCAGCTTCCGCAGGTCCCGCTGGCCGCGACTCGGAGGCTGGCGCTGGTTATGATCGAGGGGGTCATGATGATCAGCCCAGTCGTCGATGCCGATGACGCACTGGCTGCAGCTGTCTTGCGCACCGGGTCGCCGTGATAGCCTGTAGCGATTCGGAACATATGCTCACCGATTTCACCCCGGATTTCGATGCTGTCTCCATCGCAAATCGTCCAGTTGGTGAACTCGCCACCGTCGAGCGTCACCTGAATGGCGGCGGGGTCGGGGAGCCCGCTTATCCGCCAGCGTGTCGCCTCTCCGCGCCGTGAGGGTGTGGCGGCGTAGGTTTCGACCCAAAGCGTGCCGGCAGCATTGTCGTTCCAGCATTGGGTGATGCCGAGTGCGGGATAATCGACCCCGGAGACGGTCGGTGCCGTGAATTTGGCAAGATCGGGTTTGGTGAACACCCGGCTCCAGGCGCCGGGTTCACCCAATCCCGACACCATCATCAGGCTGGAGAGCTGACCGCGCGGCCAGGGCTCGCCGAGGTTGAACCACCAGCCGAATCGATTGTTTTCGGCACCGAAGAATTTCGGCTCGAACGATTCCTCGGCGACCTGGCGCAGCCGCGTCTCCGTCACCGCGTCGCCCAACTCGCGCGCCATCATCAGGCCGATGGCGAGCCAACGCGGGTCCGGGTGGAGCTGCAACAGCGGCTTTTTGGGATCGTCCCATCCGAGCTTCCGTACCGCCATCTCGTATAGCATCGTCGCGAAAGGGCGGTCCTTGGCCACGATATAGGGCGTGATTGCGAGCGCCCCATAGGCGGCAACGTCATCGCGAAAGCTGTATATCGAACGCTCCAGCGGATCGTAGTAAAAGGCGACCCAGTCAAGCTCGCCCTTGCGATCAAAGCCCATGTAGTGCTTGCGCAGATAACCGATCCAGCGCTCGAACACCCAATGGGTGTCGCGGCCGTAGAGCCCGTCATAGAGCTGCATGCCGAGACCGGCGCCGCTGACGCAGAACGGCCATATCTTGGTGTTCTCGCAATGCATGCCCTGCGGGCGTTCTGCCCATTGGTCGTGCATGAAGCTGACGATGCGGTGGTGGTCCCAATCAAAGAGCCGGTTTTGGTAGCCGGTCACTTTGAACGGCCGCTCCCATTTATCGTCGCCTGAGACATAGCGATAGAAGCCAAGCAGCAGGTTGAAGAAGCCGCGAAAGAACAGCGCGCCGTCGCTGCCGATAGGATCGGGCTGCAGACCCCAGGGTTTGACACCGTTCGCGACCCAGCCCGGTGAATCGTAGCGCCCGCGCAGATGCTCAGGCATCAGCACCATCCATTCCGGCGGGTAATTGGCCTGATCGGGATCATGGCCGATCATCGTCAACCAGTCGATCGCCGACCAGAATGTGGTGTAACGGCTCACCAGCCCGTCAGCAATCCGGGTATAGGCTTCACGCCAGGCGGGCGTGATGTCTGCCATCATCGGCAGCACATACCCGGTTTCGTGCAGATCGAAGCGGCCAAGCGAGCACATCGGCGCCGTGCTGTACTGGTCCCACCAGGGATGCGGCTGGCCGCTGCTGCTCCAATCGTCGACCGTGGTCGATTTATCCCAGATGTAGTGGAGCCAGCCCCGCGCGCGATCATCCAGGCGGGGAAAGGGATTGGGGCTCACCACATCGCCACCTTTTCCCCGGCCGATCCCCGAGTCATGACCATTTTGCCTCGTTGTCTGTGGGCCTCGTGCCAATCGGGGTCGAGAGACTCCGCGGGCGGCTCAATCGTGATCCGTGATGCCACCCTGCTCGACGGGTTGTGGGCGATATAGCCGTCCGGGAGCGCCGCTGCCAGTGGGCCCACCCGCCCGATCGGCAGGACGTAGCGGGTGAGCGGGAAGAACCAGAGGACGAAGACGGCATTGCCGCGATAGACGGCACCGCCATGCAACAGTGCATCGATAATTTTGCCGATCGTACGCGGTGATATCAGGGCGCGAAATCCCTGGTTGGCGTCGGCAAAACACACCGCCAGGGCCGGATCCGCAGCCCTGCCGGAATACGATGCGACGCTGCGGGGGGTGAAGCGGTAGTGATGGACGACGCCATCGGCGCTTGAGACTTCGATCGAGACGTCGCGCGTGACTTGACTGCGGAAGGACGTGCTGAACCGACAGGCCAGTTCAAGGCCGAGGCCCAGGCTGGCGAGCAGCACGCGGAACATCCCCCGGACGATGCTGCCGGCAGGGGAAAAGTCGGTAGGTATTGCACCCTCGGCAGGCTTATCCCCCAGCATGTTTTTTTGCCTGATATTGGACGAGCATCTGCCCATTGCTTTCCGCGCTCTGCCGCAGTTTCCCTGCAAGCCCGGCCAATATATCACCGGGGATCACGACAAGCGCCAGAGCGGGTGCCACCTCGGTGAATGTTCGCATGCCGATACAGCCAAGAGAGAGCGAGCTGTTGCCCGTATTGATCGTCCGGGCGAGCGCGCCGCAGCCGGGGCGGCCGAAGACCCGTTGGACGTCACTCCCGGCGGCATTCCAGCGGATTGTGCCGAGGGCCTCCGACAACACCATCGCCTGTGCCGGTGTAGCCCATACAAGGGCGCAATCCGGGACCAGCGGAAAATCCGCCAAGGGGCCATAGACGACCCCACCGCCTGTCTTTTGAATTTGCGGGATATTGCCGACTTCATTTTCGCCAAGGTAATCGATTGAAGACATCAGCGCGATTGTGCCGCCGAGGTCTGCCGAAGTCTTAGGCGACAATGGAAGGCCCATAACGTGAGCCCCGACCGCACAACCGGCATGATCTTCGGCAGTAGCGAAAAAGGTCTCCTTTTCGGCTT
>CAIXXC010000037.1 GCA_903923205.1 uncultured Rhodospirillales bacterium | reverse complement strand
GATGGCGAAGGCAAAGTTTGAGCGGAACAAGCCGCACTGCAATATTGGGACGATTGGCCATGTTGATCATGGCAAGACGTCTTTGACGGCGGCGATCACGAAGGTATTGGCTGAGACGGGTGGTGCGACGTTTACGGCGTACGACCAGATCGACAAGGCTCCTGAGGAGCGTGCTCGTGGTATCACGATTTCGACGGCTCACGTTGAGTATGAGACGGCGAACCGTCACTACGCGCATGTCGACTGCCCTGGTCACGCGGATTATGTGAAGAACATGATCACGGGTGCGGCGCAGATGGACGGTGCGATTCTGGTTGTTTCGGCTGCTGACGGCCCGATGCCTCAGACCCGTGAGCACATCCTGCTTGCGCGTCAGGTTGGCGTTCCGTCGCTTGTTGTCTTCCTGAACAAGGTGGACATGGTGGATGATCCGGAATTGCTTGAGCTGGTTGAGCTTGAGGTCCGCGAGTTGCTGTCGTCGTACAATTTCCCCGGCGATGACATTCCGATCATCAAGGGTTCGGCGCTGATGGCACTTGAGGGCAAGCGTCCGGAGCTTGGCCATGATGCGATCCTTGAGCTGATGCGCGCTGTTGACGCGTATATCCCGCAGCCGGAGCGTCCGGTTGATCGTCCGTTCCTGATGCCGATCGAGGATGTTTTCTCGATTTCGGGTCGTGGCACGGTTGTGACGGGTCGCGTTGAGCGCGGTATTGTCAAGGTCGGCGAGGAAATCGAGATCGTTGGTCTGAAGGCGACGATCAAGACGACGGTTACCGGCGTTGAGATGTTCCGCAAGCTTCTGGATCAGGGTCAGGCTGGCGACAACATCGGCGCGCTGTTGCGTGGCACGAAGCGTGAGGATGTCGAGCGCGGCCAGGTTCTGGCTGCACCGGGGACGATCACGCCGCACACGAAGTTCCAGGCTGAGGCTTACATCCTGACGAAGGAAGAGGGTGGCCGTCACACGCCGTTCTTCACGAACTATCGTCCGCAGTTCTATTTCCGCACGACGGATGTCACCGGGATGGTGACGCTTCCTGAGGGCACGGAAATGGTGATGCCTGGCGACAATGTTCAGGTCGAGGTCGAGTTGATCGCCCCGATCGCGATGGATGAGGGTCTGCGCTTCGCGATCCGCGAAGGCGGCCGTACCGTCGGCGCCGGCGTCGTCGCGAAGATCCTGAAGTAGGGTCCGGCGGATAGGTCGGCTTGCCGGCCTATCTCAAGGATAAAGCCAATCGCGCCCTGATTTTGCCTTCTTTATCGGGAATTGTCGTCAGACAGTAACGATAAGACTGGTCAAGGCGTTTCGATCGGAATATAAGCATCGGCTCTTCGGCGGTCTGCGGTGCAGGCCGCCGATCCGTTGTTGTATGGGATCGAGGGGTTGGCCTCCAGGAAAAGGACGTGCGGGCACCGGTTATAGGAGTGTAGCTCAATTGGTAGAGCACCGGTCTCCAAAACCGGGGGCTGGGGGTTCGAGCCCCTCCACTCCTGCCACCCAGGTGCCATTGCCTCCTTCGTGTCCAGGTCTTTATCCCGGTGTTGCCGCAGGCGTACCCGTCGGCGGTGGTTTGATTGGATAGCGTGTTGAGAAACAATGGCTAAGACGAGCCCGGCAGAGTTCATCCGGCAGGTCCGCTACGAGGTGTCGAAGGTTAGCTGGCCCTCCCGCAAGGAGACGGGGCAGATGACCGGATTCGTCTTCCTCATGGTGTTCATCGCCTCCATGTTTTTTTTCACGGCTGATTGGATTCTGGCGAGCGTGATGCGCTGGATTCTGAGTTTCGGAGCCTGACGTATAATGACCCATCGCTGGTATGTGCTCCACGTCTACTCGGGATTCGAGAAGAAGGTTGCGTCCTCGATCAAGGAGCAGGCCGAGCAGAAGGGCATGTCGGACATGTTCTCCGAGGTGCTAGTGCCGACTGAAGAGGTCGTCGAGGTCAAGCGCGGCGCAAAGGTCGCATCAGAGCGCAAGTTTTTCCCAGGCTATGTCCTCCTCAAGATGGAGCTGACGGACGAGACCTGGCATCTGGTCAAGAACACGGCGAAGGTTACCGGATTCCTTGGCGGCAAGGGCCTGCGCCCGTCGCCGATCACGGAGGCCGAGGCGACCCGGATCATGCGTCAGGTCCAGGAAGGCATCGAGCGGCCGAAGCCCTCGATCGTCTACGAGATCGGCGAGCAGGTTCGTGTTTGCGACGGCCCGTTCACGTCGTTCAACGGAACGGTCGAAGAGATCGACGAGGAGAAGTCGCGTCTCAAGGTGTCGGTATCGATCTTTGGTCGTGCCACACCGGTCGATCTCGAATACTCGCAGGTCGAGAAGGTCTAAGCCTACCCTCTTGGCGCCGCTACCATCGGGTGGGTGCGCCAAAAGGTTTTACGTGCGGGAGGCTCGCCATAGCCGCACCGCGCAGTCCCGGCCCCAGTGCAATGGGGTTCACTTTGATGGGAGTTTGAGATGGCAAAAAAGATTGTCGGCTACATCAAGCTGCAGGTTGCCGCTGGTAAGGCCAATCCGTCCCCGCCGATCGGCCCCGCGCTCGGTCAGCGTGGTCTCAATATCATGGAATTCTGCAAGGCGTTCAACGCTCGCACCCAGGGCCTTGAGCCGGGCATGCCGATTCCGGTCGTGATCACCGCCTATGGTGACCGCAGCTTCACGTTTGAGACCAAGACCCCGCCCAACACCTACTTCCTGAAGAAGGCCGCCGGCGTCACCAAGGGCACGACGACGCCGGGCAAGGGCGCCATGGTCGGCTCGGTGACGATGGACCAGATCCGCGAGATCGCAGAGAAGAAGATGGTGGATCTGAACGCGAAGGACCTCGATGGTGCCTGCCGCATGCTGATCGGCTCGGCCCGCTCGATGGGCCTCCAGGTGGTGGGAGAATAGGTCATGGCATTCGTCGGCAAGCGCCTCAAGGCAGCAAACAAGACCGTTGATCCGTTGACCGCCTACCCGCTCGACCAGGCGGTGAGCGTCGTCAAACAGAACGCCACGTCGAAGTTCGACGAGACGGTCGAGATCGCGATGAACCTCAACATCGACCCCCGCAAGGCGGACCAGAACCTGCGTGGCACAGTGCTGTTGCCGCATGGCACCGGTAAGACCCTGCGCGTTGCCGTGTTCGCGCGTGGCGACAAGGCCAAGGAAGCCGAGGCCGCAGGCGCGGATATCGTCGGCGCCGAAGACCTGGCTGAGAAGATCCAGGCGGGCGAGATGAATTTCGACCGCTGTATCGCGACACCGGACCTGATGGTCCTCGTCGGTCGCCTCGGCAAGGTGCTCGGCCCCCGTGGTCTGATGCCGAACCCGAAGCTCGGCACCGTGACGCCGAACGTCGCTGAAGCCGTGAAGGCCGCCAAGGGCGGTCAGGTCGAATTCCGCGCCGAGAAGGCCGGCATCGTCCATGCCGGTATCGGCAAGGCGAGCTTCCCGGCGGAGCAGTTGGCGGAGAACGCGCGCGCGTTCGTTGCCGCCATCAACCGCTCCAAGCCGACGGGCGCCAAGGGCACCTATATCAAGAAGGTGTCGCTTAGTTCGACCATGGGCCCCGGCATCAAGCTCGAAATTGCGAGCCTGACGGCCGAGTAGACTCTCGGTTACGAGAGTACAAGAATTCCGGTCGGATTTGTGTCCGACCGGCGCCCGAAGGAATGTCCCCCGAGAGGGAGCCATCCTTCGGTACCTGTCCGAGAACGCGGGTATCTCCGGTCCAGTCCCTTAGGGGATTTGCCAGAGACCTAAGAACCTCCTCGGAGGTTGCCTGCGGGAGATGGGAGTTGCGTTCCCGATTCTGGAAGAGATTCCGGATCGGCCAAGACTTCTGGGACAGGCGAACCGGGTCCGCCGGTTAATTGCCGACGGGCCCTCGTGCAACGTCCCGGTCAGGGGCTGTCCTCATGCTGAGGGCATCCGTGGTCCGGGACAAGGTGGAGACGAAAGTGGACCGCTCTTCAAAAGAACAGCAGGTCAGCGCTCTGCATGAGGCCATCAAGGCCTCTTCTACGCTCGTGGTGACTCACCAGACCGGCCTCAACGCCGCCGAAGTGAACACACTACGGACGCAGATCAGAACCGCTGGTGCCAGCTACAAGGTAACGAAGAACAGTCTCGCGCGTCTCGCCCTCGCAGGCACGAAGTACGAGCACCTGGTACCGCTCTTCACGGGTCCGACGGCTATTGCCTATTCGAAGGATCCCGTGGCGGCGGCCAAAGTGGTTGTCGAGTTCGCCGGCAAGAATGACAAGCTGTCCATCATCGGCGGTGCGCTGGGTGAGACGCAGCTTGATGTTGCTGGGGTCAAGGCCCTCGCGACCATGCCGTCGCTCGATGAGCTGCGTGGCAAGCTGATCGGCTTGCTGCAGGCTCCGGCTTCCAAGATTGCTGCGGTGCTTCAGGCACCAGGCGGTCAGGTGGCGCGCGTGCTCAGTGCCTATGCGGAAAAGGGCGAGGCCGCCTAAGGGCTGGCTGACCAATCAGTAATATATCTTTTTTCCAGGAGTCTTAAAAATGGCCGATCTCGCCAAACTCGTTGATGAACTCTCCAGCCTCACCGTTATCGAGGCCGCTAACCTTTCCAAGATGCTCGAAGAGAAGTGGGGCGTTTCCGCCGCCGCTCCCGTGGCTGTTGCTGCCGTTGGCGGTGGCG
>CAIXXC010000036.1 GCA_903923205.1 uncultured Rhodospirillales bacterium | reverse complement strand
TTGTCGATGATTTCGGCAAGCTGCTCGTGCGCAATGATCGGCGCGCGCCGCCGCCGGGCGTGACGCGATAGCGGCCGATTGGCAGGGTGGCGGTTACCGCTGGCCTTGCGGAACTGGCTGACGGTGTAGCCGAGGTTATTGAGTGCAAATTGCAGGTTCGGGGTCATGGCAAGTTCAGCCGCATCCGGCCATGGTCGGTGCGAGAATACCAAGCTGTCATCGAGCCACTGTTCGCCGCTGAAACGGAAGAGAAGTTCGCAGCGGTCGGAGCTTGCAAAGAGGTCGGAGACCAAACTGTCATCGCGGTCGGCGGCGTGATCCTCCCAGGCATGGCGGATCACATCCACGACATCATCGTCGTCACTGACGCCCGCGGTTTCGAGAAGCCCGCGCAGTTGCGGCG
Organism: uncultured Rhodospirillales bacterium; assembly: GCA_903923205.1. Lineage (GTDB taxonomy): Bacteria > Pseudomonadota > Alphaproteobacteria > ATCC43930 > CGMCC-115725 > CAIXXC01. The sequence goes on along the minus strand of CAIXXC010000036.1, from coordinate 6,336 downwards.
CAATCTCGTGATACCAAGTCTCGCCGAATTCGGCCGGTGGGTACTCGACCTCCATAGCCTCTTCGACATCGTGCCCCTCATAGCGGGCATCGATGATCCGTGCCCCGAGGGCATTGAGGCTCTTCAGCGACCAGCAATCCGATCGCTCACGCCAGTGGCGGGTATGCGGGAAATTGTCGGCGAGCGTGCCGATCCAGGCTTCCCCTTCAGGGCTCGTGAGAAAGGCTGATGGATCGGTAAGGACGCCGGGTGTTGGCAGTGCGGGAACGGAGTACATGACTGGTGACCTCCTCTCAGGTTCACCCAAGTCCCACCCTCTTGCCTCTGGGGGTGTTGCCCATCGCCAAATTTGTGCACTGAATTCTTGCCGACGAAAACCATCCCGGGCATGTTCGAGACATGCCAAAACCCTTTGATCCCTATGCCTATGTCATCCGTGTTGACGCCCATATCGTGGGCATTGAGCCGTCGGTCACACGCACGTTGGAATTGCCCCGCGACCTCAACTTCGCGCAGCTTCACGAGGTGTTGCAGGCGGCTTTCGGTTGGACGGATAGCCACCTGCATCAGTTCCACATCGGCGGACTGACCATCGGGGCACCCGAAGCGATCGAGGATGAGGTCTATGGCCCCCGCGTTTTCGAGGCGACCGAGGTACGGCTCAAGGATCTGACGTTTCCTTATGACGCCGATCCGGTGCTTTCGATCACCTACCAATACGATTTCGGCGACAACTGGCAGCACATGTTGGTGCTGCACCGCGCCACCATCGAGGATGGCGCCAAATACCCGCGCTGCATCGCCGGTGCGCGGGCATGCCCGCCGGAAGATGTCGGCGGCTATGGCGGATATGCGGACTTTCTTGAAGCGTGGCTCGACCCCGAACATGAGGATCACCAAGATCTTCGCCGCTGGGCAGGAAAGAAGTTCGACCCGGAACGATTCGACATCGAAGCCACCAACAAAGCCATCGCGAAGGCCATGCGTCTCTCCCGAGGCGACTACCGCCAAAGGCAGGTTTGATAGCCGGATTGATCGGTCTCCAAGACCCGCGCGGAGTTCAGGCCGCTCTCTTTGACAACAAAGGCCGCATCAATTCTGCCCAGTCCTTTACGCCGTGCGGACATCGCTCAATGTCAAAGGGCGTCTCGGCGCTACGCCGCTGGGCCATAGCTACCTCAGCAGCCCGAGCGCCTTCGAGATCATTGTCAGGGAGCAGGGTTACACGATTGATGCCGGACGCTATGGCAAAGCCACCAAAATTGCGCACTCCGAAGCAGGTGCCGGCTTCTTGACCGGTCAACTGCCGATAAGCGCAGGCGCTTTCAAAGCCCTCGGCAATCCTCATGACCCCGCCATCAAAGCGAGCAGGCCATGTGCCGCCGCGCGAGTTGCCAAGCATCATGCGATGCGTGCGGACGGCGGTTTCGGTATCGAGAAACAGGCGTTGAACGGCGATGAGCCGCTCGCACACGAATACGCCTACCAGCAAGGCTGGTAAAAAGCGGGCGGCACTCCCGCGGCCCATCGGGCAGCGAGCATGAAAGCGGACATCTGCTGGGACGAACCTGATGCCCCGCACATCGCGGAGATATCGCTCGCCAAGGGTGCCCTCGATAGGACGAGCTTCCGCCCAAAGTCGCCGGAACGGCGGTTCACGATCGTTGGCCGGCTCGGGCATGGCGCGCTGATCCGGGACCGGATGCCCAAGAACCTGACGAATTCTACGCATCACTGCGGCTCCGTCACAACCAGCAAAGCAATGGACGAGGATCGAATTTCGACCTTGCCGGATCGAGAGGCTCGGGGTGCGGTCCTCGTGCGCCGGACAGCGCACCATGGCGTGTCGGCCTGACCAGACGCCACCAAGGCGCTGGACGATGGAGAGCGTATCGGTGGTGGGTTGGTAGCGCATCGTGATCTTTCCCGGAGTGCTGACTGATGTCAGTTAGGCGAGATCTGTCACGAAATCGGACTCGTGACAAAATTCGAGAAACATGTCATACGATATCTGTTGCGCCCGATGGCGCTGTTCGGGAGTTGTACCATGACAATCCAGGTTAGCATCACGCCCAATGGCCGGATGAGTCTTCCCGCAGACATCCGCAAACGGCTTGGCGTGGCCGTCGGCGGCACGCTGCTGGTCGAAGAGACACCGGATGGGGTGATCCTGCGCACGGTCGCGCAGTCGATTGCCCATGCCCAGGAGATCGCTCGCAAATACACTGCCGGGAACCCCGACATGTCCGTTGATGCCTTCATCGCCAACCGCAAAGCGGATAGCGGCGAATGAGCGAAGTCGTTCTCGATGCTTCAGCTTTGCTGGCACTGCTCAACGACGAACCGGGCGCCGCCAAGGTGGCCGAGGTTTTGGCCGAGGCACGCATGTCATCGGTCAATCTCGCAGAAGTCGTGAGCCATTTCATCCACGCGGGGATGCCAGCGGCGGACGTCGATGCGATGCTTCGCCCGCTGCCGGTCGCAATCGTCGCGGCGGACGAAGGCCTTGCGCACATCGCCGGGCGCTTGCGGGCGGTAACAGCGTCAGCCGGCTTGTCGCTTGGCGACCGTTTCTGCCTGGCGCTCGCAAAGCGCGACGGCTTGCCGGCCATGACGGCTGACAAGCAGTGGCGCACGATAGCCGAGGCCGCTGACGCAAAGCTGGTGCTGATCCGCTAGTGGTGAAAATTCTACGCTGGTACCCGCGTACGAGCGATCGGAATGACCGCGATTGGTGGGGAGCTGCCGTTCCTGTGTTCTGGCTGACGTGCTATGTCGTTCCTGCCAGCGTGACGGAATTGGTAGACGTGTCGCTACAGCGATCCTTGGCAACGGGGTGCGGGTTCGATCCCTGCCGCTGGCAATAGCTTAAACTGGTGGGAGGCCGACTTTCCTGCGGCACCGAATCTCGCTAGCATCTCAGAAATATGTGCCGGGGTAATCAATCATGTTTCGTATTACTTTGGTCTGCGACGGTGTGCCGAAGCCTGAGGGGTCGGAAGCTGCTGCTGATATAGAAGCCGCGTTTCGCGATCATTATCCTCACGAGCGAAATGTAAAATGCTCGTTCGACGGAGAGCGGCTGTGGCTTATAGCTGAGAACGATCACGATCCAGAAGGACTCAACTTGCTGGATGAGTTTTCCGATAATCTATGCGCGTTTGTCGGTGCATTTGACGGCGACATGGCATTGGTGAAGGTCGAAGCAATTGGCTAAACGTCCGCAACGGGGCGGTTTATGCCATTCCGCCAGTGCGTATCAAGCGTAAGATTTTGACCGCTAGCGGCGGTTCCATCAGCCTCGGCAATGGCGACAGCCTGCGCCGTCGCAGCAGTCCGCCCAAGCGCTGATGTGAAGCGTCGAGCCGTCGCGAAAACGCGCAGACACGCCAACGGTGTATTCCATTTCGCTGGCGGCGCGGTCGAGCTCAAAGGGCCAGTCCTGTTCGAGCACTGCCCACACCTGATAGATGTTCACAAGATCGCCGCAGTGATCGGGAAAGGAATGGACTGCGAGGTCGGCGATGGTGACCGGCGCGCCGAATATCTCGGCACGACGGTCGACCGTCAGGAAGGCGCCCATCAGTAATCTTCAGGCAGCAGGATGGTGATGACACGGGTGGTCTGCGAGGCGTCGGCCGGATCTTCCGAACCGAACTCCATCGCGGCATCGTAATAATCGATCTTGAGCCAGACCTTGTGCCCAAGGAACTCGATCACCGCGAAATCACGTTCGGGGCTGTCCGACGTGAAAGAGCAGTGGCGGAAAGCCGCCATCAATTGCGCTTGCAGAATGATCTGTTCCTTCGGTGCGCCCTCAGCCTCAGCAAGGCGCTCGACGCAATTGCGGGTGATGACGGTGCGTGAAGTGCGATCGAGACCGAGGCGGGCACGATCGTTGAGGCGTGCAATTTGTTCCAGACGCGTCGTGGCGTCCGCAGGCTTGGCGGTGGACAGCATGATAGGTCTCTCGAAAAGAGGTTAGCCGACGCGCACCAGCAGGTCGGCAATGGCGGGATCGAGGGCGAAGCCCAATGCGCGGGCGAAGTCGACGGCGGCTGTGATGTCGCGGTCTGCAATCGAGAACGATGCCGCGAAAGTGGCGAGCGTGTCGCTCGACTTTAGGCTAATTCCGTGAAGGTTACCGCAGGCAGCGGTGATCGCAAAAGGCCAGCAATGGGCGATGCCGATCACACCCTCCGGCAGGATCAGCAGTGTGTCGCCGGCAGCAATGCGGTCATCGGTTTGAGTGGCGTCATAGGCGTTACCGGTGGTGGCAAAGCCGTGGTAGCGTCGTACCAGGAAGGCAAAGCGTTCGCTGTCGGTCAGCATGGGCGGTAAAACTTTCACACGAGCGGAATTGCTCGCACTCCTCTTCCCGCTCTCCTCCGCTCCACCGGGAAGCCTTGCCCTATAGCGGGTAGTCTTCGAGCGTGGTCACCAGACCATCGAAGTCTTCGTCCGGGCCTAGAGCATCGACGAGTGTGAGGATGGTCTCGAAGGTAACGCCATGATCGGCGGCGAGATTTTCGAGATAGCCGAAGCGGTCGATCGCGCCGTCGGCCTGGTAGCGATCGAGCGGGATCACACGTTCGCGGTTCAAGCGTTCGATTGTTGCAAGTGATATGCCGCGGATGGCAAACTGGCGCATGGCAGGGCTCCTCTTACGCGGCTAGCGGCAGCGGATTCGCCGCGGCCTTGTGGGCGCTGTGAATCCAGTCGGCTGCCGCCTGTGCTTGGGCGGCAGCGGTGAAAATGGCTTTGGGATCATGGCCGAGCGCGTTTAGCCAACTGGCAAGGTAAGCGGCGTGGTCGGGCCGAGGCGTATAGGCCAGCCCCAGATCAGCCATCAAATAGGATGCGCCAAGTTCGGCCACGAGTTCTTCCCTTGCGCGAATGCTGCGTTCCTTGTGGTAATCGCGCAGTGTCTCACGATTGAGCCTGTCCACATGTCCGCTGGCGTGCGTGACCTCATGTGCGAGTGTGGACACCAGGTCGAGATCGGACACGAAGGCCGCGCGTTCGGGCATGAACACCTTGTCCAGATCGGCCCGGTAATAGGCATCGTGTAGCCCATAATCGACCGGCACACCGACGCCTTTGAGAAAGGCCAGGGCGTCACTGATCGAGGTGCTGACCGGCGCCACCTCCTTGTCGTGCGCGTCCTCAGCGCCATCGACCTGATCGCGGTTGAAGACGACAAAACTGCGCGCAAAGAACCTCGCCTTGCCCTCGCCCTCGGAACAGACCTGTGCCGCACCGTCGTCGAGCTCCACCTTCTTCCAGAGGATGACATGGGTGCCGAGCTGGCCTTTACGGACTTGCGCACCGCTTGTTTGCCACTGCTGATACGTCGCCCAAGTGCCCGAGGCATAGCCACAGGCGTCAGCCGTGGCCCATAGGACCAGGCGATTGATGCCGGAATAGCGACGCCCGGCAACGCTGGTCGGGCGCATGACAGGCGCGCCGGAATGGTGCCAGGGCATCCGCCAATTGCCGGCTCCGGCCTCGATGGCTGCGACAAGCTGGTCGGTGACGGTGGCGTAAATGTCGTGACGTGGCTTCATGGGGATGTTTCCTCTTTGTCCGAGCCTGTGCTCACGCGAGGGAATTCTCCTTTGCCTTTGGCGCAGGAATGAAAGCGGAGCGGGAAAGTGTTGTGGGAGCCGGCCAAAGCCAGCCCCCTAAGTCGGTTGCTTAAGGTGTCAGGCTGCCTCGGCAGTCGAGGCGTCGTCGTCATTCTGATTGGCGGCTGCCAGCGCCGCCTCTTCATCGTCTTGCGGGCGATCATCCGCTTCATCGGATGCCGGGGCGTCCAATCCCTCGGTGCCTTCGGGTAAGCTCGGCAAGTCGACAAAACGCATCACGTCGGGAACCCAAGCGAGTGCTTTCGCCTTGGTCTCGGGCTCGATGATGGTGTCGCCCGCACACAGGCGCGCGGCAGCCGTGGCCAGTTCGGACTTCTTCGCCGTCGCAAAGCGCAAGGCCAGTTCGGGATCGAATTGCCCGAGGACGCCAAGGATCTGCGCCTTCTTGATGCGGTCGAAGAAGTTTTCCGCACCCGGACGCCAGTGCTGGGCCATCTCGATGCCGATCTCGGCACCAAGCCGGGTCTGAAAGGCCAAGGCATGTGTGCCGCTGGCGAGGCTCGCTTTGAGGCTCTGACTCACCGCATAGGCGAGCCAAACGGCCTTCACGTCATCAGCCAATGTGCGGAAGGCGAGGAAGGAGGCGAAGCTGTCCTCGTCGCTAGCCCAGTCATTGGGCAAAGCGGCTCGGAGGCCTTCAAGGTCGGTTGCCGCCGAGCTGGCGGGGATGCCGCTGAGACCCGTCGGC
>CAIXXC010000035.1 GCA_903923205.1 uncultured Rhodospirillales bacterium | reverse complement strand
GAAGCTTGGTGCCCAGGGGCGGAATCGAACCACCGACACTGCGATTTTCAGTCGCATGCTCTACCAACTGAGCTACCTGGGCGCCGGGACCGGCGGAGAGGCGTTTGTATAATCAGGCGTTTGGCTTCTGTCCAGACAGATCTTCCCCGATCCGTGACGTGTCCGCAATCGTCACGGCTCGAGCGCGCCGCGGTGGCCGATGATCGTGTCGCGATGAATCGAAACGCTCAGCAACAACCCAAAGCCGAACATCAGGGTCAGCATTGCCGTGCCGCCATAGGAGATCAGCGGCAAGGGCACACCGACCACCGGCAACAGCCCCATCACCATCGCGATATTAATGAAGACGTAGAAAAAGAAATTGCACACCACGCCCAGCCCCAGCAACCGGCCGAACTGATTGCGGCATCGCAGCGCAATCGCGAAACCGTAAGCCAGCACCATGGCATACAACGCCAGCAGCATCAGCCCCCCGGCCATGCCGAATTCTTCGGCGAACATCGTGAAGATAAAATCGGTTTGCTTCTCGGGCAGGAAATCGAGATGGCTCTGCGTCCCCTGAAGGAAGCCCTTGCCCCACATGCCCCCCGAACCCAGCGCGATCTCGGACTGCATGATGTGATAGCCGGCGCCGAGATTGTCGTTCTCGGGATTGAGAAAGGTCAGCAACCGGTTCTTCTGATAGGGCCGCAGGAACCGCCAGGCGATCGGCACCATCGCCGCCATGCCCAGGCCGCCAAGCGCGAACATCCACAACCTGACGCCCGCCAGAAAGAACAAACTGATCGCACCAAGCCCGAGCATCATCGCCGTGCCAAGGTCAGGTTGTTTCAACACCAATGCCGCTGGCACCAGGACCAGCAGTGTGGGCACAATCAGATGCAGCGGCTTGCCGGCCTGTTCAAGCGTGCGACCATGGAAATAATGGGCAAGTACGATCACCAAACCGATCTTCATCAGTTCGGAAGGCTGCAACGACACGGGGCCGAGTTCAAGCCAACGCTGCGCACCGAGCCCTCGCACGCCCCTGAGATCAACCAGAAACAGCAGTACGAGGCCGACCCCATAGATAGGGTAGGCGAGCCGGTACCAGACCCGTAGATCGACCAGGGCGACCGCGAACATCAGCACCAGGCCAACGCCAAAGCGCACCATCGAGGCATTGGCCCAGGGATCGCCGTGCCCATTGGCCGCCGAATACAGCACCGAGCAGCCAATGGCCGCGATCACCGTCAGCAAGGTAACCAGGCCCCAATTGATGGCAGCCAGCTTATCGCGCCACCCCAACTCGCGCTGGCGATTGCCGAATCCGAGGCTCATGGCGGGCTCAATCCGAGACCTCGTCGATCGCCGCGCCGGGCATGACGAGCCCGGCGGCAATGGCGGCGTCGATCGGGATGGCGAGGGATTTCGGTCGTTGCCGCGACGGGTCGCGCTTTTGACATTCGGTCAGGATATCGCGTGCGATCGGCGCCGCGAATTTCGAGCCACCAATGCCGTGTTCGATTACAATGGCGCAGACATAGCGCGGCTGGTCGACAGGCGCGAAGGCGACGAACAGCGCGTGATCACGCTGCTTCCAGGGAATCTCGTCGGGCTTGCGCAATCCATGAAGGCGCTCCTCCAACGAGATATGCCGGACCTGTGCGGTACCTGACTTGCCACCCATGGCCAGAGCCGGGTCCATGATCCGGGCGGCATAAGCAGTGCCACCCTGCTCATTGACCACCGCCGACATGCCCGAGAGCACGGCTGCCAGATGCGGCGTCTGCAGACCCAGCGGCGGGGCCGGCGCAATGCCTTCCGCGGATGCGGCGGCCGTCACGTCGTTCGGCGCTTCGGTGCCGGTCAGGATGCCCTGTGGGCGCACCAGCCGCGGGACAACCTGCGTATTGGTCGCAAGCCGGGCCACCATGGTCGCGAGCTGGAGCGGTGTCGCCGCAACATAGCCCTGACCGATGCCGATGCTCAGAGTTTCGCCATCCTGCCACGGTACGCCATAGGTCGCGAGTTTCCAGGCGCGGGTCGGGATCAGGCCGCCCCGTTCATTCGGAATGTCGATCCCGGTCGGCTTGCTGAAGCCGAGCCTGTTCGCCATCTCTGCGATCCGATCGACGCCAAGGCGGCGGGCGACCTCGTAAAAGTAGATATCGCAGGAATGCTTGATGCCGCCATGCAGATCGACGGTGCCATGGCCCGGCTTCCACCAGCAATGAAACTCGGCGCTTCCCAGATTGATCTTGCCGGTACAATTGACGCTGAAATCTGCGGTGATGAAGCCGCCCTCAAGCGCCGCCAACGCCACGGTGGGCTTGAAGGTCGACCCGGGCGGATAGACGCCCTGGATTGCCTTGTTGTTCAGGGGCGCGTGCGGATCGTTGATGAGCGACTGCCAGAGGCTCTGCGACAGCCCATTGGTAAAGCTGTTGTCGTCATAGGCAGGGGAGGAGGCCATAACCAGCACTTCGCCGCTGGCGGCATCGAGCACGACCATGGTTGCGCTTTCCTCCTGCGCCAGCCGACGCATGGCGAAATCCTGCAAGCCCATATCAAGCGTCAGGACGACTTCCTGGCCAGGTTCGCCCTCGTCGCGGCTGATTTCCCGGACGATCCGCCCCAGCGCATTGACCTCGACCTCGCTGGTCCCGGCGGAACCACGCAAGGATAAATCCTGCGCCTTCTCGATCCCGCTTTTGCCGATCTGGAAATCCGGCAGTTCCAACAGCGGATCACCGTTGAGTTCCTCGACCGCTACGGGGGCGACGTAACCCACGACATGCGATACCTTGGGGCCGAACGGATAAGCGCGATTGGAGCCCTGTTCGATCGAGACGCCGGGCAAGGCCAGGAGATTGACCTCAAGGCGCGCGACCTGCTCCCAGGTCAGGTTATCCTTCACAACGACAGGCACAAAGCGATGCTTGCGGGCGACATCCTGCAACACCTTGCGCTTTTCACCCTCACCCAGCGGGATCAGAAGGCCGATCGCGTCCAAGGTCGAGGGAATATCATTGGCCTGCTCGGCCACCAGGACCAGACGATAATTCTGGCGGTTCGTGGCGAGCGGGATGCCGAAGCGGTCGAGAATGCGGCCGCGTTGCGGCGTCAGCAACTGGACATTGACCCGATTAGCCTCAGCCATCAGGCGATATCGATCGGCCTCGATGACTTGAAGATAATACATGCGAGCCGCCAGCGCCCCGAACAGCGTCGCCTGTCCACCTGCCATGACCAGCGTTCGGCGGGTCAGCGATTTAGAACGGCTCTTATCGCGTTCCATTCTCAATCAGGCCGGGCTCAGCTTCTGCAGCCGGGCGAAAAGTGGTGTCATGATGGGATAGATCGCGACCGTCAACACTGCCCGGAAGGCGACACTGCGAAGGTCCTGCATGGCACTAGCCAGTATACTTGCCAGCAGCCAGTCGGCGAAAGCGACGATCATCGCTGTTACCGTGAAACCACCCCAGACGAATGGAAAGCTGCGCCCGATAAAGAGGCGCCGGGTGTTGAGCACGGTCCAGCGGACGATCAGCAGGGTCAACTCGATCAGGCCGGGCGGGCCTGCTGTCAGAAAATCCTCCAGCAAGGCGATCGCGAAGACAACCGAATAGGGCAGGTCGCCCGGCCGGTAGAGACTCCAGTGATAGATCGCGATCAGGAGAAAATCCGGGGTGACCGCGGCGTAATCGGGGATATCAAGCGGGATGACCGTCACGATCGCCAGCACCAGAGTAACAAGCTGCGCGATCATGATGCCGTCAGCATGGCGCAAGGCATGGAACGGTCCTCGCGATCGCCGCTAGCGCGGACGTGATCCGGATTTGATGTGGCTGTGCTTGGTCACGGCAGGGCGCGGAAGCGGAACTGCGCTCGGCGGTAGCACTCCCGAAAGACCGAAATCGGCGATACGAAGATAATCGATCTGGGACAACGCGGTAAAAGGCTCAACCCGGATGCTGTCGCCTTCGGTCGATGCAACCACACCGACCGGCAGATCAGGCGGAAAGATGCCGCCATCGCCCGAGGTTACGACCCGGTCGCCAACGTGGATGGAGGCTCGATTAGGGACATAGATCAGTTGCGGCTGGCTGGTATCGTCTCCAGCCAGGATCGCGCGTTGATGCGTCGCCTCGATCCGTACCGGGATGCGGCTGTTGAGATCGCTGATCAGAAGGGTTCTGGATGCGCGCTGGCCGACCTCGACGATGCGACCGACCAGACCGTTGCCGGAAAAAGCCGCCTGGCCCTCGGCGACGCCGTCAGCGCTGCCGCGGTTGATCAACAGGCTGCGGGAGAAGGCCCCCCCAGCGGTGCCGACGACTTCTGCCGTGACAAAGAAAGTGGTCGCCGGCGGCTGGTAATGGGCAAGATTTCGTAACGCGGTGTTTTCGCCCTGAAGTTGGCGGGCGACTTCCTGCCACTGCATGAGGGTTGCGTTTTCGGCACGTAGCCGATCATTTTCCTGGTAGAGCGCAAGAGTGTCCCGGACCGTGCGTGCGGCGCGGGCGCCGACTGCGATCGGTTGATGAATGACCTCAAGAACGGGCGCGATGACATCGGCGACGGCAACGCGGACATGAACTGCCATCGGTCGATTCAACTGCCCGACGAGCAGCATCAGAACCGATGCCAGGATCAGAAGCGGAAATGCGAAACGCTGCGGCACCAGCCGCAACGGCGCGAATACATGGGTAACGGGACCCGAGCGCGACTTCACCGACCAACTCCATGCCGCTGCCTTGGAATACCGATTTCGGCGTTACCAAGTAATTGCGGAAGACAAACCTTTGTTAGCGTTCCGGTCAAGCTATTAGTACATCGAGACCAGAACATTCTTGAGTGTCTTCATCTCTTCAAGCGCCCGCCCCGTGCCGAGTGCGACACAGGAAAGCGGGTCATCGGCGATTGAAACCGGCAAGCCCGTGGCGTGGCGAAGGATATAATCGAGGTTGCCCAGCAAGGCGCCGCCGCCCGTGAGGACGATGCCTTTGTCCACAATATCGGCAGCAAGTTCAGGCGCGGTGTGCTCGAGCGCGACCTTGACCGCCTCGACAATGGCGCCGACCGGCTCGGCCAGGCTCTCCGCGATCTGGCGCTCGCTGATACGGAGTTCCTTGGGGACGCCATTCATCAGGTCGCGGCCCTTGATCTCCATCATCCGGCCTTCGCCGTCTTCCGGGATGCAGGCCGAGCCGATTTCCTTCTTGATCCGCTCCGCGCTGCTTTCGCCAACCAGCAGGTTATGATTACGGCGGATGTAGGCGATGATCGCCTCGTCCATCTTGTCGCCACCGACACGAACGGAGCGGGCGTAAACGATACCACCGAGCGACAGCACCGCGACTTCCGTCGTTCCGCCACCGATATCGACGACCATCGAGCCGGTCGGCTCGGTCACCGGCAGGCCTGCGCCGATCGCGGCGGCCATCGGCTCGTCGATCAGACCGACCCGGCGGGCCGAGGCGTTGAGGCAGCTGTCATTGATCGCCCGCCGCTCGACCGCCGTGGCGCCGGACGGCACGCACACGATCACCTTCGGATTGACGAATCCCTTGCGGTTATGCACCTTCCGGATGAAGTGCTTGATCATCTCCTCGGCGACTTCGAAGTCGGCGATGACCCCGTCCCGCATGGGGCGGATGGCTTCCATGTGACCCGGCGTCCGGCCCAGCATCTGCTTGGCCTCGATCCCCACGGCGTGCACGACCTTGCGGCCGCCGACGTTGCGCAGGGCGACCACCGATGGCTCGTTCAGCACGATGCCCTTGCCCTTCATGTAGATGAGGGTGTTCGCCGTGCCGAGATCGATGGCGATGTCGTTGGAAATGACGCCGAAAACGGATTGCAACATGTAGGGCCTTGGATGACAGGAACGGATACGCGACGAGCAGGTGGTGCGGTGGGACGGGCGACTTTGGCCGGGGAACCAGCACACTCGCAGACGAATGAGTCGCTTTCGAGACTCATCCCAAACGACGGGCGACCGGATGGG
>CAIXXC010000034.1 GCA_903923205.1 uncultured Rhodospirillales bacterium | reverse complement strand
CTTCCGCTCTTGTCGTTCTCGAGTTCCGACAGGTTCAGCGAGTCTTCGTTGGCCGCCATGATGATTCTCTCCTTCGCAATCCGTTTTTCCTGGGCTTCTGACCACCGACGGCGGCCATTCTGCCAGGGTCAACGGACCCTCCTGTGAAACCCGATTCACCGCGCGGACCAGATCGGCTCGTGCGGATCGACCTTCTATTCCTCTACACTCAAGTCCTCGATCATGCGGGCTGGAGCGGCTGATTTTGCACCATCCAGCCCACGCCGAAGCGCCCCCTCGATCGTCGACAGCAGTGCGGCCGGGTCACGTTCCAGTCCACCTTCGGCCCATTCCACCCGACATCCGCCTTCTGCCAGAAGAGGATCGCCTATAATGGTTAACTTTCCTGTATACCCGGCCTCACCTGCAGCCTCTTTCACAAGAGGTTCGATCGCGTCACGGATCGCCAAGGCACAGCGTACCATGATACGTGGCTCTTCCACGGCCTTGTGAAAAGCCCGCTCCAGGAGGAGCGCGGTCTCACGCGTGATGGTCTCAGCGGCCAGTTGAGGAAACAGCCGCTCAACGGCAAGCAACAGGGTTGCCGCCGCGTCACGCTCGATGACGGCAATGGCGGCTGATATTTGGCTCGCCAACGATGGCAGGACACGCGCAATATCGCCGATTGCGAGGGCGACCTGATGTTCCTGACGCTCCAGGGCTAGCCGATTGCCCTCGAGTTGCCCGTTCATGAAGCCGCGCTGCTCCGCCTCGTCGAGCTCGGCCTGAGAATAGGTCGGGGGCGGCGGCACGAATTCGACCTCCTCTTCGACCGCCTCGAGCTGCGCGGGCTTGTCGAAGGATTGACCGAATTCGAATTTGCGGATCACGGACACGCTCTGGCGGCTCCTTAGTAGACGAGTTCGTCGTCGCCCTTGCTGTCGGCCATGACGATTTCGCCCTTGGCCGCCAGTTCCTTGGCGAGTTGCACGATATGACCCTGTGCCTCGTCGACGTCGCGCAGGCGGACCGGCCCCATGGACGTGATTTCCTCGCGCAAGATCTTCGCCGCACGTTCGGACATATTGGAAAAGAACATGTCGCGGATGCCTTCCGACGCGCCCTTGAGCGCCGTTGGCAATTTCGTCTTGTCGACGTTGCGCAGCACAACCTGCACCGCCATGGAGTCGAGCTTCGATAGATCCTCGAACGTGAACATGAGGCTCTTGATCCGCTCGGCAGCGCTCCGATTGCGCTCTTCCAGAGCGGTCAGGAAGCGCTGCTCGGCGTTTCGGTCGAGATTGTTGAAGATTTCCGCCATCATCTCGTGGGCGTCGCGACGCTGGGTGCGGGCAAGGTTCGACATGAACTCGTTCCGCAGGGTTTTCTCGACATCGTCGAGGATATCCTTGTTCACCGCCTCCATGCGCAGCATGCGCATGATCACTTCCATCGCGAAGCCCTCAGGCAACTGCCCAAGGACGCGTGCGGCATGGTCCGGCTTGATCTTGGACATCACGACGGCGACAGTCTGCGGATATTCGTTCTTGAGGTAGTTCGCGAGCACCGCTTCATTCACGTTGCCAAGCTTGTCCCACATCGTGCGGCCCGCAGGACCGCGAATTTCGTCCATGATGCCGCCGACGCGGTCCTTCGACAGGACCTTGGCGAGGAAGCGTTCCGTGCTCTCAAAACTGCCAACCAGCGAACCTGTGGATGAAATCTGCTCGGCAAAGTCGATGAACAAGCGCTCGATGATCGACGAACTGACCGTGCCCAGCGATGACATGTTCTGGGAGATTTCCTTGATCTCCTCATCATCCATCAGGCTGAACAGCTTCGCGGCATGCTCCTCACCGATGGCGAGCATGAGGATTGCAGCCTTTTCCTGTCCGGTCAGTGTCCGAAAATCTTCGCGCGCAGCCATGGTCTAGTCTCCGGAAACGGTGGAGAGTAAGCAGAATGATTTCTTGGTCATGAACCCTGGTACATCCATGAGCGTATGATCGCGACAGCCTCGTCGGGGTGTTTGTCGACGATCTCGCCAATCTTCTTGATGCTGGACGCCTTTACCCGACCATCGACCATGCCGATGTCGAGCATCGACTCTTCGGCGCCCGATTGCCCCCCCACCATCAGCGAACCGCTGGGTCCAGCCAAGGCGCCCATGCTGCCTGGCGGGGGCAGCGCGCCCCCTGCTGCTGCCATACCACCAGCAGCCCCTGCCGTTGATGCCTCGCGCGTTGCCTCGATCGCGCGCATGACGAGCGGACGTACCACCAGCAGGCCAACCAGGATCACCACGATTGCCGTGATCAGCTTTTCAAACAACGACAGCAGATCGGATTTGGTGAGCCCGAGAATGATCGGCTTATCCTCAACAATTCCGGTATCGGGAGCGACGAAGCGCAGGTTGACGACCTTGATCTGATCACCACGCTTCTCGTCAAAGCCACTCGCCGTTTTTACCAGATCGGCGATCTGTTTAATTTCGGCATCGGAGCGCGGCTGGTACGAGGCCTTGCCGTCTTTGTCCGCGTTATAGACGCCGTCGACCAGCACAGCGACCGAGAGACGCTTGACGGTACCTGCCTGTCGCGTCTGGGTCGTTACGTTCTTGGAGATCTCGTAATTTGTTGTCTCCTGCGACCGCTTGCTCTGGCTTCCGGCCGCGCCGCTGGCGCCGGCGCTGGTCTGTTGGCCTTCGGGCAGGTTGGTTTGCACCGTCACCGGTTGCTGGTCATTGGCCTCGGTATTCTGATTGGTTTCGCTGACCGTCTCGGTCGAACGCACCACCTGGCCATTCGGATCGTAGACTTCCGACGCCGTCGTGACCCGATCGAAATCCATATCCGCCCTGACCTCGACGCGGGCTCGGCCCGGGCCAAGAGACTGCTCGAGCATTTCCTCGATCGAACGCGATAATCTTGTCTCGTAAGCAACACGGGCGTCGTCGGTGTCATTGGTAATGTCGAGAGACTGACTCGGATCATCGGTCGCCCGCGCCAATAGGGTGCCATTCTGATCGACAATCGTGACGCGGAATGCCTTAAGTCCCGGGACGGCGGAGGCCACGAGATTTTGAATGGCGACGATCTGCGGCTTGCCCAGTGCCTGAGAACCGCGAACTTTGACCATGATAGATGCCGAAGGCTGCTGGGTCTCGCGGCTGAACAACTCGCGCTTGGGCAGGACGAGATGGACCCGCGAGGAGTCAATGGCATCGATCGAATCGATCGTCCGTTCCAACTCGCCTTCAAGCGCACGCATCTCGTTGATATTTTGTACGAAATCCGTGGTGCCCAGGCCCTCGGGCTTGTCGAACAACTCGAACCCGACCGATCCGCCATGAGGAAGCCCGCTGCCTGCCATCGCGACGCGCAGTCGTCCAACCTGATCGGCCGGCACCATGATGGCGCTGCCGTCGGCACGCACAGTATACTGCACCGCGAGAGCATCGAGCTTCGATGCGATCTCGCCACTGTCCTTGGGGTCGAGGTTTGAGTAAAGCAACCCCATTGTCGGCGCGTTGTATCGCGCCCCGATGAAGACGAGCACACCGATCAAGGCAAGCACCGTCGCCGCGAGCGCGATTACCCGGCCGGTCCCTAGTCTTGCGAGCGTTTGCATCAGCCCATTCACGGTGGAGTCCCTGTATCAGCAAGTGGCATGCCGCAGGGGCGTGCACGAGTTCGCTGACGGCTCTAGAACTGTATAGTAAATGCACCCTTAACCATAGAGGCAAAATTTGCCTAGAGCGTTTCATCATTTGACGGTAGCATATCCAGCGTTCGCGAAATAATTATGGCACTCGCTGGGTTCGATGGTGGCAACGAGATGGCCGACGTATTGCCAGGTGTCCTCGATCGTTCGTTTCTGGGCCATCCGCATCCAGTGTTTGATCTTGGCGAAGGCCTGCTCGATCGGATTGAGGTCGGGGGAGTATGGCGGCAGGAACCAGAGCCTGGCGCCCGCGGCCTGGATCATTCTACGGATCGCTACCGCCTTATGGGAGCCGAGATTGTCCATGATGACGATGTCGCCTGGTTCCAGAACGGGGACGAGCTGCTGCTCGACATAGGCCTGAAAACACCGGCCGTTGATCGGCCCGTCGAAGACGCAGGGTGCCGTGAGCCGGTCGCAGCGCAGCGCACCGAGGAAGGTCAGTGTGCGCCAGTGACCATGCGGGGCGAAGCCGCGTAGGCGTTTGCCCTTCGGCCCCCAGCCCCGGAGTGGGGCCATGTTGGTCTTGACCCATGTCTCGTCGATAAAGACCAGCCGACACGGATCGAGACCGCCTTGCCAGGAGCGCCAGCGCCGGCGTTTGCGCGCGACGTCGGCGCGGGCCTGCTCAAGGGCGAACAGCGTTTTTTTTAAACCGCAACCCTTCCCGTTGCAGAAATACCCACACCGCGTTGTGCGAGACATACACCCCAAGCGCCGCCAGTTCGTCCTTCAGGCCGTGCAGCGTCAGGTGCGGGGTCTGGCCAAGCCGTTCCGTGATGAAGGCGCGGTGCGGCTCCAGTAATCGTTTGCGATGTCCGCCTACCTTGCCGGGGGCCACCGAACCCGTCGCCCGATAGCGTTGAGACCACTTCACCACCGAAGAAACCCCAACACCGAACCGTGCCGCAACAGACCGGCAACTCTCGCCCGCACCAACCGCCGCTACCACCCGTTCGCGAAGATCATTGGAAAGAGGTCGTGTCATCAGATGCTGGCCTCCAACCCCAGCCAGCATCTTGAATCACAAATCCCACCAAAGGGGAATCCCCTAAGATTCACTCAAACAATGAACCGCTCTAGTGCTGAGAAAAGCGCATTCAAGTTGTCAGTGTGACTTAACTGTCACTTATTAAGGCTGATCTCTCGGTAGTCCTGGGTCCGCGTCACTCGCAAACCAGGCAAGCCATGCCGCTCGATCTGGCGCTGCCAGGACAGGAATTCCTCAATCGATAGGTGGTAGCGGTGACACGCATCCTCAAGGCTGATCAGCCCGTTGCGCACCGCAGCCACGACTTCGGCCTTGCGGCGGGTCACCCAGCGCTTGGTATCAGCGGGCGGGAGTTCGGATTGGGTCAATACGTCCAACTCGGGCATCCAGAGGTCCAGAGAAATGGCTGCGTGCCCTATTCTGTCGGATGACAGTCGAACCCGCGCCACGATGGAACCAGCTATGCGCCCGAGCCACTTAATAAAGCCCTAAAAACAAGGCAATGATCTCAAATACTTCCTATAGTAGAATATATTTCCAATTATTCTACTTGAATTTGATCATGACCTCGATTGGCTCGTGCGTGGATAAGCGAGGGCGCTATGAGGTGACCTGGACCACCTGGCTGACGGGAACCGAACCGGTCGTCCCGAGTTGCAGCATTGTGGTCCCACTCGACGAGTTCACGCCGGTGACTGTCCCGGTCTGATAAGTCGTCGCCGCGATGGATTTGCCCGATATATCGGTTGCCGACACGGCATAGGTGTACGTCCCCGCCGGCAGCGGATTTCCGTTACTGTCCTGACCACTCAAGGTCAGAGTGTTCATCCCTGCCGCCGGATTCTGGACCGAAACCGTGTTCACGGTCTGGCCCGCGGCATTGAGGATACTGACCTTCGCGCTGGTGGCGGTACCAGCGAGGGAGAATGCCAGCGGAACCGAGCTGCCACTGCCGGTCGCGGTGAAACTATCCCCGGTTGCCTGGACCGAATGCCCGATATACCCGATCGCCGAGTTGAAGGTCGCCGATTGCTGCGCGGTAATCAGATTCGACAGGTTCGAATTCGTCTGCAACTGCTGCTCGAGCGACGAGAATTGCGCCAACTGACTTGTGAACTGCGAAGAGTCCAGAGGTTGTGTCGGATCCTGATTTTGCAGTTCCGTCGTCAGCATCTTAAGGAAAGTCTGGTACTGGCTCGCGACGGTGGAGGCCGACGTGCTGGCATTGGTCGCGACGGCTGTCGACGCAGTGCTGCCCGACGCGGTACCGGCTCCCGTGAGGCTGTTGAGGATGCTCATCGGATTCTCCTATGCATGAATATCGTAGAGGTGACGCGAAAGCGACATCCTCACTGGTATGATCTCGGTATCCTGGGCGTCGCTTGGTGTCGCCTGGTTCGCTCCCCGCGCGGTTTGGCCACTGCCACTGCCACTCCGACGGTCACTGCTCGCATTCGAGCTCTGTTCCCGGAGCGAGAAATTCAAGCTCGACTGGTCGGCCGCAACCCCGGAATCCTGCAGTGCCTTTACAAGATGATGGGAATCGAGCTTCAGCAAAGCCAGGGTTTCCGGGCGTTCTGCCGTGATCGCGACTTTGGTCTTGCCCTTGGCGTCAACCTCCATGCGCACGTCGACCGAGCCCAGATGCTCGGGATTGAGCTGCATGCTGAAGCTGCGTGCGCCGTTGGTCATGCGGCCAATCGCCAACGCAACCTGCTCGATCGGAAGCGGCTGTTGCGTTGGCGAGTAGGGTGACGGGCTGGCGTTCGGTGTTTCAGACGAACGGAGAGTTGTCAGGCTCCCGGCGCCCGCGCTCAGCCCGAGTCCGACCGGTGTGCCGATAGGTTCCATCCCGGAATCGGGCGTCGGTGTCGTGTCCGCCCGCGAGGTGACGGCCCCAGAAAGGAGGGTTCCCAGGGTGGACGGCGCCTGGGGCAGGATTGGCGCAAATGTTGGTGCGGGTGCGACACTCGGCGACTGTTGAGCCGAATTACCCCGATTATCGTTCCCCTGATCGACCTGTTTCTGATCGCCACCGTTTTGTGACTGGGTTTGCCCCTGTTGCTGACTGCTGCCCTGACCGGAACCCTGCCCGTCGCCGCGCGCAGTCGGTGCGAGGACGACGTCAGTCGTCAAGGAGGCTGTTGCCATACCGCTGGATGTCTGATCGGCGGACTTCGGGTCGGGAGACTTCAAAACAGGCGCGCCAGCCGCAGAATTAGCCGCAGCCGGCTGATCAAGCGTCTTGGCCAGGAGATCCCCGATCCCACCCGCTGCCGGCGAAGACCCCTCGGTCACGCCTGCTCCTTCAGGTGTCGCTTGTGGCCGGTTTGCCGGCGGTGGAGCAAGCAGCACTACCGCCCCAGCAATCGCCGCAGTTTGAGCCGCATTGGCTGCGGCGTTAGCGGCATCTGCTGCGTTGGCGGCGGCGTCGTTAACCGGATTCTTATCCGGCTTCGCGGTATTTTCCGACGACGGGTCCTGCGTCGTCACGACTGGAGTGGCAGTGTCGGGCGCGGGCGGCGCGCTCATGTCGATTGGCGTCGGCGCGGCGGATGCGTCCTGTTCCGCCAAAACAGCACTGGTCTGGGCCGCCATCCGCCTTGCGGCGGCACGGGCGGCGGCTGCCTTTGACTTATCATCCTTCTGCTGCTCGGCATTGGCCTGAACGGCAGTATTGGAATCCGTCTGTGCGGCCCGCTTGGTGTCAGTCTGTTTGGACGACTCCCGCACGGGGGACTGATCCGCTTTAGAAGATTTAACGGCGTCGGCTGCGGTATTCTGATCGAGCGTCGTTTTCAGCACGTCTTGAAAGTGCTGACGATCCGTTGTCGCCGCCGCCGTTGCCGTCGACGCCGCTTTCTGGCCAATCAGATCAAGTAAGGAAATCTGGGGAACGGTCATCGATCTTCCTCACAAGACCCGGGAGACGGAAACCGGCGGCGCGGAATCTCGCAAACGCGTGCCGAAGCCGGACCGGCTGTTGCCGTAGGAAACCAGGGGCGACGCGGCAACCCGTGCTGCCTGGGCAATGATGCCGGCAACCCGCTGATTGGCCTTGATGTGGATAGACAGACGGAATGCGTTGATCTTGGCGGCACGGTCGAGTCTTGAGGCTGCAGCGGCGAGACCAGGGAAACCCGGGTCGATCCGCAGCTGGGCTACGGGCACTGCCGCAAGGTGTGCCATGAGCTCGTCATAGCGCACCGATAGACGGCTTTTATCGGGGCCCAGGAGAGCCAACGCATCATTTTGGTTCGCCTCTAGATGCGCTGTTTCCCGTTCCATGATCTCGGCGAGCTGGTTCGCGAGCGCGGCGAGGTCGGTGATGAGCGTCTGCTGGTCGACCGACATCAATGCTTCTCCTGGAGGCTGATCATTTCGGACAGAATGTTCTGGGCGATACCCATCGAGCCCCGTGCGGCGATCGACTTGCCGTATTCCTGGTTCAGCAAGGAACGATACATTTCCTCACCCGGACCGCCGCCGAACATGGCGTCAGGCTTCACCCCCGCGTACATCGACTCCAGCATCGAGGTGACGAAGAACGCCTCGAAATTCTTTGCCGCGACCTTCGCCGCCACCATTTTTTGCGGCGACAGCGGGCCCGATGGCGCGTTCAGGGCGATGCCCTGCGGTGCACCAAAGAGGGCGCCCGGGGAGGAAAGTGCGCCAGAGTTGAAGGAAGCACCCGTCATCATTTGAGCTCCAGATCGGCCTGCATCGCGCCCGCGGATTTGATGGTCTGTAATATCGAGATCATGTCGCGCGGACCAATACCAAGGGCGTTCAGGCTGTTCACGAGTTCCTGGATCGTGACGCCCGGCTGGACCAGGGCGAGCCGACGGTTCGATTGTTCATCCACCTGGATATTCGTGTTCGGGGTCACCACAGTGGCCGCACCGCCATTGGGAGCGAACTGGGCACCGCCAGCGCCTGCCGCGGCTGTCGCCGTGCCTGCGGCGTTACCACCAGGGGCAAAGGCATTGGGCTGCGAGACCTGCGGCGTTTCCGTAATCCGGACGGTCAGGTTGCCCTGTGCCACGGCAACAGTGCTGATCCGGACATTCTCGCCCATGACGATGATACCGGCTGCCTGATCGATCACGACGCGGGCAGGCTGATCCGGTTCCACCCGCAACTGCTCGATCCCGGCCATCAACCCCACGACATCGTTGCGCATTGCCGGCGGAATCGCCAACTGCACCGTCCCTGAGTCGATCGAGTGCGCATAGGCCTGACCCAGATAGCCATTGATGACATTGGCAACGCGAAGAGCCGTCGTGAAGTCGGGATTGCGCAGCGAGATATTCATTGTCTTCATCGCCGCGAAATCGAAGCCGAGTTCACGCTCGATGATGGCGCCATTTGGGATGGAGCCTGCCGTCGGCACGCCCTTGACGATGGTGGAGCCTTGGCCCGACGCCTTGAAGCCGGACAGGGATATCGGCCCCTGTGACACCGCATAGACCTCGCCATCCGCGCCCAGCAGGGGCGTCACCAACAAGGTTCCACCTTGCAGATCGGTGGCGTCACCGAGCGAGGACACCGTTACGTCGATCCGGGTGCCCTGACGGCCAAATGACGAGAGGGTCGCCGTCACCATCACGGCCGCAATGTTCTTGGTCCGCAATGACGAGCTATTGGCATTGATGCCAAGCCGGTCGAGCATGCCGATCAGGCTTTGTTGGGTGAAAATATCGCGGGTAAGATCGTCGCCGGTGCCGTTGAGGCCGACGACCAGACCATAGCCGATGAGAAGGTTCTGCCGATTACCCTCGAAGTCCGTGATGTCTTTCAGTCGCACCGCAGCCTGGGCCGAGGATGCCAGCAACGCGACACCGAGGAACAGCAGGGAAACCAGGCCGACAAGGCGGCGGATATGGCACAGGCGAAACTTCATGCCCGTACCTAAGCGAGCCCCGTGCCAGAGATCTTAGTATTTATTTATCAAGGGGATAGATTAATTTTTTACGATCCCGAGAGGGGTAGATTCAGCCCTCTGGGCAATTTCTGCCCGGCGGTGCGGATGGACCCGATGGGAAGGCCCCCTCCCGCCAGGATGGGAGAGGGCCGGGGTCGCGCCGGTTATTGCGCCGTGTAGCCGCCGTCGATCACGAGTTCGCTGCCGGTGACGAACTTGGATTCGTCGGAAGCCAGATAGAGAATGCCATTGGCAATATCTTCAGGGTCACCCATGTGACCGATCGGATGCAGCGCATCGAGCGCGGCGCGACGTTCCTTGCCGTCCTGGAAGCCATTGAGGAATTCCTCGACCATCGGCGTCCAGATATAGCCTGGATGAATCGAGTTCACCCGGATCTTGTAGCCGGATTTGGCACAATGCAGCGCCGCAGACTTACTGAAGATACGCACGCCGCCCTTGGCTGCGTTATAGGCGGCAAGATCGGGGTCGGCGATGATGCCCTCGATCGACGAGATGTTGATGATCGAGCAACCGACCTCGTCCTTCATGCCGATGATGGCGTGCTTGGTGCCGAGAAAGACGGAATCGAGATTCACGGAGATCATCCGCTTCCAATCCGCGAAGGATGTGCTCTCCGCGGTGCCGGGAAAGCCGATGCCCGCGTTGTTGACCACGACATTGAGCTTGCCGAAGGTCTTCTTGATGTCGGCGATGATCTGAATCCAGCCATCCTCGTCGGTCACGTTCTGCTTGAAGAAGACGGCCTCACCACCAGCCTTCTTGATTTCGGCAACCACAGCATTGCCATGCGTCTCGTCGAGATCGCTGATGACGATCTTGGCGCCTTCGGACGCCAGAAGGAGCGCGGCGGAACGCCCGATACCCTTCGCCCCGCCCGTGATAAGTGCGACCTTGCCGAGAACACGGTTCATTGATGCTTCCTCCCAGAATTTGGCTTCGACCCTCTTAATCGGGGGCCATTGGTGGCGGTGTCCGGCTGGACATGTTGAGCGGCCGGACAGCGGCGACACTGTGCTCCCTCCCGACCTTCGGGATCAAGAAAAACACTCGTCAGAATGGCGGATAACTCGGCGATCGGGCGCGCCTAATCAGGCTCCCAGAGACCGTTGTCGCGGTACTTTCTGAGCCGCAGATAAAGCGTGCTCTTGGCGATGCCGAGGACCCGCGCGGCAGCCGTCAGATTACCCTCGCATTGTCGGATCGCGGCGCGCATCACATCGCGTTCAGCCTGCTCCAGAAGCTGCGGACAGGGCGGCGGCGGCGCGGCCTGCGGCCCCTGTTGCGACAGGCCGGGCTCAAAATCATCGAGCCCGATGACCTCGGCGCGCGCCATGAAGCACATCGCCTCGATCCGCGCCGCAAGCTCACGGACGTTGCCACTCCAGACCAGCGTCTCAAGATGGGCAACCAGGTCAGGGTGAAGCCGTCGCCGGGGCAGCTTGTATTCGGCCACCGTGCGTTCAAGAAAATGCTGCGCCAGAATGGCGATATCGTCGACGCGGTCCCGCAGCGGCGGCACCTCGATGGTGACATTCGCGATCCGGAAGTACAGATCCTGACGGAATCTTCCTGCCTTGGCTTCGACGGCAAGATTGCAATTTGTCGCCGCGATCAGGCGGAAATTGACCTTCCGTGGCTTGACCTCGCCCAGCCGATAAACCTGACGTTCCTGGAGCACCCGCAGCAGCATCGGCTGCATGTCGATCTGCATCTCGCCGATCTCGTCCAGAAACAAGGTCCCGCCGTCGGCGGCCTCGATCTTGCCGATCATCCCACCGCGGCGCGCGCCCGTGAACGCGCCCTCGACATGGCCAAACAACTCCCCAGCCAGCAACTCGCGCGAAAAGGCCGCGCAGTTGATCGCAACGAAGGGTCCCTTCGCGTTCGGGCCGGCCTCGTGCAGTGCCTGCGCGAACAACTCCTTGCCAACGCCGGTCTCGCCAAGCAGCAGCACGGGGATCGGCGCCGGTGCGACGCGGCGTGCTTTATCGACGACATCCAGCAGCGCCGGACTCCGGCCGATGATTCGGTCAAAGGGATCTTCCGGCTTCTGCCGAAGCTGCGACCGGGCTTGCGCCGCTCCCCCGCCGGGGCTGGGGAAGGAGACGGAAAAGCCGATCATCTCGCCACGCTCACGGACCACATCGATCCATTCCGGCCGCAGCCATTCCGGCGCCTCGGCAGGCGTGCCAGCCGTTTGGCCGAAGGCGGAGAGGTTGACGCGGAAGGTTCGCGTGCCTGCCGGGGCAAGACCATGCCGGGCCAGCACATCGGCGACGCGCCGATCGCGATTGACCAGCCGGCCGGATGCATCGAACAACAGGGTCGTGTCGGCCTGCCAACCACGATTGGCCATGGATTCCTCAAGCTTTGACCACATCTCGAGCGATCGCAGCGCGATTCGGGATTCGATATGGGTCGCCCAGGACACGACCAGCGGCAGATGAAAGCGGTCGAACATGTTGCGCAGGCCGGACAGATCGATCACGCCGAGGATATGGCCATCATAGGGATCGCGGACGACCGAGGCGGTGCAGGTCCAGGTCTTGAAACCCTGACAGAAATGTTCCTCGCCATGAACCTGGACGGCGCCCTGGTTGGAAAGCGCGGTGCCGACCGCGTTGGAGCCGGAAATCACCTCGCTCCAGGCGCTGCCCGGCACCAGATTGATGGTATCGGCATGGGACAAGGTTCGCTTATCGCCGATCACGTCAAGCGTGACGCCGTTGGGATCGGTCAGAAACAAGACACTCTGCAATTCATTGACGAAAAACGCCTGCCGCATAATCTCGGCGGCGGAATCCATCAGCTCGCGATTACGGTCACGCAGGATGATGAGTTCCTGCTCCTGCGCCGTGATCGGCGCCACCATGATGCCGGGATTGACGCCCCCGCACAGGCTGCGTTGCCACGAATTCAGAACCAGGCCGCGAACATTTTTCTTCGCGCTGACCTGCCCATGATTGACGAGAAAATCCTCCCAAACATCGGTCAGCGAATCTTCGTGCGGCCATTCAGAGGCGGGGTCCGGGGTTGCGCTTCCGATCATCCTCCCCTTTCCTCCCCAGCAGAATATCGCGAAGTGACCTGCCGACTTATTATTTTATGCAGCCGAATAATCTTCGTCGGGCGCCTGGTCGATTGATATTAATTCTTAATTTCTCAAATATCGACGGTCGCGAATACAGTATCCCCTGCGATCTCGCGATGTCAATCATGGCTCAGGCCGCCCGCCAGCGGATTGAACGGACCACACTCCAGTCTGGCCTGGAAGTTGATCAGATCCGTGTCCCCGATCGGCACAAGCCGCTGAGCAAGGTCCAGCCGGATCGATTGGGCGTGAGGGCGACAACATCGAAATAGACCCGGCCATTCGGTGCATCACGATGGATATAGCTGACCTGGCACATAAAATTGCCGACGCTGAATGGATAGCATTCAGCGCTCTCTATAACGAGATCCCAGGAATGACGCCTCTTAGTTTCAGCCGCCGCCACCGCATAGGCTGCCCGGATCGCCCCGACATCAGGGATGGCAGGGCGCGGGGGCGGTCGCGTGATCGCCAGCGCGGCCACCCCCACACCGACGACGAGCATTGCCATACTCAGCGCGGCAATCGTCGCGCCCGCGTGACCTTGGCTCATTATTTCGCCGGCGCCTGACCGACCGTGCTCAGCGGACGAACTCGGATCCGGGCCATCATGCCGCCATCCTCATGTTCGAGGATATGGCAGTGATAAACGAAGTCTCCGGCAATTTTGAACTGTATCGAAACGTTAACCGGGTGAACGTTATCCTTGCAGTTGCCATTGTCGAAGGTTTCAACGCTGCAAGTGCCATCGGCATGGAGAAGCGGATAATTGTCGTGAAGCACGGCCTGACCATTCGGCAATACCACTTTCCCGGTTCCGGTATCGGTGGCCATCAATTTGAATCTGACTTGATGAATGTGGAAATTGTGGTCCTCGACAGTCAGATTCACCAACTGCCAACGCTCTTCGGTGCCGCGGGGAACACAAATCGTCGGATTGTCCGGATCGAATGCGCTCACCTTTGCCTGTGGCGAAACAGGTTTGTCGTTTTCATCGACCTCTTCATAGCCAAGACCAAAACCATTTGGGCTTGCGTCCGGCGCCCCAAAGAAGATGCGGCGGTAGTGGCCCTTGGCCAGGGGTGGGCACGAATCCTCCGGATACTGCGACTTGGCCGCAAACCCAGCGATGTAGCTTTGCTGGTCGGGTGACCAGCCCTGCACCGCAACCGTCTGCGCCATGCCGGAATTTGGCCCCGGTCCCGAGAAAGTGACATTGGCCAGATTAACGGCGGGCCAAACATCCCCCCCGGTGTTGAAG
>CAIXXC010000033.1 GCA_903923205.1 uncultured Rhodospirillales bacterium | reverse complement strand
GCGGTGTCGCGGTCAGCCAGATTTCGTGGCGAACCTGGATGCTTTGGGGGAAGTGCTTCTGCACCTTTGCGACGAGTTTCGTCAGACTCATGGTCTCGGCCTCCGTTCACGGAAACAGTGAACATACCATGAACATTCAACCTATGGCAATGACCTCGGCGCAACTCAACCCACATCGCTGCGGACGATGCCCAGATTAACGAGCGTTTCCTGCGACCAGCCGTCGAGCAATCGACGGATCGCGGCATCGCCCTCCCGGATCGCCGCCATCGCCTCGGCACCCTGGCGGGAGACGGCCCGGACCCAGTCCACATCATCCTGACTGTAATCAGTACCTAGCAGTGGCTCGAGCCAGTGGGCTGCCGTGTCGAGGTCGCCCAGCAGCGCATGACCACAGCCAAGGTCAAGAAGGATGTAAGGGTCGATAACCGGGGGCGGATACTCGTCCTCAAGATAGGCAAGGAAAGCACGAAGATCCCGGCCATTATCGTGCAGAAACTGTGCGCCCGGTCCGCTGAGCTTGGCGATGAGGTCCGGGATGATGGGCTCCATCTGCTTCGCATCGAACCACCAGACCGCGCTCTTATGGCTCGGCATCAACTCCAGAGAGTGATCGAGGAAAACAAATTTCTCCAGAGTATAGGTCGGCATGATGATCGCCCGAGGCCGAAACACGCCTCGTTCGCTCGACGGCTCAAAGGAATATCCGCACAGGACCGGCGGCATCGCGGTCAGCCAGATTTCGTGGCGCACACGAATGCTTTGGGGGAAATACTTCTGCACCTTTGCGGCGAGTTTCGTCAGGCTCATGGTTTCGGCCTCAGTTCAAGAATGGGGATGTTTTTAGAGCGCTTGGGCAAGTGCCTTCGGATGCGGGCGATACGCTCCGGCGAAAGCCCATTTTTATCTTTACCGATCTTGAAATCGAAGATCTTCTTTGGCTTCTTGGTATCGCCGACAAGGACGTCCACCCGAATGGAACCCCTTGTCCCGTAGCGAACGACTTTCCCACCCAAGTATGATATTTCTCCTTTATGTTGAAATCTAGAAGTTTTGTTCAATTTTTGTAACGCACGATTGAGGATCAGATGGGCATTGGTGCCGCGTGCCCAGGGGGTATCGCCCTTGGCGAGCTTGTCGGCTGCCGTGGCGACCGCTTGTCTTAATTCTGCCGCCGATTTCGCCCCCTTCGCCGCTGCCGCCGCCTGGCCTGCGACCCGGTCGAGTTCCTCGGGCGTCATCACGGCGTGGGCTGCGTACATTTCCGCAAGCTCTTCCGGGGTCAGCCCGACATAGACCTCGTGCTCCGCCACCAGCGGATCGCCCGGGCTGGTCAGGATCTGCGCAGGGCGGGCCGCGACGGGGCTTGCGGTGTGGTTCGGAAGGCGCACCGGCGGCGCAGCGGGAAAGCCGGGCGGCTGGATCGGTGGCAACGGCGTCGTGCTGCGCCCCGGCTGGACTGCGGGCAGTTGCGGCGGCGGCGATCCTGCTGCTGTCGTGCGCTGATGGACGAGATAGGCCGCACCCCCCACGGCAACCGCGCCGATCGTGACCCAGCCGACCGGGGTAACGGCCGCAGCCCCCGCGGCGGCGGCCTCGAGCATGACGTCACCGGCGGCGACGGCGGCATCGAGCGCCGCCGGATTGCGCAGGACACCAGCCGTCCCGGAGATGACGGCGTAGCGGGCGGGGGTGATGCGACGCTCCGGGCTGCCGGCACCGCCACCCTGAGCCGCCTGTCCGGCCCCCGAGGCAGCGCCCGTGGTCCAGCGCCCCCGCTCGCCGCGCGCCTCGTTCGGGTCGAAGCCGAACTTCGCCATCTGCTGCCACGCAGCAAGGGTGTCGGCGACGTGAAGCCTGGTTGCACGCTCAAGATCGGCCGGCGACCAGAGCCGAGGCGAGACGCCGACGCGGATCTCCGGGAGCGGCAGACCAAGACGCTCGCCGACGGCACGCATCAGGCGATATCCGTCGGGTGTGAGGTGCGGCAGATCGGTGTACGACAGAGAACGCCGGGCCCGCGCGACGTCGCCCTGCGTCAGATACGCCGCTGCGCGTCCGATGGCCCAGGCGACGCCGCTATGGGTGACGCCGGGCCCATGCAGACGGGCGACGCGTTCGAGGATTGCGCCCTGATCGCCGGGGACGACTCGGCCCCCCTGCCGGTATGTGAGCGGGATGCCGGGCCAAAGATGGACAGCATCAAGCGAGCAACAGAGCGTCGCAGCCGGGCGCGACACGCCGTGGCCGGGAATGACGGCATTCATGGGCGATCCTGGATCGGGAGCGTGAGGGGAAGGACGCCACGCAGGACGCGCGCACAAAAAACCCGCCGACGGCCGAGCCGGGCGGGTTCAGGTCACAATCGTGACGATGGGGAAATTATGCCCGCGAATTCCGAAACAGGCAAGGAAAAAATGAACATATCATGAACATTTAGATCAAAATGGTGTCAAATGAGGGCTGGGAGAAGGGGATCCGACCGGCATGAAAGATAGGGAGGTATCTGCTGAAAATGCAGGATCAGGACTTGCAGCCGCCGCCCCGCGCGAGGACTGCAACAGGACGAGGTGGCGTGCGCTACTGGATTCGAACCAGTGACCCTCGGCTTAGAAGGCCGATGCTCTATCCAGCTGAGCTAAGCGCACCTTGCGGGAATTCCTAAGCGTTCGGCACCGCAGCGTCAACGATGACGGCTTGGTCGAAACGGCCGCACAACTTCCCAAGGCTCAGCGAGAAGCGGCCAGTCGCTTCACGCACAGTGGCGCCATGGTCAGCAATGCGCCGAAAAGCAGGATTATTTCGATCGAATAGACGGTGTCATAGGCCATCGCGGCGCTATTCTGACCATCATTCGCGTGGGCCACGATATCGTGGATAATGCCGCCCAGCGCCACCGCGACCCCAGCGCCGGACGCCTGCACAGCGCCCCAGGCGCCCAGGGCCAAGCCGGCTTGATCGGCCGGTGCCGCATTCATGGTCGCAGTCAGGGTGCCATGGCCGAATAAACCAGCCCCGAAGCCGATCAATAGCGTGCCGACCCCAAAAAACAGCGGCAGATGCGAGGGTGCAGCCAGGATCACCAACGCGAAAGCAGGCACGCCGACCATGGCTCCGGATGCCGCCATCCGGAACGGGTCGGCACCACGGCTGAGCACGCGCGAGGCTAGCCAGAAACCGACCAGACCACCCACGGCGAGCGTCGCCGTGAGCTTCGTAGTGGAGCTTACCGTCAGATGAAGGATCTGCCCGCCATAGGGCTCGAGCAACACGTCTTCCATGCTGAACGCCATCGTGCCGAGGCCAATCGCAAAGAGACGGCGAATCGCCCGCTCCCCTTGGACGAAGCTGGCCCAGGCTTGGGTGAAGTTCGCTTCGGGGCGGGGCTCGTGGAGCTTGGGAATACGGACGCCCTCCTGTTTCCAGAGCGCCACGATGTTGAGGATGATGGTCGCCAGCGCCGAGGCCTGGACCACTTGAATCAGACGGAAGGGCGAGAAATTGGCGAGGAAGGCGCCAAACAGGAGGGCGCTCACGATCATCCCGGCCAGCAGCATCACATACATCAGTCCGACCACCTTGGGTCGCGATTCGGTGGGCGCAAGATCGGTCGCCAAGGCCAAGCCAACGGTCTGTGTCGTGTGAAGGCCCGCGCCAACCAGCAGAAAAGAGACGGCTGCGCCGAAATCGCCGACCCACATCGGATAATGGCTGGCATTTCCACCGCCCGACAGCACCAGCAGCGCGAACGGCATGGTCGTCAATCCGCCGAATTGGACCATCGTGCCGCGAAAGATATAGGGAACACGGCGCCAGCCAAACGCGGATTGATGGATATCGGAGCGAAACCCGATCAGCGCGCGGAACGGGGCAAATATCAGCGGCAGCGAAATCATGATGGCGACGAGGGATGATGGCACCCCAAGCTCAACGATCATGACACGATTGAGTGTGCCCACCAGCAGGACCAGCGCCATGCCGACAGAAACTTGAAACAGAGATAGTCGCAGCAGCCGCGACAGAGGCAAATCGGGCGTTGCGGCATCGGCAAACGGGAGGAAGCGTGGTCCGAGTTCGGTCCACACATTCATGACGCGACGGCTGACACGGTTCATGGCACCAATGCTTCCACCCTCAATCGGCTCGGCGCTCAATCCAACAGGAGCGCAATCGACCGCTCGTCAGCACCTCGGGCCCAGCGACGAGCCCGAGGCATTGGCACCTATGCCTGGAGCATACCAGGGTCCAGGTCCCCTTCGTTCCCGAGGACGAGACGCCTAGGCGCCCGTCCCCGAGAGTGACGAGGTTTACGACTTCAGGACTGAATAGGTAACCGCTCCAGCCGGAACGGTCGGAGTCAGCATGCCAACAGCCGCTGGTTTGGCCTTCTGATGCCCTTCGAGGAATGCCGGAAACCAATCGGTATGCGTCAGAATCCCGATATGAACGATCAGCGAAGCGCCTGCAACGGCCACGAAGAAGAGTGGCACGCCGACGCTCGGCTTCACCACATACCACATCTTGCCATAAATCATCGTCCGCCCTCCTTAATGCAGCCAGGGAGAATAGATGTATGCGAGAAGATGCGCGAAGACTGCGAAGCAGAAAAAGATCCGCGTCCCCTCAACCAAACTCGCATGCAGTTCTTCTGCCTGCCGCAGCGTTAGACCGGATGGCCCAACCTTTTCATCAGTATCTGCCATAATTACCCCCCTTCGAGGTTCCAGTGACAAAGATCGTGCTGTTCCCGCACGCGGGACGTTATGGCTGCTGATCGAACGACTCGTCGCCTGGACCCCACTCTTGGCGGGCCTTAGGCGACCGGAACGGCATCATCGACACCACACCCTTTGGGATCCTCTTCAGGGAATCATTCTTCCCGGGAAAGGGTTTCAATGGGTTTCCGCCATTTTTCTCAGCGCTTCCACAAACGTAACATCAGTTTGACACTTTTTATAGTCAAGCACAATTGACACTTTTCGCGAAACACCAGCCCCGGTTCTGGCTCAGACCGAAGCGCAAAGTGGGTGGCACGCCATGGCTTGACATGTCGTATCACCTTTCTTCGCGGCAGCCGTGACGGGGAAGCACCCTTATAGAGGTTGACCCGATGCCATTAAAACTCTAGGAAACCAGCCATCGGGGCGTAGCTCAGCCTGGTAGAGCGCCTGCTTTGGGAGCAGGAAGTCGGAAGTTCGAATCCTCTCGCCCCGACCATCAGTCCCCGTTAGCGGGGGACAGCGACCCTTGCGGGGTAAAACAGGAAAGTCCGAGACCATGGCGCAAGCGCGGATTCTGAGACCTGCAAAGTCAGCAATGTCATCGGGCAAGGCAGGAACGCGGCGCTGGATTCTCGAATTCGAGTCGGCATCAAAGCGGACGCCAGAGCCGCTGATGGGCTGGATCAGCGCAGCCGATACGCTCAATCAGGTGCGGTTGAAATTCCCGACCCTTGAGGCTGCAGAAGCCTTTGCGATCAAGCAGGGGCTTAGCTATTCCGTCGAGCAGCCCCACGACACCAAGATTACCGCAAAATCTTATGCGGATAATTTTCGCTTCGATCGGATCCGCTGACCCGCACCAGCAACGGCCGGCGCAAGGAGCCTTTCAAGGCCAGCGCGTTTCCTAGAAGGCGTTCTTGTTAAAGAAACCCCTGACGATTGTCAGGATCATGATCCAAAGATCGAAGGTCACAGACCAGTTGTCGACATAGTAAATATCATGTTCGACGCGCTTCTGGATCTGCTCCAGCACCTCCGTAGGACCGCGCCAGCCATTAACCTGCGCCCAGCCTGTGATGCCCGGCTTGACGCGGTGCCTGGCTGCATATTCCGCGACTGCCTCATCATACTGGATTGCATTGCCGACCCGGGCTGTACGGAGATGGGGTCTAGGCCCGACCAGCGACATCTCGCCAAGGATCACGTTGAAGAGCTGCGGCAATTCGTCCAAGCTTGACTTGCGGAGTAAGGAGCCGAACGGAAAAATCCTGGGGTCGCCGCGCTCGGTTAGCTTGGTCGCCAAGGCAGGACTGTCCGACTGGTGCATCGTGCGGAATTTGTAGATCATGAATTCGCGCCCCTTAAAGCCTTGGCGCGGCTGACGGTAGAATACTGGCCCCGGGCTCGTCAGCTTGATGCCGATGGCGCAGGCAAGCAACACGGGCGCCAGCAGGACCAGCGCCGTCAATCCCAGAACCTTGTCCTCAATCTCCTTCAACAAGGTGTTGATACCGGCGATCGGCCGATTCGCGATCGGCAGGAGGAGCATATCCGGCAGATCGCTGAACTGCCGGGCGATTGACTCCGAAACCTCAAAGGCCAGGAAATCAGGGAGGATGCGGAGATCAACGGGAAAGCGTCGCAGCGCCTGGATGATCTCAAGCAGTCGCTTGTCTGCAACCATGGGCAGGGCGATCACCACTGTATCGACCTGGTAATCGCTGATGAAGGTGAAAAGGTCGCGCGTTCCACCCAGCCGCGGGACACCATCGATCGTTGCCGGCACCCGTTCGCGACGATCATCGAAGAAACCGAGCACACGAAATCCCTGGTGGTTGCCTTTAAGGCGCTGCACGAAGGACATCCCGAGGGCACCCCCGCCAAGAAGCACCATCGACTGGGCAACACGACCGATCTTGATATTGTGCTGGTAGTGCTTGGTGACCACCAATCGCCCGCCAACAAGCACGACAAGGCCGATCCCGAACCACCAGGCTTCCCAATCCGGCATCGTAATGTCACTGGGATAGCTCAGTCGATCCACCAGAGCGATCGCCGCACAAGACACAAGCCAGGCCGGGATCAAGGTCCTCGCAGTCGAACTGTACGACAGCAGCCGTTCGGGCGCGTAGAGCGAAAATCTTTCAAATAACAACCGGCTGAACAGAACGCCAACAACTATTGGAGCAGCGTAATACTTTAGATCTATGTCATCGCCGTAAAAATTAAAGTCCAATCCCAGTAATGCGCTGAGAATTACGCTTAAACTATCGAAGTTCTGAACAATTTTTGAATAAAGCCAACGAGAAATTCGAGGGAACTGAATTTGACGCCATATAGAAGAGAGGTCTTCGTTCGGATATGGATTACTCGATTTAAAATCGAGACCCTCACCTTTAACGTCTCCATTTTGTATGACCATCTCATCCTACCTGTATTTTGCCAGCCTTTAAGCCATCGGAGGCACGGCAACACATGAATCCATAAAAAATCGAGTGAGAATTAATCTCAATCAGGGAATCAGCTTAAAATCAGTACTACCTCCGCATGTGCAGCGCCCATAATCTCTCCCTCACCGTATATACAGGCTCGCTCTCGATTTAAGCAAAAAAATAACCGCGCAAAAAGATTAGGGCGACGATACCCGACCGCTTTCAAGGTTCATCATACGCTGTTCTTGGGCAATCGCCAGATTGCGCTGATACGGATATTAACGAAAAAATCACTGTTCTCTATTAACCAGTTTTGGACTTTATTGGAGAACCCCTGCACGATGACTATGAAGCTGGATATGGTGTCGGGTTGGGGCGCTTTGACGCGGGCGACAAGCTTCATCCAACGACCTGCGAACCGCACGCTCGATGCGACTGGGTGGCCGTTGCGAGGACCGGAACAAGCATTTGACCCATAACGCGCTGATATCCGCTGTTGTATTGGCTCTTGTGGCCCAGGTGTCGGCAACACCCGCTGTCGCCGCTAATATTATCGCGATGTCCCCAGGGGCCGCGTGGCCGCTCACCGATGGCGGCATCGGCGATGTCGCCCCCTTCAGTCTTGAGACAAGAGGTGCTGGCGGCGATTACGCGCGAGCCTATTTTGCCAACGCATCCGGTCGACGTTCAGGAACGGCGCAACCGCGGACAGCGGCGCATAGCCCGCTCCGGCCATGACGCAGGGTTGCGCTCACCAGTGCGGGGCCGGTTGCTTTTCCGTTGGCCTAGGGCAAGCGATTGGGTAGATTGATTTTTGTCGTTACCGATTGCGACACAAAAGGGGCGGATATCATGTGGACGAAGCTGATCTGGGTTTTATGTTTTGGTGTTCTGCTGTTCTCACCCAGGTCGCTGGCGATCGCGGCGGACGCTGATTACGCGATAAACCCCGGTGATATTCTTCAGATCACCGTCTGGAAAGAAGACGGGCTGGACAAGGAGACCCTCGTGCTCCCCGACGGCACGATCTCCTTTCCGCTGATCGGCTCCCTGACGGCGCGCGGGAAGACTGTCGCCGCGCTACAGCAAGAGATCAAAACCAAACTCGCCACGGATATCCCCGATGCCGCTGTGACGGTCGTGGTCAAGATGGCCAACGGGAACGTGGTCGATGTCATTGGGCAGGTGAACAAGCCTGGCGAAATCAATACCGGACATCGTGTTACCGTGATGCAGGCCCTGAGCATGGCGGGCGGCGTGACACCTTATGCTGCGACCGGCAAGATCAAGATTCTTCGCCGCGACAGCAGCGGCGCCGAAACTGCGATCAAGGTCCCGTATGACGACCTCATGAAGGGTGAGTCACTGGACAAGGACGTTGTCCTGTCGCCCGGCGATGTGGTCGTTGTGCCAGAAGCCAGCCTCTTGTAGCGCCATAGAGCGACGGGATCCTGCCGGTGGTTTTATCAGTGACCCTGACGCGAGGGATGTCGCGCACCCTGGGACTCGTTTCCCGGACCTTTCTCCTCTGGGCAGTCGTGGAGTCCTCAGCGGCTTGCGCCGCCGAGTTCGACATCAAGCCGCAGTACAGCCAATCGTTCGAGGTCGACTCGAACCCGCTCCTGGCGCCGAAGGACGGCAAGACCCTGTTTGGGACAGTGTTCATGCCGGAGGTCACGATCAGCCGCAGTACCGGTGATTCCAATATCAGCATGGACAACAAACTGGATTTGTCGCGCTACAATCTCGACCAGTTCAGCTCAAGCGATGTTCACTCGACGATCGCGGGGAAGAAATCCTGGCAAGCCAGCTATTTCAGCATGTCGGGAACGTTGGATTACGACACCACGCGTACGAGTGAATTCAACACCTCCGGCATCAACGTTGCCGGTATCAGGCATACCGGATACTCACTTGCTCCGGAATACGGCATATCCTTGGATGCGCGCGACCAAGTTGTCCTCGATGCCAATGCCGCATACGCACATTATGACAGCGCATCCTACTATCAGGACTATGTCTCCTATGGAGCCTCGCCAAGTCTTCAGCGCGCCTTTGATGCCAAAGATACCGGCGAGTTGATCTTGCAGACGAGCCATTACAATACCGAATCTGGCCCGCGCAATTCCTCCGATACCATCGGCCCCGCGCTGGGCTGGAAACGCCAGTTAACGCAAAAACTGTCCATCAATGCCTCCGGCGGCTATCAGATGGTCAAAATCGATCTCTTCGGGCTCGGATCCTCGACGCAGTATGATTATTTCTACAATGTCGATCTCACCTACAAGGCGGACCGCACGTCATTCGATCTTACGTCCTCCAGAGGAGTTCAGCCGCAAAGCTCTGGTCGCGTGACGACAGCAACGGCGATCGGCTTTTCCGGAACGCATAGCTTTACAAGGAGAACTGCCGATACGCTGATAGTAAATTATCAGATGAAGGACTACACGACGGCCTTTTCGGGCAATGAAACAAGCTTCCTTGAAGTCTCGGACAAGGTATCATACCAGTTGGCGGAGCGCTGGGCTATCCAGCCAACTCTACGCTATAGACGCGAAGGCCGATCGGGAAATTTCAACCCCGCCGATTCTGAGGCTGT
>CAIXXC010000032.1 GCA_903923205.1 uncultured Rhodospirillales bacterium | reverse complement strand
TGATCGGCCATGATTGACGCCATTGCGTGATTGAGGGAGGCGAGCCGGGTCAAACCGGTTTCGCCAAGGAGCGCCGTGTGGATCGTGAAGGCGAGGGCGCAAAGCCCCGCATTCGTGCAGATATTACTCGTCGCCTTCTCGCGTCTGATGTGTTGTTCGCGGGTCGACAAGGTGAGGACGAAGCCACGCTTGCCATCCATATCGACCGTCTGCCCGGCGAGACGCCCTGGCATTTGACGTACCAGCTTTTCCTTCGTCGCAAACAACCCGACATGGGGGCCACCGAAATTCATCGTATTGCCGAGTGATTGTCCCTCGCAGGCGACAATATCGGCGCCCATTTCGCCCGGTGACAGGATAGCGCCAAGTGAGATGACTTCTGTGACGACAACAACCAGAAGGGCGCCCACGCGGTGGCAGGCCTCGGCAAGCGCACAGTAGTCGCGGATATTGCCAAAGAAATCGGGGTTCTGGACGACGACAGACGCCGTATTGCCATCAATCATTGACGTCAGGTTTTCGTCGCCACCCGGGTCCGGTTTGGCAAATTCGATACTGAATCCGGCAAAACGCGCATGAGTCCGGGCGGTATCGCGATAATGCGGATGGAGCCCGCCGGAGAGAATCGTCCGGTTTCGCTT
The DNA here is from genome assembly GCA_903923205.1 of uncultured Rhodospirillales bacterium. Taxonomy (GTDB): domain Bacteria; phylum Pseudomonadota; class Alphaproteobacteria; order ATCC43930; family CGMCC-115725; genus CAIXXC01. Next base: position 3,105 of record CAIXXC010000032.1, on the reverse strand, counting down.
TGTCACCCGGTTAGCCATCAGGATCGCTTCTGTCGCGGCCGTGCAGCCGTCATACATCGAGGCATTGGCGACTTCCATTCCGGTCAACATAGCGACCTGGGTCTGGAACTCGAACAATGCCTGCAATGTGCCTTGCGCGATCTCAGGTTGGTACGGTGTATATGCCGTTAGGAATTCTCCGCGCAGGAGTAGCTGATCGACTGCGGCGGGGACATGGTGTCGATAGGTGCCCGCGCCTAGGAAATGTGGGCCTGAATTTGCCGCCGTATTTCTGGCCGCCATAGCCGTCAGAGCGCGTTCGACCTCAAGTTCACCCTGGTGCCCTGGCAGGGGAAAGGGTGCCTCGCGCCAGGCTGCCGGTGGTACGTCGCGGAATAGATGATCGACCGAGGGCACACCGATCGATGCAAGCATGGTTTGCCGATCATCCGGCGTCAGAGGGAGGTAACGCATCAGTGCGTGCCACCCACGAGTGCGGTATAGGCAGCTTCGTCGAGCAAGGTTTCCACCTCGGGGAGGGCGCTGATTTTGATCTTGAAGAACCAGCCCTCGCTCAGCGGCTGTTCGTTGATCAGCCCGGGGTTATCGACAATGGCCGCATTGACCTCGACTACAGTGCCTGAGACGGGCGCATAGATCTCACTGGCGGCCTTTACCGATTCCACCACCGCAATATTATTACCCTTGGTCACCGTCGCACCAACCGCCGGCAACTCGACATAGACGACGTCGCCGAGTTGCTCCTGCGCGAAGACACTGATGCCCACAGTTGCGATTTCGCCCTCAAGGCGCACCCATTCGTGAGATTCGGCATAATGCAGTTCAGTCATGGATCGTTGCTCCGGGGATTGAGAAGGTAAAGTAAAGGGCTTTGATCAGACGCGGAAATATCGTGTCGGGATGAAGGGCAGGGGGACGACTCTGGCGGGCCGTGGTGTCTCGCGAACGATTAGGTCCAGTGGCGCTCCGGCAAAGGCCGATCCGGTCGCGACATAACCCATCGCGATTGGCCTGCCGAGGCTCGGGCCATAGCCGCCGCTGGTCACAATGCCGATGGTTTTGCCGTCCTCTCGGATTTCGGTGTGTTCACGCGCCGGTGCCCGGCCTTCGGGCAATATCCCGACGCGTCGGCGCGGCGAACCCTCGGCGATCTGGCGTTTGATGATGTCGGCGCCTGGAAAGCCGCCATCGATCCGGCGTCTCTTGCCGATTGACCACAACAATCCTGCCTCAACCGGTGTCGTTGTGATGTCGATATCATGTCCATAAAGGCAAAGCCCTGCCTCCAGCCGCAGCGAATCACGGGCGCCGAGCCCGGCAGGTCGGATCTCGGGTTCCGTCAACAGCGCTTCGGCGAGTTCGATGGCGCTGGCGGATCTCACCGAAATCTCATAGCCATCTTCACCGGTATACCCGGAACGTGTGACGCTACAGGCGATACCATAAAGCTTGGCCTCTGCCGCCGTCATGAAGGCCATGTTGGCCAGGACGGGTAACTGGCGCGCGATCACCGACATTGCCGCCGGCCCTTGCACGGCCAGGAGCGCGCGGTCCTCAAGGTAATCAATGTCGATGTTGCCCGGCAGACGATCCCTGAGATGCTCAAGATCCGAACGTTTCGTCCCGGCATTGACGACTAGGTCGAGATGGTCTTTCCCCCGGGTGACCATCAGGTCGTCGAGAATACCACCTTGTTCATTGGTGAATTGGGTGTAGCGCATCTGCCCGACTAACAGCCCGGCGATATCACCTGGAACCAGTCGTTCGAGCGCAGGGATGGCACCGGGTCCCCTCAGTCGAACCTGACCCATATGGGACACATCAAACAGGCTGGCGCTGGTCCGCGTGTGGAGATGCTCCGCCAGCACGCCGGAAGGGTAATGCACGGGCATGTCATAACCTGCGAAGGCCACGAATTTGGCCCCAAGGCGATCGTGAAGTGGATGAAGAGGGGTACGTGCCGACGCCAGGGTGTCCATCAGAGTCCGATCGGTTTTAGAGTCGCGCCTACCCACGATTGCTGTCGTGGCCGTGCGCCCCCTCTGTCCGATGAACCTGAAAGATTGGCCCTCGATCGCCATGAGTCTGGCGATGAAGGCTTACCTCGTCGGTGAGAACGACGCTGACGCATCGCCCTGCTTTCCAGAGCAGCCTTCCCCTCGCGGTCCTGGGTACCTGAGAGTTTCCGGGGCGGTTGCTCCTTCGGTGTCGGTCCTTCTGGGATGGCAATCCCGACCGATCTCTCCCACGAGGCTCGATAGCTGACCTGTCTGGCGTCTCATGTTCGAAGACGTGAGTCAATGGGGACAGAATGTCGCTCTGTCTGGTCGCGGGCGCCCAGGATGCCGATGGATCACGAGTGAGAGCGACAGGATCGCGGAAATTCACTAGGTTTCCAATGCGATCCCCCCCATGCTTGGCCCTACACGATAGAATGCGGTACCATGCCGATTGTCACACCAGCTGAGCTCAAGGAACGTCTGTCCATCGGCCAGCGGCTGCTGGGAATCGACCTCGGGACGAAGACAATCGGACTAGCACTGTCCGATTCCCTGCAGATGGTTGCCTCGCCGTTGCTGACTTTGTCTCGCGGGAAATTCTCCGCTGACGCCGAGGCGCTCGGTCGATTGCGTCGGGAGCATGGTATCGCGGCACTGATACTCGGCTTGCCTCTTAACATGGACGGCAGCGAAGGACCGCGTTGTCAGGCGACCCGCGCCTTCGCACGGAATTTGCTGGGGCATGACGATCCCGTCATCGTCTTCTGGGACGAGAGATTGTCTACGGCGGCGGTGACCCGGGGCATGATCGATGCGGATTTGAGCCGGGCGCGTCGGGCCGAGATTGTCGATCGGGCGGCTGCAGCCTATATCCTGCAAGGATTGCTGGATCGCCTCGCCTATATGCCCAAGGCGTGAGGTTTCCGACCCTGCGCCGAGCAACTCCTGGAGCAAGACATACAGATGGCCGTAGCCAGCGCTTCGAAGACCAAGACCCATGTTTGCGACGAACGCCCCCCGTTCGAGCGCATTGCCCTTATTCTGCAAGGCGGCGGCGCCCTCGGCTCCTATCAGGCCGGCGTCTACGAGGCTCTGGCGGAGGCCG
>CAIXXC010000031.1 GCA_903923205.1 uncultured Rhodospirillales bacterium | reverse complement strand
TCGGCACCGAGACCGACCACATCGCCCCCTGGCGGTCGGTCTATAAGTTCCACTTGATGACTGAAACCGACGTCACCTTCGTCCTCACCTCCGGCGGCCACAACGCCGGCATTGTGAGCGAACCGGGCCATCCCCATCGCCATTATCGCATCAGCCAAAGCCCGCGCGGGGCGATCTATACCCCGCCGGAACAGTGGCTCGAAGACGCCGAGCGTCGCGTCGGGTCCTGGTGGGATGCCTGGAATGATTGGTTGAAAACCTTGCCGTCCAAGGGAGACGTCTCACCACCAACAATCGGTGCCGCTCGTTATCCGGTTCTCGCCGAGGCGCCGGGCGATTACGTGCTTCAGCATTGAGGATAAAGCCTGATGCCTGTCACCCCCTCAGCCACCACCGAGATGATCGAGAACAGAACCTTCGACGAGATCAGTCTCGGCGACCAGGCTTCCACGATCAGGACGTTGACGAAGGAAGATATCGATCTCTTCGCGATAATGTCCGGCGATATCAATCCTGCGCATCTGGACGCTGCCTATGCCGAAACCGACATGTTCCACAAGATCATCGGCCATGGCATGTGGGGCGGTGCTCTGATCTCTACCGTGCTGGGCACTCAATTACCCGGCCCCGGGACCATCTATCTAGGCCAGGAACTGCGGTTTCGTCGACCTGTCGGGATCGGCGACACCATTACCACGACCCTTACTGTACTAGAAAAGCGCGAAGAGACGGGCGACATCGTCCTGGATTGTGTCTGCACAAACCAATCCGGAAAACCGGTGATTACGGGTCGTGCCGAAGTCCGCGCGCCGACCGAAAAGGTTCGTCGCGCCCCATCGCTCTCCCCGACATCCGTTTCAGCAAACACGAACACTCCCGGCGCCTCCTGGAACGGGCGCAGGGTGGCGAAGCCGTAATCACGGCTGTTGCGCACCCGTGCGACCTCGCCTCCCTCAGCGGCGCAATCGAGGGCGCCCATGCCGGCCTCATCACGCCGATACTCGTCGGGCCGGAGGCCAAAATAAGGGCCGTTGCCGAAGCCGAGCATCTCGATCTGACGGGGCTTCGCATCGTCGATGTCCCTCACAGCCACGCCGCCGCCGACCACGCAGTTGCCTTGGTGCGGAGCGGCGAAGCAGGTCTGTTAATGAAGGGCTCTCTCCATACCGACGAGTTGATGCATTCGGTCATGGCAAAAGATGTCGGACTACGAACAGCGCGACGGGTCAGCCATGTCTATGTCATGGACGTCCCCGGACATCCGCGTCCCCTTTTCATTACCGACGCGGCGATCAACATCGCACCCTCGCTCGAAGACAAGCGCGATATCATCCAGAACGCCATCGACCTTGCCCGCATTCTCGGCGTAGAGACACCTCGTGTCGCTGTTCTCTCCGCAGTCGAAACCCTGACGCCCAAGCTCCAATCGACGCTGGATGCTGCTGCGCTGTCAAAGATGGCCGACCGGGGTCAGATCAGCGGCGGTCTGGTGGATGGCCCGCTCGCCTTCGACAATGCGATCAATGTAACTGCGGCAAGGGAGAAGGGCATCGTCTCGACCGTTGCCGGGCGGGCCGATATTCTCGTGGTCCCTGATCTTGTGGCAGGAAACATGCTGGCAAAGCAACTGAGCTTCCTTGCCGGGGCCGACGCCGCCGGCGTTGTCCTGGGCGCTCGCGTTCCCATCATCCTGACCAGCAGGGCCGATAGCGAGCGCACCCGTATCGCCTCCTGTGCGGTCGCGGTTCTGATCGCCCGCGCCACCGCGAGGCAGACAGGAATATCGGCATGACCGGGGCCGAGGGGTGCGATGACGCAATCCTGACAATCAACGCCGGATCATCGAGCTTGAAATTCGGGGTGTACCGCCCTGCCGGGCAGGACAATGAACCGTGTGCGCTGATCCATGGGCAAATAGAAGGGATCGGTGAAGCGCCTCATCTCGTTATGCGCGACCCTGACGGGGCAACCATCAACGAGGTCCGCTGGCAAGCAGACGCCGATCACGATTACGATCACCTGCTTGATGCGCTGCTCCGCGACCTTGAGGCGTGGCTCGAGGGCCGTGAAGTGCGGATGGTAGGCCACCGCGTTGTCCATGGCGGCACGCGCTATTCGGCGCCTGTCATGTTGGATGATAACGTGCTCGATGAGCTTGAGCATCTAGCGCCGCTGGCGCCACTCCACCAGCAGCACAATCTGACACCGATTCGCGTGTTGCGCCGCCTTCGCCCGAATGTGCCGCAACTCGCCTGCTTCGATACCGCCTTTCACCGGACCATGCCGGCGGTCGCAACAACGATGGCATTGCCAAGAGCCCTCCATGACGCAGGGATGCGGCGATATGGCTTTCATGGGCTCTCCTACGAATACATCGCGCGTCGTTTGCGCGCCCTTGCTCCAGAGGTTGCGGATCGTCGTTTAGTGATCGCCCACCTGGGCAACGGCGCAAGCCTTTGCGCCCTTGAATTCGGGCGCAGCATCGATACCACAATGGGCCTGACCGGGCTTGATGGCCTGATCATGGGAACGCGAACAGGATCACTTGATCCTGGAGCGCTGCTTTACCTCCTCCAAGAACGCGGCATGACGTCAGCCGAGTTGGAGGACCTGCTCTACCGCCGCGCTGGCCTGCTCGGAATCTCGGGTATCTCCGGCGATATGCGCGCCCTGCTCGCAAGCGACAACCCGCACGCCGCGGAAGCTATCGATCTTTTCGTATTTCGGGCCGCTCGCGAAATTGCCGCGATGGCGACGAGCCTCGGCGGCCTCGACGGTATTGTCTTCACGGCCGGTATCGGGGAGCACGCGCCGGCAATCCGCGCCCGAATCATAGACCGCCTGCGCTGGCTTGGCGCCGAGATCGACAGCGACGCCAACAACGCCGGCAGTTTCATCATCAACACGCCAAAGAGCTGCATCGAGCTTCGGGTACTGGCTACGGATGAGGAAGCGATGATCGCGCTACACTGCCTGGAACAAATATCCTCGACCAACCCAACATAAGGCCAGACGGCTATGAACGAAACATCTCCACCCCTGGTCGATCTTCGCGGCAAGCGCGGCCTCGTCGTTGGCATTGCCAATGCTCAGAGCATCGCTGCCGGCTGTGCCGAGGCATTCGCCCGCTGTGGGGCAACCCTGGCCGCCACTTACCTGAATGCCAAAGCCGAATCCCATGTCAGAGCGGTCACCCAAAACCTCGATTGCCCGATCCTTCTTCCCTGCGACGTCCAAGACCCCAGCCAGCTTGACGCCCTCTTTAGCGAAATCACGCAGCGTTGGGGCAAGCTCGATTTCCTACTGCACTCGATCGCGTTCGCGCCGCGGGACGATCTGCAGGGCCGAGTCATAGATTCATCAGCAGCCGGGTTCGGAACAGCCATGGATGTCTCGTGCCATTCCTTTCTCCGGATGGCCCGGCTGGCCGAGCCACTGATGCAAGACGGCGGATGCTTATTGACCGTGAGCTTCTATGGCTCGGAACGGGTCGTGGCCAATTACAATATGATGGGCCCGGTCAAGGCAGCGCTCGAGAGCGTCGTCCGCTATACCGCCGCAGAGTTGGGTCCAAAGGGTATCCGCGCCCATGCGATATCACCCGGACCAATCCTGACCCGCGCCGCAAGCGGGATCGCCCATTTCGACGAGCTTTTGCAACACAGCGCGGCTTCGGCGCCAGAGCATCTTGGCGTGACGATTGAAGATGTCGGTGGGCTCGCAGCGTTTCTTGTAAGCGAAGCCGCCCGTCACATCACGGGGACAATCATCCCTGTCGACGCCGGTCAGCATCTCCTCGCTTAACGGCGATCTCGCCGGCCCTCGGGAAAAAGGGTATGAGCAAGGCCCGTTGCAGCTCGCCTGACCTCGTCCCAGGTAATGCTGAACCCAGCCTCGTCGCCGTAATAGGGATCGGCGACAGACTGGCCTTCGCGCCCCGCAACATGGTCGAGGAGCAGACCGACCCGCGCGACAGCATCTGTCGGTCGCATTGCCTGGAGATCCGAGAGATTACGCTGATCAAGCGCCAGGATATGGGTAAAGAGGCGAAAATCGGCCAGAGTGACCTGCCGGGCACGGTAAGCACCGATCTCGATCCCATGCCGGCGCGCGACCGCCTGTGCCCGCAGATCGGGTGGGTCCCCAGCATGCCAGCCACCGGTACCGGCGGAATCGATTGAGATCGCAAGGCAACGGCGGGCGATTTCCTGACGAAACGCAGCCTCGGCAAGGGGCGACCGACAGATATTGCCGAGGCAGACAAACAGGACAGCGACCTGGTCCGTCATCCCGCGCTGTCCCGCTATTTTACGCCGGAGAAAAACCGGGGAAGCCTCAATTGTGTGGGCCAGCCCCAAAGCGGGCCCCGCGTCGCGACCGGGAAATCCCAGGATGCCAGTACTCGGTCAACGCGGCCGATCAGGTTCTCCACGGGAACGTAGCCGACGCCGTCATGGTCCTCGGGAACCCTGCTATCGAGAGAGT
>CAIXXC010000030.1 GCA_903923205.1 uncultured Rhodospirillales bacterium | reverse complement strand
ACCATCAATGTTGTAGAGCCTCCAATATACATCGACGGGAGCGGATGTATCGCGACGTTCGGGAGGCGCGACATAGATAACCGTATTTGCATTGACCGAGCGCTGAATGTAAAAAAGCATATTCGGCTCATCGGGGACGGGATATGTGCCCCGCAGCTTTGGAATATGGTCGATTTCTTCGACAGTAATCGACAGCGTGCGGGCTTCGGCGGTTGAATTTTGCGCTGCGAAGATCGCAAAGGTTGAGACAGCCGTACCCACGAAAGCACCAACGCTCTTGGGCCGTCTCATTCTCCCACCTCGACTGTCCGCGAAAGTCCCGACTTCTTGCGGTCAACGAGATCCGCGTAGAGCGCGAACAGCCTGGTGAAATGGGCATCGATATCGCCGACCTTGCTAACGCCTGCAGCCAGTGCGGCCGTTGTAAGATCGATGCGATCACGGCTGAGTAAGCGCAGGATTGCCGCCGCAGCATCGTCGCAGTCACCCGGAGCATACGTCTCAGCAGAGCCAGGAGATGCGAGGTCGCCAGCACCACCGGCCCGTGGCACCACCAGAGGGGTGCCGCAACAAAGGGCTTCGGCGACCACGAAGCCATAGGTCTCCGCCGTGGAGCCGTGAAGCAAGGCGTCGGCACTCGCCATCATCCGAGCCACGAGCGCGCGATCAGCGACGCGCCCGGCAACATGGACATTCGCCGCGCCAGCCGCCTTCGCACGCACCGAGCCGTGACTGAGGCCATCGCCAACAATATAGAGCCCGATCTGTCGGGCCTGCTGAGCCCGCGTCACGGCGTCGATCAACATCGGGATTCGCTTTTCCGGATGGTGACGCCCCACGTTGATGAGCAACGCCGCCTCTGGCCCGAGGCCACATGCGGCCAGCATCGACACCCGAAGGGCATCGTCGTAATGGCCGGGTCCAAAGAATTTGGTATCGACCCCGAAGGGAACAACCTGAAGATTCTTAAGTCCGTGCTGCTCGAAGCGAGCCGCCAACCACGCCCCGGCCACGACGCAAGAGTCGAAATGACCATTAAGCCGCCGCAGATACGACCAGAACCAAGCAAACAGACGATCGATCGTCGCAGGCGCGAGCATTCCTGAGAGCAAGGTTTGCGGATAGACTGCAACAGGATCGGCGTGCATGAACAGGGCACGCGCTGCCTGGCCCTGCCATCGCGCGGCGAGCCAACCCCCGCGCCACGGAGACGATCCCTCGACAATATCCGGCGCCTCGCGATCCAGGATGCGCCACACGTCCTCACCACCCCAGAACACGTGATAATTCGGATCGAACGGCATCTGCGGCGCCCTGACCCAGATCAACTTGCCGCCTTCGCGAGCCTCCTCGCGGTTTTCCTTGCCGGGCGCGATGACCGTCAGGGAATGCCCGTGCGCTGCGGCCGCCAGGAACTTCTGGTCGACATAGGTGCGAACGCCACCACTGGTAGCGGAATAGAATTCCGCGACATCGACAATCTTCACGCGCCAATCCCCGCAAGCAGGGCGTTGTAGTAGCCCAGGAGGCGCGCCATCGTTCCGTCCCAAGAAAATGTCCGTCCACGCGCCCGCGCGGCAATTGCCATTTCCTGCCGCAGCTTCGGATCTTCAATGAGCTGCGTGATGTAAGCGGCAAATTCCTCGGCTGCCCCAGGACTGGCAAGGTAGCCGGAGCAGCCATGTTCGACCAGCGACCTGCTCCCGGTCGCGTCGGCGCACACGCTCGGCAAACCAGAGGCTAGCGCCTCAAGGGTGACGTTACCAAAGCTTTCCGTCTCGCTCGGGAAAAGGAATATATCTGAAGACGCGTAGGCTTCGCTGAGCGCGTCCCCCTGCAGGAATCCGGTAAAGATCGTGTTCGGCAATCGTGCCTCAAGACCTGCGCGTTCCGGCCCGTCGCCCACGATTACACTGCGATGACGAATGCCGCGGGCTTCGAGGAGACGCAATGTGGCCTCGAGCGTATCTGTACGTTTTTCTCGCACCAGACGCGAAACATGCAGCACAACGATTTCATCGATACCAATGCCAAGTCTGCCGCGCCAATCGGCCGAGCGCCGACCCGGGTCAAAATGGTCGAGGTCCACGCCACGGGGCCAAAGGCGGAAATTGTCACGCAGACCCTCCGCAAGGAGGGTTTCGACCATCGAAGGGCTTGGCACATAGACTTCGCGGCACGCGGCATAGAAGCGGCGCAGATACCACGCCAGGACACCCTTCAGGGGTGCGACATACCAATAATGCTTGAGATAGGTCTCGTAACGCGTGTGGTATGAGGCAACGAGCGGGACCTTCCAGCATTCGGCGAGCCGCCAGGCGCTGTATCCGAGGAAATCTGGGGCAAAGGCAATGTGAATGATATCAGGCTGAAAGGCGTGCAACCTGGCACGGTTTCCCCGGGATAATTGAAAGGCAAGCCGATATTCCGGTCGGCGCGGCAGCGCCATTGAGGGCACGGGGACGACGGTCCCTTGATAGGGGAAGGCTGGCGCGTCGCCGACAGGCGCAAAGACCAGCACCTCGACATCATGGCTTTCCAGGTACCCGACCAGGCGGTTCAACGTCAGGGCAACGCCGTCTTTTATATAGTTGTAGGAGCTGGCGATCAGGGCGACTCGCAGGCGACGCTTCCCGACTTCAGGGTTTGGCGGCTCTGTGGGTTGGTCTGTCACTGAGCCCGCGTCCTGCACATGCGTTGAAACTTCATCGTCTGGGATGCCTCCGCATCCGGACGACGTCTTCAGGTTCGCCCCTGGAATTGACCTTTACAAAGGGGAGCCAGGATGCATCTGTCAACCCGCTTGCGGCTCAATCCGCACCGCAAGGCACATCTTGTCTACGCCTCTATGCCACAACGGAGCCAATGTCCGTCACGACCATATTGATCACGGGTGCCTCCAGTGGCATCGGCGCAGCGCTGGCAAGACTCTATGCCCGACCGGGACGTCAGCTCGTCCTCTGGGGGCAGAATTCATCACGCCTTGAGGCGACAGCCGCGCAGTGCCGCGCAGCGGGAGCGAACGTCGAAGCCACCAGTTTTGATCTGACGGCACTGGACGAGGTCGTGGCACGATTGGAAAGTGTCGATACGCGTTTCCCGCTCGACCTTGCGATCTTCAATGCAGGTCTCGGCGGCAGCCTTGAAATCGCGGATATCGCGCAGGATCGCCAAAGTGTGGAACGGATGGCAACCGTCAATTTCACAGTACCTGTGATCGGCGCCAATATGCTTGCATGCCGCATGGCTGAGCGCAAAAGAGGACGAATCGTCCTGGTTGGGTCTATCGCCGAAAGCTTCCCGCTGCCGATGGCCCCTGTCTATGTTGGCACCAAGGCCGGGCTGGCGCTCTTTGCAGAGGCATTGGCCTTGCGCGTCGCTCGCTATGGCGTTGGCATCTCCCTCGTCGTGCCGGGATTCGTCGATACACCGATGAGTCAGGGCCTGAAAGAACCAAGACCCTTCCTGATCAGCGCGGAAATGGCTGCGGCGATCATTGCAAGACGGCTTGAAAAGGGCGCAAGTCGCATTGTCTTGCCATGGCAGTTCGCCCTGATCCAAGCGCTGACCGGATTATTGCCCCGATTCCTCCTCAGGATGATATTTCGCCTGGCATGGCGTATCAGCGTCGCGGCACACTCCCGCCCTTCGTCCCCATGACAAACACCGGGACCTCCAAGAACGTGGCGTCACGCTGGTATCGATCTCCCCTGTCCTGGGTCCTGGCGTTCGCGACGCTGATGCGACTCTTCGCATTACCCTGGGGACTTCCGGCAGCGGACGGCTGGGACGATGATGGCGTCGCGCCCCGAAACTTCCTCGTTGGCGCCGTCCAAACCTTTGTTCCCGGCGCCTTTTTTACATACCCGCCGCTGCACATGATCTTGTTGATGGTGCTGACGCTCCCGGGCTGGTTGCTCGCGCTGCACTCGGCCCATTCTCATACCCGAAACGACGTCATCGCGGCCTTCATCCAAGTGCCCTACATGACGTTCTTCGCAATCGTCGCGCGGTTGCTCAGCATCGCGATGTCGCTCGCGACGATCGCCCTCATTGGCAAGATGACTGCCCTGGTCGCAGGACAACGGGCTGGCATTGCTGCGGCGGCGGCCTGTGCCCTGAACGCGACGTTGACCTATTATGGCCAGGTGACCAATCTCGATGGTCCATACCTTTTCTGGTCAGGTTTGGCGCTGTGGGCTTGGATGCGCCTGATTGCGGAACATGATATAAAACGAATACCCCTAGCGATGCTGGCAATGGCGGCGGCGGTCACCACCAAGGATCAGGCCTACGCTGTTTTCGCGCTTAGCGTTCCAGGGGCGCTGCTGCTCTGGTTCGGTCTCGATGATTGGGCCAGGAGCAACGCGAAAACGATCTTGTGGCGCCTGGCCATCTGGTCGGCGATTGCCCTGGTCGCCTTGCTCGCTATTGATGGCGCGATCACCAATCCGGCAGGTTTCCTAAAAAGGCTGGCGTTTCTGGCCGGCCCGGCGAGCCGGGACTATGGCCAATATCAGGATGATCTCGACGGTCGTCTGGCCCTGCTCGAAGACATGGTCCGTTATTTCCCGCGCTCGTATCCCGCCACGATCGGGGTATTTGGTCTTTGCGGCATCGCGCTTCACCTATT
>CAIXXC010000029.1 GCA_903923205.1 uncultured Rhodospirillales bacterium | reverse complement strand
TTCAATAAGCGCCTTCTCCGTGGTGGCGCGGTGGCGCCGCAGCTCTTGGTTCAGCGTCTCCAGCGCTTTGACCTGGGCCTTCAGCGCACCGAGTTCTGCCTCGGCAAGTCCATCAACTTCCTGGACTGAGCTCTTGCCCGCGCCCTGCCCTTCCTTGGCGACTCGCCATAGGTCTCGCAACAGCGCGAGCGCCGCAATCGGCACCCCTTCTATCGGGGCGTCCGCTGCGGAGAGTCGCTCGGCGAGCTCCCGGTACCATTCATTGAGATAGGCGGTGACCGAGTTGGGCGAGCCGCCGCCCAACCGCAGCCGAATCCCTTCCACGGTCGGCCGCTCCCCGGTCCCCAGCAGAATCGCGTCCGCGGCCTCCCAGACCTTCGTCCGGCTGGCCTTGGGGATGCGCGGGAATGTCGGAGTGGGGTCGCTCACGGTCTCCATCTCACCATCACCAAAGGGCGTCGTACAGGCCGTTTTGGGCCCCACAGGGCTCCAAATCACCCGATTCCGGGCCTCGGAGCGCGAATCCTTTAAAAGGCGGCTGACGAACCATGCTATTTATTATTACATAGGCACTATGTATCTCAATTACGTACTTGTGATAGTGATATGGGTAACTGATCACTACCACCGCGAGTTCTGATAACCTACGAACATGCCCATCCGACGCCGATCCCCGAAAGTGTCCAAGGCCTTCCGGAACCGTCCGAGAGCAAGCGCGGCGCCCTCGCCGACCGAGGGGCCACCAGTACTCGATGTCGTCCGGACACTCCGGTCCGGCCCGTTCGCCGCCCACCCCGAACTGTCCGACACGGTATTGCGGTCCATTGCCTCGAAAGCGTCCAACACCCGTCGCTCGATCCTCGCGAACTACGCGGTCTGGAAAGCTTGGTGTGCCGAGCGGGTCCGCAAGCCCTACCCTGCCCACCCTCAAGATGTCGCCGCGTTCCTGCAGGCGCACGCGCCGCCCATTCACGTGACAAAGCAGGGGGGATTTGAGCTGCGCGACCTCGAGATCACCCCCACGGGCGGCACGCCGAAGAAGTACTCTACCCTCGCCCGCTACCTTGGCACGCTCTCCAAACTGCACGTCGACGGAGGGTACTCGGATCCCACCAAGGATCCGGAGGTCCTAGCCGTATGGAGAGTGTTGCGTCGTGGACTCCCGCGACCCGCGCAAAAAGCGGCATTCAACTTCGAGGCGGTGCGCCAGGCGCTCACCGCCCTGCCGGACACGCTCACGGGCAAACGCGACCGCGCCCTTCTCCTCGTCGCTTACACGCTGATGGCCCGGCGATCGGAACTCGTCGCCCTCAACGTGGGCGACTTCGACGTCCACCCCGATGGTAGCGCGACCGTCACATTCGAGCGGCACAAGACCGGCGAGCAGGCGACGAGCTACCTGCCGCCGCCGATCATGGCGATCGTGCGGGACTGGTGGGAGACTGCCTCCATCCGCAAGGGGGCGGTGTTCGTGCGGCTGGATGCCGCAGGCACCGGAAACAGAAGCCGGCTGACCGCCCAGTCGGTGGCGCTTGTGTTCAAGCGGATCGCAAAGGAGCTCAATTTCCCGGACCTCGATCCGACTCGGGTCAGCAGTCATTCAGCGAGGATTGGGGCGACGAATGACCTAGTGGAAGATGGCGCACCGGATGCGGCAATTATGCGAGACGCGGGATGGAAGACACCGAGAATGGTCGGACTCTACTCGCGTGGCGCGAAAGCCCGGCACGGCGCGATGGCGACACGCCTCGTAGCGCTGGCGGCGCACGCCAGAGGCGTTCGCGAGGCCGACACCACTAGCGATGCATCGCTGGTGGGCAAAGACGACGACACAAACAAGACGCCGGATTTACCTTTCTAGTGGCCAATTTTCAAAGTTCTTGCGGTCCGGGCGGCAAAGCACTCCACTTTACATGCGATGAAAGCTCCGAGCTATTGCTTCATCGAATTATTGCAGTAGGGGTGTGTAAGGTCGCAATTCCCGGCGGCCCCGTTTCCACCGTCCTTCTTTCCAAGAACGTGATCGTAAGACACTGACTTTTCCACGCTGAGATACGCTCCACATATGCTGCACCTCAGCGCCGCCTCGAGTGCCTTTTTAAGGAACACATCACTCTTTGTATCATCGGAAAAATTCTTCCCTGGCATCGTTTCGCTACCAACAATAACGGCACCACTCACTCCGGCTTTCTCAACAAGCTGAGCGTCTGTTGGCGGTGATCCCGACTCAAGCGCGTCGATTACAAACTGGAACAGCGCCGAAATAGTGGCTGGCCGTTTGCCGCTTCTGGTCTGTTGAACAATCGCGAAAACCAGTGTTCGCTTAAAAAGAAGCCACTCCTCAAGTCGGGCACGAACGTTCGTAAAACGCTTGAAGAATTGCTTGTCATTATTAACCAATTTCGACGCGATCAGCGTTGAAACGCCCATAAAAAGCGCCTGCGAATGACGCCCAGCCGGCCCATAAAAATAAATAGCCGGATGCAAGCCCAAACTTCCATGATCATTTCCGGTGATCCGCTGCGACAATACCAAAGTGTTGGCGAGAACTTTGATCGTCGCCGCACCGTCATTGTCGTCTGCAACCTCCGACACATTCGACGGCTCCCCGTGTTGGTTGCGATTCGCGATTAAGATGAAATCTATCAATATTTGAAGCGCCGACCGCACACCAGCGTTTCCCCCCAGTGGCAAGTCAAGCGTCCTAATCGGAGCATCCGCTTCGGGTGCGAATAAGAGTCGGTATACCTCGCGCGCCCTCTTTTCAATCTCCTGGCACGCTGTCGGCGAATACCGCGACCAATATTTGTGCCCCATGCCAGCTCTCAGAATCGATCGTGCCGCAACTGGCACGGGCTTTTTTCGATTTCGAATCAGTAACTCCTCGATATCATCGAGTGGCGTACCTTGTGTATTGATCCGGTAGAAAGATGATTCCGCTTTCTCGGCATCGCCATTTACCCACTGAACGGACAGCGCTCTGGCCATTAGTAAGTTAACTCGCTTGCGTTCATCTTCCGGGAGATTCGCAACTTGATTCTTTGCCTGCCAATCTTGCCAAGACCCCGTCTGCTCCTCAACGATCCGCCGAGTTTCTGCGGCTGATTTCTTTTGCTCTTTGCTAATCTCGGTGCCAAACAGCTGAAGCGATAAAGTTCCATCACCATAATCATTCTCGATCCACGCCCGAATCGCGCTCAAACGATGCCCCCCGTCGATCACGAAAATGAATGCCGATGATTGCCACAGAATCACTGAGGGAATTAGTTCCCCAGTCACGAAGCAGCTGATTAGCGTTGCGACTTGCTCCGGCGTCCAATGATTCGTTTCTCGCTGGAAATCCGGCTTCCGAAGATTCGGAAGAATTAGCGAATCCCGTCTGAAGTCCCCAATTGACAGGCGCTCAATGCGATCGGTGGTCGGCGAGATATGATCTTGCTGTATCGCGAAATCCGCCCTCGCAATCATCGCATCGAGATTTACTAGTCTGCGCCGCACAATCATAAGTACTCTCCGAATGCAGCTTGAACATTAGAATAGAATTGTTTTCTGCTGGCGACTTGGAATTTGACACGGAGGCCTCCATGCGCTAAGTGGATGTCGCGGCGAAGCCGTTCGGTTCGCATCGTCGTCCTCGCGAAATCGCTGCGTGGAAAACTTACGCTAAAGCGATGTGGTCGTGACGCTCTCATATAGCGAAGCGAGCTGCGATACCCTTATGCGAAATTGGCTGCGCGCATGGATTCTTTTCAGTGCCGTACTTTGATTCTCAAGTTTCGGAGCTGGATCATAGTAGACAGTCTTCGTTCCCATGGCTGATAGGAATCTCAGGAACGTCGTTCCTTCCCCAATAATCGCTTCGCCGCCATAGAAGTACTCCCGGGGCGGCCCGGGTCGCGACTCACACCGTACGTAGACGGCCAGCGCATGCTTCCGACCCCAGTGTTCCAGAAGCTTTGCAAATGTCCAGGCGGCAGATACCTCGTCCAACGGATCGACCAGCTCCACCTGGCCCAGCGCGTCAAAAGTCGTGTCACCGGCGGCGTACCCGCGCAGCTTGAGAACCTGCCCAGACTTAGCACATGTCTCGCCCACCTTGTGGATGCCGGTAAAATATAGAGAGTCTGGCGGTACGAACCTGCCGTATTTCCGAAGGAACGCCTCGGCGCCATTCACGCCGTAGTAACCACCGTTCGGCTCGGGCGTCATAAGCGTTACCCGGTCTGAACCACAGGCCTTGATTTCCCAACCTTCGAAGTCGGGTAAGGATGACCCATTTGGAGCAATCCCGAAGAGCGCCTCCAGCGTGTAGCCTCCGCCATTGGGAGCCAGATATGGCACCGGATCACCGTCACGAATTCGCCTGGACCAATGCCACCCGTCATGACTAATTTCCGTCAGCCGGGCAAGGAGTGCGGCCTTCGAATCTGCTGCGCTACGGTCGCCCAAGCGACACTGCCATAGAACGCCGACGTGCTCAAACTTCCCCGCTTCCTGGCGGCGCCTGAATTCAGCGGCAACGCGGGAATCGGAGGTTGCGAGATAGCCAAGCAGTGTTCCGGTCTGCGTTACGCCGAATAGCAACACGCGTCCATCCGCGGCGTTATCAAAACGTCGCTCATTTTTCGCTATTGGGCGCAGGTATTCATTAGGGGCCGCCTCACAGCCGCGCAAAAATCCGGACAGCCTGACTTCGGGATACTGCGGATACAGGATCAGCTTCGAATGAGGCGCGGGAACGGCTATGCCAGCGTCTGAGATCCAGCAAAGGGAAAGTGCAGCCTTCATGTTTGGCGTTTTCGGAGTCGAATCAGAAGCAACCTCGCCAAACGGGATAACGTTCAACGACTCAAAGTTGCCACCCAGATAGATCTGCTGCTTCGTATTGTCATTTTCACTGAGAGGCTTCGCCACTACCCGGACGGCGCCCAATCCCGCCATGCACGCGAAAACGGCGTCCAGCGAGGGAAGATCGGCGGCGCGCATTAGGCGCAAATCTCGATGCCAATGCGCACGCCCCGAAGCCAGCCCTCAAGCCGCTCCGCAATTTGTTCAACCTGTCCGCCCGCCTTCCCGCGCAATGCGCATTCCCACACGACACCGACTCGCCACCCAGCAGTGTGCAAGGCCGCTTGCGTACGCCGGTCACGGGCTGCGTTACCTTCAATCTTGGCGCGCCAGAACTCAGCTCTTGTCTCCGGCCACCGAAAAGTGTCGCACTCGTGTCGGTGAAAGAAACATCCGTGAACAAAGATCACGGCGCGGTACTTGGTAAAGACCATGTCGGGGTGCCCTGGCAACTGCGCGTGGAGCCGGTAACGCAACCCACGCCGGTGCAAGGCATGACGCACAGCCAACTCTGGCTTCGTGTCACGACTTCGGATCGCCGCCATATTGCGACTGCGAGTGGCCGGGTCGTGAACATCGGTCATCAGACCGGCAGGCCGACCTGACGAGAATCGACCCTAGATTTCAGTGCTAAAACGTGGGGGCGCATAGCATCGGCCACGGCGCGAATTACTGGCACGACGACAGAGTTGCCGAACTGCTTGTACGCCTGGGTATCACTGACCGGAATGAAGAAGTCTTCCGGGAAACCCATCAGCCGGGCGCATTCGCGGGGTGTCAACCGCCGCGGGGTCTTTCTCGAGCCACGGTCGATCAGTATCTCCGACCCATCCTTGTAATACCGCGCTGAAAGCGTCCGTGCCGTCATTTTCTTATTCACCAGCCCGAAGCCGAAGCCGTTACCCGCCGCCTCATGCTTCTCCTTGTAGCGCTGCAGGTAACCCCAGAGGTGATCCGTCAACACGTAGTTTGGCGCGACTTTGCCGCGGGCGCCGAGCGTGAACCGATTGTCCGCCGCTTCTGTCCCATTTTCGGGATGAAGAATCGCACCTAGTTTCGGACCCTCCCCCGCGGGGATCTTCACCTGGGAAAAATCAAACGCCGTCGGCTCACGGAATCCGACAATGAACACCCGTTCGCGGTGCTGGGGCACCCACGGCTTCGCGTCAATGACCTGCGCCTTAACCTTGTAACCCAGCTCGTCGAGTGAACGCATAATCACGTCGAAGGTGCGACCCTTGTCGTGACTCTTCAGGTTGCGGACGTTCTCCAGCATGAACGCGAGTGGCCGGCGGGCCTCGAG
>CAIXXC010000028.1 GCA_903923205.1 uncultured Rhodospirillales bacterium | reverse complement strand
CGCGCGCGACAAGGCTATTGCTGAGGCTCGGGCTCAAGCGACGGAACTCCTTCACGGCACGCGTGATCGGCTCGCCCATGTTGCGGCGGAAATGCAGCGCGAAACCATGGCCGCCGTGCACGAGCAAATCAAGGCGGCGGAACACCGGATCGATCTTGCCAAGGCGAACGCCCTGAAGGATATCCACGGTGCCGCCGTCGAGACCGTTCGCGCGCTGACGAGCCATTTGATTGGCAGCGATGATCCCTCGACCTCCGTCGGTGAGATCGTCGACGATGTTATCGGGAGCCGTGCGTGATGTTTACCAATCCGGAATTCTGGATCGCCGTTTCCTTCGTCATCGCCCTGGTGATCCTGGTGAAGCTGGCGGGTGGTAGCTTCATCGGCGCTCTTGATGCGCACAGCGCACGCATCGCTGCGCAGCTTGAAGAAGCACGCAAGCTGCGGGAGGAGGCCGAGGCCCTTTTGGCTGAGCAACAGCGCAAGCAGCGTGATGCCATCATTGAGGCCCGGGACATCATTGCCCATGCCCATTCCGAGGCAGAACGGATCAGCGGTGAGGCGGCGGCCGAACTTGACCGCTCTCTGCGTCAGCGTGAACTGCATGCTCGCGAGACGATTGCGCTTTCGGAGGCCAAGGCCGTCACCGAGGTGCGTGGGGTGGTCGTCGATATCGCTATCGAGGCAGCGCGGCGCGCCCTGACAGGCCATCTCGACCAGCACCGTGGCGCCGCCTTGATCGATCGCGCTATTGCTGATGTCGAAAGGCAGCTCAGCTAACGGGGCCTTGGCGCTTGACCCCCACGCCATCGATCGTGGCATGCCGGACAAAGCCCTATCGGTCTGACGATGCCGCAGCGTTGACCCGGTTTGCGAATCGTTCTCGTATAGCGCTCGCTTCCCTGCCCCAATTGCCCTTATACTAGTCGTCTACGGCCTTGCCGTTGGCTGGGGCACCCGGTTTCCGGTTCTGGTGTGGTCTGTCGCGAAACCATCTCCAGTCCCTGTGCTTTGTCGGTGTTTTGTGCTGAAGTGCCCGACTAAGGAACAATGACCAATCATGACCGACTCCGCCGCGCTCGATTATGAACCAATCTCGCTTGATGAGCGGGATCAGAACGAGATCCTCATCCACCCGGAGGAGGATTTCATTGGCATGCGGAAGGCGGGGAAGCTCGCGGCCGAGGTCATCGATTATGTGACAGAATTCGTTCGACCCGGAGTAACTACGGACGACCTTGACCGTCTCTGCCATGATTTCATTCTCGATCATGGGGCAATACCGGCGCCCTTGAATTACCGCGGTTTCCCGAAATCAATCTGTACCTCTGTCAATCATGTCGTCTGCCACGGCATTCCCGGCGAACGCCGTTTGATCGATGGGGATATTATCAATCTCGACATTACCGTCATCCTTGACGGTTGGCATGGTGATACCAACCGAATGTTTCTTGTCGGCGACAAGGTCCCGTTGAAGGCGCGGCGTCTTGTCGAGATCACCTATGAAAGCTTGATGCGGGCGATCGCCATTGTGAAACCAGGTGTCCGTCTTGGGGCGATCGGCCATGCAATCCAAAGCTATGTCGAGCCCTTGCGTTGCTCGGTTGTCCGCGATTTCTGCGGCCATGGCATTGGCAAGGTGTTCCATACGGCACCCCATGTCCTTCACTATGGCCGCCCGAATGAGGGGGTTGTGCTTAAGCAGGGTATGTTCTTCACGATTGAACCCATGATCAACCTCGGCCGACCGGAGGTCAAAATTCTGGCCGATGGTTGGACGGCAGTGACAAAGGATCGGTCACTTTCAGCACAGTTCGAACATACGATCGGTGTCACCGCAGACGGGGCCGAGATATTTACCCTGTCACCGAAGGGGTTCAACTGTCCGCCTTATGGGGCGTGAAGTCGAGGCACGATGGGAGTGCAGGCGAAACCTCGTGACGACGAAAGGGAAAAGCCTAGCCATTTTGGCCATCGGCAAAGGTTGCGCGATCGTTTCCTGAAGGGTGGCGCCAACGCGCTGGCGGATTACGAGCTTCTTGAATTGTTGTTGTTTCCTGGCAAGCCGCGCCAGGATGTTAAGCCCTTGGCGAAGTCAATGATTGCCCGGTTCGGCGGCTTCGCCGGGGTCGTCAACGCTGAAGTCGACGAATTGAAAGCTGTTCCCGGCGTTGGCGATTCCTGCGTGGTTGCAATCAAGGCAGTGCAGGCGGGAATCGAACGTGTTCTGCGGGAGGATGTTCTCGGCAAGCCGGTGTTGTCGTCATGGCAGAATCTTCTCGATTACTGCACAGCCTCGATGGCTCATCGGAAGATAGAGGAATTTCGACTCCTGTTCCTGGACCGTCGCAACGCGTTGATTGCCGACGAAGTGCAGCAGACCGGGACTGTCGATCATACCCCCGTCTACCCGCGTGAGGTCGTCAAGCGTGCCCTTGAGCTTGGTGCCACGGCATTGATCATGGTCCACAATCATCCGTCAGGCGATCCGACGCCATCAAGGGCCGATGTTGAAATGACCCGTGAGGTTATCCGCGCCGCCGGCGTCTTTGGGGTTCAGGTTCACGATCATGTCGTCATTGGTCGCGGTGGAAAGCACGCGAGTCTAAAGACACTGGGGCTGATCTGAGGCGGTGCGTAAAAATTTACCCTGATGCAAGATTTTGGGCGTAGCCTCCTTGGAGTGCCCAATTGAGCTGCTGATGATCTTTGGTTTGGCGTTGATCGGTGGTGTGGATACGGCCATCCCCTTTGTAGTAAATATGAAATTCTTCTCGATCCTTTGATGTCGAGAGAGATGCTCGATTTGAGGCCACTAATGTACGAAGAATATCGCACTCGATTGCAGGGAACGACGATCGATCCGAATACTTTTCTATCGACTGATTATTTTAATCATTTCAATGAAGCGATCATGTTGTTTGGTATGTTGCCTGACATGCCGGAGATGCTTGAGGAAATTGATCTCTGGAAGTTCCATGATTATTGCGAGCATTTTCAAGAATCTGGCCTGGCCTTTGCCGATCTCGCGATTGAGCTCTACCCTTTGGCGCCCCAGGATCTGCGGGTACGCCTAGAGGCGCTGGTCGAGGAAATGCGTGCCAGTATCGAGGCTGCTCGAGCGGATTTTCACGACTTGCTCGCCCGGCATGAAAGTAACACTCTTGCCGAAAGGGCGATCAATTGTTCGTTGATACTGCAGCGGATGGTCGATGAGGGGTCCGCGATCGTCCATGGGGCTGTGGGCAGTCTGGATCAGGCTGCGATCGACAGCATGTTCTAAAGCGGGCCTAGGTCAGCGTGTAATAACGAAGGCAGAGAGCTGGGTCCGTGACGACGGCAAGGACCGCCAATCTGCGACATCGAACGAGAAACACGCCCGCGTCGCGGTTGGAAAATGACGCCCCAACTCATCATCGATCACCGGAATGCCTCCATATCTGGCGAACTCGATGGCGAGTTCATGAAGGCCCGGATTGTGTCCGACGATCCAGACATTAGTGGCGTCGTCCGGTAGTTGTCTGAGGCGCTCCAGAATGGCATCCCATTCGGCAAGGTAGAGTGGCACTTCGAATTGGACTTCGGGTTGGTGCGGCCATGCTTGACTGACCAGGGCTATTGTTTCCCGCGTCCGCCGTGCGGGAGAACAAAGGACGAGATCTGGCACCTCCGTCATGGTCGCCTGACCGACTTTGGTTGCCATTGCCCGCCCCGTCTCGGCCAAAGGGCGAGCAAAGTCGTCACCGCTCGAATCAGCGGGCAGGGCCTTGGCATGCCTTAAAAGGCTGACATGTTTCATCGTTTCAAGGTCCCGTCGCTTGAATGTCCTGGCTTGGCCCATCATGCCCTGTTGGTTGATCCGCGGGCCGTCCCGTCATCTCTTCTTGCCGAAGTCGTCGCCCAGTTGCTCTGCCGGTCCCAGGCCAACGCTTCCTCCCGCAACAGGTTTAGACTGAACATCGGTGGATCGACAGCCAAATTGTTGTTCCGTCCGTCGTAAAAATCGTCGCTCGCTGCTCCAAGCTTGGCGCTTCGTGTTGTGATTTTGTCCCACTGCTGCGTTCGGGGGAAAATTTTTTCTCGAAGTTGTATCCAAGCGTCGCCGTTGCGCTGTGGTAGCCTGGTTTGCTGTGCTACAACCAGCCAAATCAGCCCAACAGGACGATCATTCGATGGCCAGTGACCAAATCCACCCCTCGGACGCGCTCTATGACAAGGCCGCGGACATCGCAGAGAAGCACCTTGCTGCCGCCCTTGAAGAGGGAGCGGCGCTGGATTACCTCGTTTCGGTCATGATGGTGGAGGCAGCGGTGAACGCCGCTGTCGAGGCCACGAGCCCGGAAGACGTCGTCAAGTTGCTCAAGGATCTCGTGCGCCAGATCGAAGATGACATAGACGACGCCAATTGAGCCTCGCGGTCGCCCCGTAAACCCCAACACGGCTCTGAATGCGCGCTGGAGACATATGTGCGGGCGGGGATTGTAACGATTGTTGTAGTCCCCACTTGCCGGGATCGATAGGAAGCGGCAAGGTATTGCTTGAGGGTTGCGTGCGGCCTGGCAATTGCATCGCGGGCTGTGGCACCTGCGCCGTTATCTCCTGACTGCCAGGTCGAGATCCGGGATGTGGGCGACGCTGAGGGATTTGGTGGGCGATGATGTATCAAGCGTTTCAAGTTCAAAGTGATGTGCTCGGGCCCGTTCGCCTCATGGCCCAGGTCGCGAATGGATGGCTGACGCAGCCACTCATGTCGGATGCACCGGGCGCACGGGCGGTCGCTGCTGCGCTTGAGCTGGTTGCCAGAGCCGGAACAACGCATTCTCGACCGCCGTTTGGCATCGACAAGGTGATGGTTGAAGGCGTCGAGGTGGCCGTTCATGAAGAAGCGGCGATCCGCGATCCTTTTTGTACCTTGCTGCATTTTCGCAAGAATATCGATTTCGAACAGCCCAAGCTCTTGCTGGCGGCGCCGATGTCGGGCCATTTTGCGACGTTGTTGCGAAATACCGTCGAAGTTCTGTCGCGCGATCACGATGTCTACATCACCGATTGGCATAATGCCCGTGACGTCTCGCTGCTTTATGGCAAATTCGATTTCGACGATTATATCGAATCAGTTATTCGATATCTGCAATTCCTGGGGCCAGGCTCGCATGTGATGGCCGTGTGCCAGCCCTCCGTTCCAGTGATGGCTGCGGTTGCGCTGATGGCGGCGGATAATGATCCTGCCCAGCCGCGGACGATGACCCTAATGGGCGGTCCGATTGATACCAGAATCAATGAAACCGAAGTCAATCGGATGGCGAAGTCGCGTGAGTTCGATTGGTTTGAGCGCAACGTGATCACGACTGTGCCGATGCGTTATGCCGGTGCATTTCGTCGCGTGTATCCCGGTTTCATTCAGCTTGCGAGCTTCATGGCGATGAATCTTGATCGCCATATCAATGCCCATGTCGAATTGTTCAAGAAGGCGGCGAATGGCGATCATAAGGGCGCCAACGTCACGCGCGAGTTCTATGACGAATATTTCGCTGTCATGGATATGCCTGCCGAGTTCTACCTTCAGACCATTAAGAATGTTTTCCAGGATCATCTCCTCCCGCGCGATCTCCTGAACTCGCGTGGTCGCAAGATCGAGCCAAAGGCGATCCGGAAAGTCGGCCTGATGACGGTCGAAGGAGAACGCGACGACATTTGTTCCGTCGGTCAGACCTACTCAGCCCAGGAGCTGTGCAGTTCACTTTCGCCCAGTCGGCGCTCTCACCATCTTCAGCCGAGCGTCGGCCATTATGGCCTGTTTGCCGGCCGCCGTTGGGAGAACGAAATCTATCCTCGGGTAAAAGAGTTCATTCGCCTTCATCGGTGAATTTGGCCGCAGTCGCGCTATCGTTCCCGAGCCTGGAGCTTCGGTTCCTCGTCAGTTCCGACTATTGCTGGTTATTCTGTTCCGCCGTGTCTGAGCCGGGCTGAGGGGCAACGGTGATGGCTATCGTCGACTGGTTGCCACCACGCTCGAACGTGACGGCTAGATCATGACGCAGTCGCGCCATTCCAATCATATTGAGGAACTGGGTACGACTGGAAATCGGAACGTTATCGACGGCAGTGATAATGTCGCCCGGTTGCAGCCCGGCCTGATCCGCCGGTGAGCCATTCTCGATATTTGCGATCAGGGCGCCCTGGGTCCGCGTCGTGTGAAGCGCTACTGCAATGTCCGGCGTAAGGTCCTGCACGGCGACACCGATATAGCCGTGCTCGACGTGGCCATATTTGATAATTTGATTGAGAATCGAGCGTGCCATGTTGATTGGAATGGCAAAGCCGACGCCAACATTGCCGCCGCTTGGCGCCACGATGGCGGTATTGATACCGATGAGGCGGCCATTGAGATCGATCAGCGCGCCGCCGGAATTGCCAGGATTGATCGAGGCATCGGTTTGGATGAAATCCTCATAACCTTCGATCTTGAGACCTGAGCGGCCAAGAGCGCTGACGATCCCGGAGGTTACCGTCTGGCCGAGACCGAAAGGATTCCCAACGGCAAGCACGAAATCGCCAACCTCCACCTTGTCGCTGTCGCCCATATCGATCGCCGTCAGCGAATCGCCGGCTATTTTCAGGACCGCGACATCGGTGCTTGGATCGCGACCGACCAGTTTGGCCTTGAAGCTCCGTTTATCGCGGAGCGTCACCTCAATCACATCGGCGTTCTGGACCACATGATTATTGGTCAGGATATAGCCTTTGTTGGCGTCCACGATCACGCCGGAGCCGACGGTCTGGGTTTCCTGGGTGAAGGATGGTGGAACGCGAAAGAACTGCCGGAACAGAGGGTCGTTGAACAAAGGGTTATTGATCTGGACCTGTGCGTGAACCGCGATGTTGACGACGGCTGGTGTCACGCGTTTGACCAGCGGGGCAACGCTGGGCGTGCCGAATTCGTTGGTCATCGGAAAGCTGGCATAGGCGGGGGCTGCGGCAACGATGCTCGCGACAAGAAGCCAGGTGGAAAGCGTGCGCGTCATGGCGATACGGTCTCATCCAGATTAAATCTTGCGCCCAACGCGGACGCTTATGCCGACTATACCATCGCTCGACATTCTCGGCAGTGGGTAGATCGCTTGTCCACCCCCCCCCCGTCGGGCGCTCTCGGAAATTTCTGCCGAGCGGCATCGCGCGACCGGCAAGTTTGACTGATCGACTCGTGGGGTGTGTATCAATGAGGGTATAGTCAAAACAAAGAAATCTTGTAATTCCAATGGGATAGAAAATATCTCCAGATCCAGCCCTGGTGGCCGTGAGCTGCGAAATGCTGGTGCGGAACTTGCCATAAGAGCAGGGTGGCCGGTTGCGCCACCGAGCAGAAGGGGCAAATTCAGATGAATAACATGATTGAATTCGTGATCGACCATGGCATGACGGTCGCGTCGAGCAAGGTCTCGAACGCTGATCTCGCCTGCGGGGTCTTGGGAGCACTGCGTCGTGTACGCGGCGTCGTCCAGGAAGTTGGCGATCCGAATGCCCTATCAGTACTTGATGGTGGCTTGCGGGATCGTCTGCTGGTCAAGGGTCTGCGCAGCGCCTGTCGCGGCGAAAAGGATCGCCCCGTCGCCCTGCCCCAAATGGGCCCGGGCGCAGGTGTCGCCGAGATGATCATGACCAACGCGGTCGATTACTGCCTGACGGTTGTCGCGAATGACGGACGTGCGACCGACGTGTTCCGCGTTGCCGTCGTCCTGCTTGATCGCCTGATGGAATCGCTCAACGGCGCGCCGGAACTCTCTGATCTGATCGCGCAGTTGACCCTGAATGAGGAAAGCTACGCTGACGCCGCGCGCTCCGACGGCTCCAAGCTTGCTTATCTCAACTAAAGGACTGTGGCATCGGAGGTAGGGTAGAGCCCTCTGCGCCCGACCCGCGGGATTAAGGGCGG
>CAIXXC010000027.1 GCA_903923205.1 uncultured Rhodospirillales bacterium | reverse complement strand
GGCTAGGCGATACCATCGAGGTCGTGGAGAACACGTATGGCCATCTCATCCTCAAGGATGACGAAGTGAACGCGAGCTGGAAGTGATCACAGCGCCAGCCTGGCTTGCTGAGGAATGGCCTGCTTTGCCGCCTGGAAGGCGCGCCAGGCTTTAATGACGGTGACGATGGCTGGATTGTCGGGCAGCTCGTGTGCACCAGCCTGGAGGGCCTGGAGGTGCTTGCTGGGAGTCAGGTCGTAGTGGGGCATGATGCCGCCGCGAGGCTGGAACCAGGAGCGCTTGGGTAGTGGGCTACTTTGAAAATATATCGTAAAATGTGCGAATTGGTTGTTGACTGTATCGTAAAAGGTGTGAATCTATCGCTCAGAGAAACCCGAACCAAACAACAAATATGAATACCATCCCTCACCAACTCGAACTCGAAGCAACATCCCTCTGGATCGTCGAAGCGAACCTGCATCACAAGACCACCGCTAAGCCCCGCCTGTTTCGCTCGCTCGATGAAGCAACCCAGTTTGTTCACAACAACATCGCACGCGGCCTGCCCTACCGGGCCGATGTGAAGAACAACGGCAGCGACGATGCCCAGTCCCCGGCGGGATCACTGACCGGCCTCATCTGGGATTGCCCGCGGAGGAAGATGACCAAGGAAGAATGCCTTGCCACCAAGAGCCAGTTCGCTAAGGAATGGATCAAAAGCGGCAACCATCCCAACATGTCAGACTTGGAGGCCGCTCGTCGCCAGCAGATCGAGTTCGTAAATGGTGAAGCAACATTGGTTACTATCTACCGAGTGAGCCGTTATCTTGGCTATATCAACCGGGCCTCGGCCTTGAATGACAAATCCAAGGACATCGCTGAACTCGTTGATGCGTGGGAGGCTGCGAAATGAGCTTCGCTCTTGATCTCAAATCCACCCGCGAACGCCTCGGCCTCACGCAGGCCGGAGCAGCGGCCCTGCTCGAAATCTCGAAGTCAGCCCTCGAAAAATGGGAAAACGGCACAAAGGAGCCAAAGCTTCTCATGCAAGAAGGAGCCTTCGCCCGCCTCGCTAAATTCAAGCCCTTGAAGAAATGAACCAGCTCTCCACATCAGACCGAGGGCGGCAGCGGATGGAAAGTGGCTCTAGGTCGTCGGTGGGATCGCAGGTGAGGTGCGAGACGGTGTCCCAACGCCAGTGGGCGGTGCGCAAGCAGTCTTGCTGGTAATCCACGTAAATCATAGAAACGTCTGAGCGAAAGCCAGGCTGTTATTCCAACGGTTGACGAGTCCGGCCCAAAAGTCGGCGCGTTTACCCACGGGCGGGGCGATGCGGCGTTCGTATATTTCGCGGGCACTGCGGAGGAAGCCGAGAAATTCTTTGGGATCGGTGACCTGGTGAGCAAAGCCGAGGGTTATCGGGCCGATATGCCCATCGACTTCGATGTCGGCGTGGGCATGGCCGAGGGCGAGCTGCAGAACTTTGGCGGCTCCACGGGGGCCGCGATTAAAGCAGGTGTCGCGCAGATAGACTTCGATGGCGGGATGCTGTGACCAGGCTTGAACGATGTCGGTGTTGCCGAGGATGTATTGCGCGGCATCGAGTTCGACCTGGGCAAATTGTTTTAGCTCGATGAGGTTGCGCAGGTGCTCGGCCATGCGCAGATCGTAGCGGTCATTGATGCCGGCAATCTCATAAGTTCCACCGCCATCATCTGCAGGGAGCTGATAGACGCGGATGCGGCCTTGGCGGTCGGTGCGCTTCTCAGCATCAACGATCCATTTGCCGGTGGCGATTTGGTAGGGAGGGCGTGTGCTCATACACAAGCTAAAGTGTCAAAGAAAACACCCCGGCTCCTTGCGAGAACCGGAGTGCCTCATGCCGTTTGCGGCTTCAGTGCGCAGGTGGATAATCAGTTGCCATTCAGTGAGGGGCCAACTGGCGGGAGAATGGTCGGGATGGTGGGTTGTGGCGCGGCGGTGGGGGTTGGGACTGCGGGGATGGGCTTGATCACCAGGGCGGTGGTGGCCTTGATGATGAGGCCGG
>CAIXXC010000026.1 GCA_903923205.1 uncultured Rhodospirillales bacterium | reverse complement strand
CTCCGAAGTAGCTCTCATCGACTTCGATCTCACCTGCAAGGAAAGGAGCTTCAGCCGCCATCTTCTCGGCAATGATCTCACGCAATTTGTGGAAAAACAGGATTGCTGTATTCCTATTTACACCCGTCAACTCAGCAGCTGTTCGGTACGCATCCGGCGTGGACCGCGGTTAAGCGGCCATTTTCTGAATGTTTGCGGATTTCCAGTTCCAGGGTAGAAGGTCGGCAAGTTCACGCTGAGGCATTGAAGCGATACGCGTGAGCGTGTCGGCGAGCCAGGCTTGCGGATCGATATCGTTGAGTTTGGCTGTGACGATGAGCGTGTACATGAATGCGGCGCGATCCGCTCCGCGTTCGGATCCGGCAAAGAGCCAGGATTTACGTCCAAGCGCGAGACCGCGCAGCGCTCTTTCGGCGGCATTGTTGGTCAGGCAAATACGGCCATCGTCGAGAAACGTTGTGAAGTGCTTCCAACGCCGCAACATATAATCGATGGCTTGGGCGACGGGGGCGTGGCGTGACAGGTTTGCGCGTTCGGCTTTCAGCCACGCTTCGAGGCTGATGACGAGCGGTTTGATTTGCTCTTGCCTTGTCTGCAATCGTCGATTGGCATCGAGGCCGTTGATCTTGCGTTCGATGTCGAAGATCGCATCAATCCGTGTGACGGCTTCAAGGGCAATAGGCGAGATCGGTGCAGCATCTTTGCCGCGTCGCGGATTGGCAGCAATATCGGCGAGCTCGAAGAACTTGCGCCTGGCATGGGCCCAACATAACGCCGGTGTGACGGGGCCCGGACTTCGTTCCGGATCGTAGAGGCCGTTATAGCCGCCATAGGCATCAGCCTGAAGAATGCCGGAGAATGTCGAGAGATGGCGTTCAGGATGGCCCTTGGTCCGATCGCGTGACGCATAAAACAAAGCAGCCGGTGGAGCAGATCCGCCGAATGGGCGATCATCGCGCACATAGGTCCAGACCCGTCCGGTATCGGTCCTGCCCTTTGCCAGAATGGGAACCGTCGTATCATCGCCATGCAGACGCTCGGCATGAAGCACATGCGCCTCAATCAATGCGTGCAACGGACGCAGGGCCATTGTACAGGCACCAACCTGATCGGCGAGCGTCGAGACGCTGAGATCGATACCTTCCCGGCCATAGCGTTCACTTTGCCGGTTCAAGGGTTGATGTTGACCAAACTTCTCAAACAGCATCATCGCCAGAAGATGAGGCCCCATGAAGCCGCGTGGCGTCGCATGAAACGGCGCCGGGGGTTGTGTGATCTGTTCGCAGGCCCGACAGGAGAACTTCTCCCTGACCGTTTGCACGACCTTCCATTGGCGCGGGATCACCTCAAGCGTCTCGGTGATGTCTTCGCCCAATTTGCTGAGCTTGTCTGAGCCGCAGCAGGGGCAGCTTGAAGGAGCTTCTATCACCACCCGCTCACGCGGCAGATGCGCGGGGAAGGGTTTGCGCGCAGGCTTGCGGCGAACAAAGCTTGGAACATGCGCGGTGACTGCGGCCTTCTCGGCAAGAAGCTCGTCTTCGCTGGCTGCGGCTTCCGCATCTTCGAGCTGCATCTCCAACTGATCGAGCAAGCGTGCCTTGCGCTCCGAGCGTGTGCCATAAAGTTCACGCTTCAGCTTCTCGATCTCGAGCTTCAGATGGACAACAAGTGCCTGTGTGGCTGAGGCTTCGGCAAGAGCATTCTTTTGGGCCGCTAGCAGCACTTCCACTTCGGTTCGCGCGGCACGCTCGGCGAGGATCATCGCATGCGCTTGCTGAAGATCCTGCGGCAAATCGGTGAGCGTGTTCGTCATGCAAAAAGTGAATCACGCCTTCACCGATTTGCAAACCGAAATCCTTATCCGACCGCGCTTGGACGCCAGGTTTTTTGCGGAAAGCGCCAATCGATCCCTTCGAGCAAATAGCCCAGTTGCGCCGATGTGATTGAGACCCGCCCGTCCGCCGGTGACGGCCACAAAAACCGTCCCCGTTCCAGCCGCTTGATAAACAGGCAAGCTCCCTGGCCGTCATGCCACAACACCTTGATCAGGCTGCCGCTGCGCCCGCGGAACACAAACAAGTGCCCGCTATGCGGATCACCTGCGAGCTTCTCCTGGACAAGAAGAGCAAGGCCCGCAAAGCCCTTGCGCATATCCGTGTGCCCCGCAGAGAGCCAGACCTGTGTGCCGCTCGGGATCGCCATCATGGTCGCGGATCCACAACAGAAAGAAGGCGCGCCAACACACCCGTATCGATCCCTGCATCAACGCGCAGAACGCGGCCGCCTGGGACTTCGATCTCGATCCGCTGCAACATGCTCGCACCTGTCAACGCAACGCGCGACGACGATTTGCACGATGCAGCGGCGGCGACATTGTCCTCAACGGCGATCGACAGAAATACCGGATCAGATCCTTGTGTCGCGTCCGACGTCAAAAGCCCGAAGCTTCGGCGCCAACTGAATAGTTGAGATGGCGAGATGTTATGGCGGCGAGCCGTCGAGGAGATCAACCGCGGCCCCGCCGCACTCTCCATCACGATCCGCAGCTTCTCCTCGTCGCTCCATCGCCGGCGACGACCAGTCTCGATAACTTGAAGACGATCAACTTGCGCACTGTGAGTATGACTATCCATACTCACAGTATCTTAAACCCACACCGTCACCGCAAGGCGGCCTTCGCCGGAAGGTAACGATAATCACAGAGTGGATGATGATCTGGCAGCGTGACGTGCATGGTTTATGCACGAGTCCATCTTGAGCTAGCAACGTGACGTGCATGGTTGATCTATGGGACTATGATATTCCATTGCATCGTCAATAAAACT
>CAIXXC010000025.1 GCA_903923205.1 uncultured Rhodospirillales bacterium | reverse complement strand
CGCAGCAGGTAGAAGCCGAAATAGGGCGTTGCGACAACGGCCACGAACCAGGAACTCAGGAGCGCAATGCTGACGACCTGGAAGATCGATATACAGAACTCCGCGGTCGATGACTGTGCGAACCCGACTGGAACAAAGCCGATGACCGTCACCAGCGTACCGGTCAGCATCGGCATCGCTGCCGATGAATAGGCGAACGCGCCGGCCTTCAATCGATCGAAACCCTGTTCGATCTTCACTTGCATCATTTCCACCGCAATGATGGCGTCATCGACCAGCAGGCCCAGGCTGAGGATGAGAGCGCCGGAGGAAATGCGGTGGAGGTCGATCTTGAGCAGCAGCATCATCGCGAGCGTGATGCAGAGGACGAGAGGCACCGCCATCGCCACAATCATTCCGCTGCGCCAGCCGAGGCTCACGAGGCTGATGCCAAGAACAATCGCGAGGGCCTCAAGCAGGGATTCGATGAACTCGCCAATCAACTGACTGACAACAAGACCCTCGTCGGACACGGTCGAGAGCTCGACACCGAGGGGTAATGTTTTTCGTAGCTGCTGGATCGTGCTGCCCAGGGTCCTGCCGAGTTCGACGACGTCGACGCCGTCCTCCATGACGACCCCGAGGCCGATCGAATCGTGACCGTTGACCCGCATAACAAAACTGCGAGGGTCTTCGTAGCCGCGGGTGATGGTTGCGATATCGCCCAGGGCGACTTGACGTTTGCCGACCGAAATAGGCAATGCCCTGACGGCGTCGATCCCCTTCAGATCATCATCGACACGGAACAGCACACGATCCGTTCCGAGATCGACCTGTCCCGCCGAGGTGAGATCGTTGTCATGTTGAAGCGTGTTGATGATCTGGCTAACAGTCAGGCCAAACGTCGCGATCCGTCGGTCGGAAATTTCGACATATATCTTTTCTGGCTGTACGCCGATCAGATCGATTTTCTTGATGTTTCGGTTTTTAAGCAGATCCTCGCGAAGCTGCTCAGCGATCTTTTTCAATTGGGCTGGAGAGTAGTCCGCTCCATTCAGTGCGTAGATCAGGGAGTAGACATCCCCGAACTCGTCATCGAAGAAGGGCCCCTGAACACCGTCCGGCAATTTACTCTTGAGATCGGCGATTTTTTTGCGGACCTGATACCACTGATCCTGAACGGCCTCGACAGGCGTTGCGTCCCGTAAATTGACGAAGACGACAGACTCGCCGGGTTTCGAATAGCTCTTCGCGTAATCAAACCAGGCGACCTCTTCCAGTTTCTTCTCGATCGGATCCGTGACGAGGCGCGCCATCTCGCTTGCGGAGGCTCCTGGCCATTCGGTTTGGACGATCATCGTCTTGATCGTGAATTTCGGATCCTCACCGCGTCCCACGTGATTGTAGGAGAAAATGCCCGCCACCAGGGCGGTCAGGATCAGGAAGAGGGTAATCGCCTGATGGCGCAGAGTCCAAGCCGAGAGGTTGAAATTCAACGTTGCGGCTCCGCCCAGATTCGAACGTGATCTTGTGACGTGAGCTTGAAAGCGCCTGCGGTCACGACAGTGTCGCCAGTGTTAAGTCCTCCCGCAACGGCGATCTGGTTGTCCAGATAGGCGGCAATGGCGACCCGGCGCAGGGCGACATGATCGCCCCCCGGCGTCACGACCCAAACTGCCGGGTCGGGGCCATCGTGGAAAAGTGCGGTCATGGGCAGCAGGATTATCTTGCTCGATGTACGATCCTCCGCAATGACGGTCGCGGTCATGCCAAGTTGCAGCGCGGCGGGCGGGCTCTCAAGGGTGAGACGAGCACGATAGGTGCGAGTCCCCGGGTCGGCGCTTGGCGACAATTCCCTGAGATGAGCCCTTATTACCTCTCCAGGAACGGCCCATAAGGTGACGGTAAACTGGAGTTCGGACAGCCGCGCGACCATCTGTTCGGGGAGATCGACCACAGCTTCTATCTCCCCCTGATGGGCTAGTCGCATGACCTCCTGGCCGCTGGTGACGACCTGTCCTGGCTCCGCCGAAACCGCCGTGATCACGCCGGCGGTATCTGCATTGAGCGTGGTATATTTCAGGTTATCAGCGGCGATCCTGAGGTTTTCTTGAGCCTCCTGTAGTTGCGCGACAGCCGCATCCCGAGTCTGTTTGCGTTGATCATAAGTGGCGCGGGTGGCCCAGCCTTGCTTGAGTAGCGTCTCGCCACGGGAAAAGTCGGCTTGCGCCTTGGTGAAATCCGCCTTTGCAGAAGTCACCTGGGCTGCGGCGACGCGTTCGTTCAGGTGGAAATCGGAGGGATCGAGCCGCTCCAGCGCCTGACCTGGTGTAACCCGGTCGCCAATATTGACCAATCGTTCAATAATTTTTCCGTCAATCCGGAAGCCCAATGACGTTTCGACCCGAGCCTGGAGGGTGGCGGCATAACGCTCGGTGGCCGCAGTAGACACCGGTTGTGCGACCAGGACTCTGATCGGCATGATCTCTTCGGCTTCTGCAGGTACCCCAATGAGTCCGCCTAAAAGGGCGAGGGTCGCGGCGAAACGACGGGGGATCGACGATGGCATGCTGAAAGGCCTTGCAT
>CAIXXC010000024.1 GCA_903923205.1 uncultured Rhodospirillales bacterium | reverse complement strand
TGCCTCGGACCATTCGCCTGTGCCATCAAGTTGTTCAAGGGCGCCCAACGATCTGCCCAGGCCAACCAGATCGTCGCGATGAGCGGCCTCACGAGCCAAAGCGATAAACGGCTCTGCTGCAATCGCGACAGCCGTATGACGAAGGATATCAACCTCGGACGAGTAAGCCGGCGGCTCAAATTGACCGCTGATTTCGAGCGCCGTGGTGAGCTCCCAGTAGTCGTCACGCGATAGGAATACCCACCAATTGAGGAGCGCGGTCGTCCAGTCTTTCGGTTCGAAATGCGCTGCCTCAGTAGTCGTAAGTTCTACAAACCTTGCCAAGCATTGGTCATGGTGTCCAAACGCATCATTAGCAGACTTGGATTGGCGGCTGTGAAACCAAAAAAGCCGGTGCGTCAGCCGCTCCGCTGGGTTCAGTAGCTGGCCGAGCGCAGTCCTGATCGTTGCTTCGGTGCGGAGGCAGGGGCCAAGTTCCGGCAGGTCTGCTTCTGAAATTTCTTCCAGTCCAAGGGACAAAGCACGCCGTGCCTTCGCCGCCGCCTTGTGCATGTCCGAAGCCGACGCATCTGCGGAAATGCCTAGCACCCGAAAGGCATTTTCTGTGAGCCGGTCTCCTCCGATCATGCATAAAACCCAAGCATAAAATTCCCCATTTAGCGGCGTACAAATAGACTGTAGCTATCCCAGTCGACCCTTCCCGGTTGGTCTCCATGATACACACCGTTGAGGTCGAGATTGCAACGGCTTACGGTTAGCTGCAATCGGATTGTGGTTAGTGCCAATGGCCCACTTGCCCCGGCAGCGTCAACACGTGGAAACGCCTCGGCCTCCATCATGTCGACGAATAGCGAGAATTGCTTTACCTGGTCGTGTCACACGGGTTTGCGTGTTTCCCGTGGCCATTTGCTGGAAATATCGCACAATATGCGAACATAACAGGTAGGGGCTAGACTTTCCCCTCGATTCAGGGCAATTTCTTTCTTGCCGCAGGCGCCACCAAGCTACCGGGAAACCAGCATTTTCATCCGATTTTGCGAAGGCCCCAAAGTAAAGTGGCGGTCTTGGGAGTTCCTGTTTTTTCAGGCACACCGAACGCAGCTCCCCGCAAGAAGGGAGGGTCGATCGAGACTGGATATTGTTCATCAAAAACAGCGAGATATTGCCTGTATTCCTTCTGAGGAATGCCCAAATGCCATTATTCCTCACGGCGAATAGATGGCTCGATGGGCGTCCAGGCCATTCCGCGTCAGGAATATCCGTGGCAGCACTCTGATAAGTCACGATAATCTGCATTCCTCTTGAGGAATGGCGGCAAGCGGGCCATTCCGCTGCCGGTGTCCGTCGTCAGAACATTTGGCACAACTCGCGGCGTAAATTAGCGGAGTGCGGGCCTCGTCTGGGGTTGGGTTTTAGGCGGCTAGCTTGCGGTGTTGCAAGCGCCGATGCTCGATGGTCTGTCGCTTGATCCTTTCACGTTGTTTGATGATGGCTGGCGCCCTCCCGAAGTAGGCGTCGGCGGGCGTCACGTTGGCCAAGCTCTCGTGGTAGCGCTGGTGATTGTAGTGCTCGACGAACGCATCGATCTGGGTCTCAAGGTCGCCGGGGAGGAAGTAGTTCTCGAGCAAGATGCGGTTTTTCAGGGTCTGGTGCCAGCGTTCGATCTTTCCCTGGGTCTGCGGGTGCAGCGGGGCACCGCGCACATGGCTCATCTTCCGGGCCTCGATGTATTCCGCTAGCTCGCCCGCAATGTAGCTGGGGCCGTTATCGCTGAGCAGTCTGGGCTTGTGCAGCACCGTGGCGCTGTCGCAGCCGGATGCCGCGAGAGCGAGGTCCAGCGTGTCGGTCACGTCCTCGGCGCGCATGTTGGTACACAGCTTCCAGGCGATGATGTAGCGCGAGAAGTCGTCGAGCACGGTCGACAGGTACATCCAGCCCCACCCGATGATCTTGAAGTAGGTAAAGTCAGTCTGCCACATCTCGTTCGGCCGTGTGGTCTTAGTGTGGAACTGATCGGCTGCCTTGATCACCACATAAGCCGGGCTGGTGATCAGGTCGTGGGCCTTCAGGAGGCGGTAAACCGTGGCTTCCGATACGAAGTAACGCCTTTCGTCGGTAAAGCGCACCGCCAGCTCCCGTGGGCTCAGCTCGGACTGCTCCAGCGCCAGTTCGATGATCTGATCATGGATGTCAGGCGGGATCCGGTTCCATACGCGGCTCGGTGCCGATGGCCGATCTTCCAACGCCTCCGGTCCGCCTTCAAGGAACCGGTCGTACCAGCGGTAGAACGTCCGGCGTGCGATCCCCAGCTGGTCGAGAGTGAGCTTCGCCGGCAGATGCGACTGCTCGACGATCCGGATGATCTCGAGCTTTTCGGATGCGGGGTACCTCATTCTTCGTCGCCCCCATCCGCGATCATGCTTTTTTTGAGCAGACGGTTTTCGAGCGTCAGGTCGGCCACGCATTCCTTCAGGGCACGGGCTTCGCGGCGCAGGTCCTGCACCTCGCCGCTGGTCGCGGCACGAGCCGTGTCACCCGCCAGGCGTCGCTTGCCCGCTTCCATGAATTCCTTCGACCAGGTGTAATACAGGCTCTGGGCAATGCCTTCCTTGCGGCACAGCTCGGCAATGCTGTCTTCGCCGCGCAGCCCATCGAGCACGATGCGGATCTTGTCCTCGGCCGAGAAGTGCCGCCGGGTCTGCCGCCGGATGTCCTTCACCACCCGCTCGGCAGGGGCCTTGGCAGGCGATTTTTTCAAGGAGTGTTGGGACTTCATCTTCGTTCCTTCGTCACTACGACGAAGCCCCAACACTCCTTAAATCACAACCTCAAATCTGTGCCATTGGTGCTGACGGGGAACAGCCGCGGCCCGGGCCGAAGACGGGGTGGCCAAAGGCTATCTGCCCGCCGATTGGGATCAGCCACAGGGTTTCGACACCTTTGAGGGTCAGCGTGACGTGTTTGGCGACGGGCGCATCGTGCTGTTGCCGGTGCCGGGGCACACCGTGGGCATGACTGCGGCGCTGGTTGCGCTCGACGATAGCGGCGAATTCCTGCTCGCCTCTGACGCGATCGCGGTTGAGGCCAATCTGACGCAAGGCTATGCGCCCAAGAACAGCTGGAATCTGGACAAGGCGGTCGAGGCGATCGACGACTTGCGCAAGATCGGCGAGCGCGGCGCGACCATCATTTTCGGCCACGATGATGCGCAGTGGCAGTCGCTGCGCAAAGGGGCTGCGTTCTACGCATGACGCAGACGGACATCTCCGTCGAATTGCGGCCAAAACTGGTCGGCGCCCGCGTCAAGCGGACCGAAGACCCGCGTCTGCTGACCGGCACGGGGCAATATGTCGATGATATCAAACTGGCCGGCACGGTCCATGTCGCGATCCTGCGCTCGGACCAGCCGCACGCGCTGATCCGCGAAATCCGCGTGGGCGATACCTCCACGGTGCCTGGCCTGATCGGCATTTACGATTGGACAGATATCGAAAACGACGTGCGCCCTGCCATCCCGACCTCACGGATGAAGGGCTATTATGCCACGCCCTACTGGCCGCTGGCGCGCGGCAAAGTGCGCTATGTGGGCGAACCGGTGGTCGCGGTGGTGGCCGACAGCCGCTATGCCGCCGAAGACGCGCTGGGCCTGATCGAAATCGATTACGAACCGCTGCCCTTTGCCATCCGCCAGGTCGATGCGGTGCGTGAAGATGCACCGCTGCTGCACGAGGAGGCGGGCACCAACGTGATTGTCGAGCGCACCTTCATGCGCGGCGATATCGATGATGCCATTGCCAGCGCGGCGTTCGTTGCGCGCGGCCGGTTCCGCATGACCCGCAAGACCGCGACATCGATGGAATGCCGCAGCTATCTGGCCGAATACGACAAACGCCGCCGTGCGCTGACGCTGTGGACCTCGTCCAACATCCCCGGCATCATCCGCGATGCGCTGTCCGATGCGCTCGATCTGCCGGGCAGCCGGATGCGCGTGATTGCGCCCGATGTCGGCGGCAGTTTCGGCGGCAAGGGGTCGCTCTATCACGAAGAAATGCTGGTCTGCCTGCTGTCGCGCAAGCTGGAGCGGCCGGTCAAATATGTGGCCGACCGGCTGGAAGAGCTGTCGAGCTCCAGCCAGGCGTTTGACCAGTTGATCGATGGCGAACTGGCCGTGGCGCGCGATGGCACGTTCCTCGGCCTGCGCTGCGATGTGATCGGCGATGTGGGTGCCTATTCGATCTATCCCTGGACCGGCGGGATCGAGCCGGTGCAGGTGATCAGCTTCATGCCGGGGCCCTACAAGATCGAGCATTATCACGGCCGGGTGCGCGCGGTGCTGACGCCAAAGCCGCCGACCGGGCCCTATCGTGGGGTGGGGCGCCCTTCATCGACATTCGCGATGGAGCGGCTGATCGACATGGCGGCAACCGGGCTTGGGATCGATCCGGCCGAAATCCGCCGCCGCAACCTCGTGTCGGATGGCGAATTTCCCTATCGCACCGCGCCCGGGATCATCTGGGACCAGTCGGCATTCCAGCAGTGCCTGGCCGGCGCGCGCGAAGCGATCGGCTATGACGCCTTGCGCGAATGGCAGGCGCAGGCCCGCGCCGAGGGGCGCTGGGTGGGCATCGGCATCGCCAGCTATGCCGAATTGACCGGGATCGGATCGCGCATCGCGGTCGCGCCGGGCATGCCGATCAACACCGGCACCGAAACCGCGATCATCCGCATCGATTCCACCGGCGCGATCGAGGCGTCGTTCGGCATTGCCTCGCACGGGCAAGGGCTGGAAACCACGCTGGCGCAAGTCATTGCCGATGAACTGGGCTGTGCGATGGACGATATCGTCGTGTTGCAGGGCGACAGCTCGCTGGTGCCGATGTCGAGCGGGACTTATGCCAGTCGGTCCGCGGTGATC
>CAIXXC010000023.1 GCA_903923205.1 uncultured Rhodospirillales bacterium | reverse complement strand
ATATCGCAGGGGCTCGGCGATGAGGTCCTGGAATTTTCCCAGGACATTGCAGCGAACTGGAAAGTAATCCTGCAAAACACGATCGAATTCGACCATGCCTTCGGCGTTCATCCGGAGACCTTCGCCGCAATGGTCGAACGACCGCTCCAGGTTATCCCGCATAAGACGGCCCCACCCCATATCGCCTACCACACCCTGATGAAGCCGCGAGAGGGATTGAAGCCAATTGAGCGCAGGATCGACGATATTTTCGCCCGCTCGACCATCCCACGCGCGGACGGCTATGCCCACGCGACCTTATTCCCCTCCGCAACTGTCGGAACAACATCAAACCGCATCTTCGCGCTTATTCGCTACCAGCCGCTGTCCCCCGAAAGGACGCGCGCGACCTACCGTCTTTTCGTCTCCAAGATCGAAGGCCTGACTGCAGTCGAACGAGCAATCCTGGATCGCGTCGTCCCGGCAGATGTCGCCTTTACGCAGCGGCTGCTGGAAGAAGATCGTCAGATATGCGAATCCGTGCAACGTGGAATTGCCAACGCGCCGGAAGACCTCGCGGGCATCCTCATGCCGGGTGAATATCTTGTCTCCCGGTTTCAACACTATTGGCTCGACGCGATGCGCTGAGGCGCATTAACCTCGAATTTAGGGGACCGCGCCCATTATTACCCTTCAGACAATAAAATTGTTGAGGATGTCATGACACCCACCGAATTCTATGCCGCGCTCGACGAAATGCTTGAGCTCGATCCGGGAACGATCACCGGCAACGAAAGGCTTGAGGATATCGAGGCCTGGGATTCGCTGGCCGTGATCAGCTTCATAGCCCTTGTCGATGAGAAGTTCGATATCCTGGTTGAGACCGAGAAACTTGCAGCGGCGGAATCGATCGCCGACCTCTACGCGCTGGCGATCCGCTTGAAGGCAGCCTGATCACCCGCAGCGACAAACTGTGAGCAGTGTCAACCCGGCGCGGGTCAAATATCATCAGATCGAGCTTGCCGGCGATCGTGTCGGCCTCCTCACGGCAGGCGCACTGGAGGCCCCGCCGATTGTGTTGCTTCACGGCTTCTCCGGCGATGCCTTGACCTGGCAGTTCAATATCGGCGCACTCGCGCGGCATTTCCGCGTAACGGCAATCGATCTTCCTGGTCATGGCTTGACCGAAGCAGCCGGTCAGATCGGCTACTGGCGCGGCATGGTCGATTGGGTCGCCAAGATCGCGGCGGCGCTGAAACTGGCTCCGGCCCATCTCGTTGGCCACTCTCTCGGGGCGCGCATCCTGTTGGGCTGTGTCGAGGAAACGAAGCTCACTGGTCTTAGCCTGAGCCTGATCTCCTGCGCTGGCATCTCACCCAGTTATGATTACGAATTCCTCGACCAGTTGTCCCGGATCGAATCCATGGACGATGCCGTCGCCTGCGTCAGGCGGTTGCTCGGTGACGCGCCCGACCCTCCCGAACGCCTCGCGAAGGGCCTCTATCAGAAACTGACAATACCGACCGCCAAGGCCAGCCTGCGCGCCTATCTTGCCAGTAATTTTGCCGAAGGCCGCTTGTTACCGGCCGCACCGGTCCGCTGGGAGGCGCTCGGCTGCCCGCTTCAGATTATCTGGGGATCGGATGACGGCATTGTGCGGCTACCGCCTCCAACATGGCTGCCGACCGGTGTTGCTGTGCACTTGATGGAACGGGTGGGACATCTCCCGCATATCACCGCGGCTGATCGGATCAATACCCTATTGATCGACCACGCAGGTCGCCTGGCACCAGCGCGCGGGGCAGCGCAATGAATAACGTGAATCTGCGCAGCGGCATCCTTAGCTACCCTCTGCCGTCAGAGGAGCACGCTGCCCTGCTGCTCGGTTGGCGAACCCGACCGGACATCACGAAATATCTCCTCACGGATATCGAGCCTGATCTTGAAGCGCAGAGGCGGTGGCTCCTGGCCTGCGCGGATAGGTCGGATTTCCACCATCGACTGATTGCCGTTGACGGCATTCCGGTCGGCTATGCGTCGATAACGACGACCGACTCGCGGGCCGGTATCGGCGCAATCGGTGTGTATCTTGCGGATAAGACGTCACGCAGCGGTATCGCGAGTTTCAACTTCATTCATATTCTCAATCATGCCTTCCTTAGTCTCGGATTGTTCAAGATCGTCAATCACATCATGAGCGCTAATGACCGGGTGATTCGAAGCCAGGTCATGAACGGCTATCGGTTGGTCGGCGTCCTGCGGCAACATGCGGTCAAGCATGGCGAACGCCATGACCTTCACGTATTTGAACAACTACGCGAAGATTGGCTGCAGCATCGCGAGAAGTTCCGCGATTTCCGCGATCTCGACGGGACCGAGCGGCGTTAAGGCATGACCGCCCCCACCACCCCCATTCGAACGCCTGTGCTAAGCCACGAGACATACTGGACGCAATCGGTTTTCGTCGCCGAAATGCGTGACGTATTCGCCCATACCTGGCTATTTGCCGGCCTGGTGGCCTCATTCGAGACGGGCCCTCAAAGTCTAACGCTTGCCGGTATGTCCATGATGATTGAGCCCGTCGATGATGGCTTCCGCGCGAAGATGGGCACGTCGGTGGCGGAGGTGGGTCTCTGCGGTCAGTTCCTGTTTGTCCGGCCCATTTCCGGGGGGCCAAGTCTTGCCGAGTTTCTCGCGCCCTATTCGGAACTCCTCATGACGATTTCACGTGATCTCGTTCAGGCTGATCACGTTGCCCGCATTGTTGCCGAGGTCAATTGGAAGGCGCTGGTCGAAAACACGCTGGATGATTGCCATGCAGCCACCGTCCACACCAAAACCCTGCAACCGGCCATGGATTCAGCCTGGCTGTCGCGCTATCAGCCCGAACGACATGGTGCCCATAGCATGATGGGCAACGATCTGGGCGCGGCTGACGTCGTTTTCTGGAATCGCCTCGCCGCGCGACTGCCCCTCGCCAGGCATCACCACAATTCGACCTACAAGCATCTGTTCATCTTTCCAAATTTCTACATCGCGACATTCTTCGGCGCGATGGTTATGCTCCACCGGGTCGACCCAATCGCCCCGGAGTTAGCGGCACTCGAACTCATGACCTGTCTGCCGGTTAGCCGCCCACTCACGAAAGGCGAGCGGGCGTTTCACGGTGCGGTCATGCGAGATCTTGTCGCCAAGGCCGAAATCGTCGTCGCGGAGGACATTGCTGTATGCCGCCTTGCCCAACTGGGCCATCACTTCGCCGTCCATCCGGGCATTCTCGGGACACGGGAATGCAGGGTCGATGATTTCCAGCAGACCCTGCGCAAGCTGATCGACGCGCGATAGACCAGAATTAGTTTTGCCCCGGACGGATAAAGGCAAAATGATCGGCATGAGTGCGCTGGTCGTTCATTGGCAGGGTGATCTCGCCATTTATTGCCGATGCAGCTAAGGAGAGCCGCAGGTTGCGATACTCCAGTTGTGTCCTCGCCAATGGTTCCGAATCGCGATCGCGAAGACGGTATTCTGAATCCAGCATCGCTGTGAGACGTGGCGCGCAGTCGCCAAGGGCAACGACAAGCGTCTCCGCGTCGGGTGTCACCCGAACGAAAATGAAACGGCCAAAGCTTTCAACCTCGATGGGCCGCAGTGCCAGCGTTTTTCGTGCAGCCATATCCAGTCCGAACAGCAACTCGTTGTCGGGTATCCCGGTCGGTATCCCATCTGCATTATAGACCCAACCATGGTAGGGGCAGCGTAGTACCCCGAGACCGCAGCCTGCGGACCGCATTTTCGTGCCTCGATGGGCGCACACATTCCAAAATCCCCGCAACACTCCGCGAAAATTCTGAACCGTTATCGAGAGTTCGGGGAGATCGACGGTCATGTGACTGCCGTCATCAGCGAGCCGGTCGCGAACGGTGAGGCAGAACCAGCCCATTTGCCACGATCCTCCGCTCACGACGTCACCATCCTTGGCCATGACTTATCCAAAAATTAACCCTCGTACCGGACAGTAGCCGTCATTTTCCGCCGCTGTCCTATCTCCATCTCATTCTCGAAACCACAGCCAGGTATCATCAAGACCGTGTCGACACGCAATAGTGCTGAAACGCCCGTCACGACTCTCGCCACCAGAATCCTGTCTGCCCTGAATGAAGGCGCGCTGGAAAGGGCGATCATCGATCTGCAGGCATTGCAAGAGGACGGCAGCGCACAGGCCCTCACGCTCCATTTGGTCGGCCTCGTCTCGCTTCGACTCAACGAGATTAGCAAGGCGGTCGCCGCGCTCGAAGAAGCCCATCGAACCGACCCGCTGGTCAATGAACCGGTCGAAGTCCTCGCGATCCTCTATGCCAAGCTCGGTCGACTGTCGGACGGCCTATATTACGGCAAGCTTTCGATCGCGGCGCAGGACAGATTTCCAGTCCCCGGCATGATTCCGGAATGGCTCGGTAGTTTCGAGGACTCCTTCTTCAACATGCAGGAACGCCCGCTGGTCGCACAGGCGGAACTGGCCCTGAAAACGGGGCACTATCTCGAAGCCATCAGATCGTTTCGTCAGGCGACCGACATCGAGCCCAATGCATCTGAAATCTGGCGTGGCCTTGCGACGGCATATCGGCGCGCGGGGCAACCTTTCGAAAGCCTGAAAGCGCTACGTCAGATCGAAACGATCGCGACGCCCGAGGCCGGCGACTATGCGGCACTCGGTGAGACGTTGGAGCTTCTTGGCCGTTGGGAAGAGGCGATTGAATGCCATGATCAAGCAGCTGCGCTCGCACCCGCCGAACTACAGTTTCGTTGGGCCGCCGTTCGCTGCCGACTAAGGCAACCGGCCTCGCAAGGCGCAATTCTATCCGCGGCCAGAGCTTGGGCGGAGATTGCCCGAAAGGAGCCGATTTTTGATACCCCGCAATGGCCAGACGTTGCGGGGCTTGAAAGCCGAGCCCTGAAGCTCGGCGTTTATACCGCAAATTGGCTCGATCCGGCAGGATTGGCCCTTATGCTGCCGCTGCTGCTCGCCCTGCCTCAGG
Organism: uncultured Rhodospirillales bacterium; assembly: GCA_903923205.1. Classification (GTDB taxonomy): domain Bacteria; phylum Pseudomonadota; class Alphaproteobacteria; order ATCC43930; family CGMCC-115725; genus CAIXXC01. Next base: position 12,478 of record CAIXXC010000023.1, on the reverse strand, counting down.
ATCGGGTGGAGTTGAGTGTCTATTCAGATGGACCTGCAGACACGGACCTCGCCCGCCGCCTTCGCGGTCATGCGAAACGGTGGGAGAACTTTACCGATATCGACGATGAGACTGCGGCGTTTACCCTGGGTAATGAGGAACTCGATGTCTTGATAGACCTTGATGGAGCGTTAATGAGGACCCAGCGCCCGTTGCTCTTCCAGTACAGCCCGCACCCGGTCACGCTCAGCCTGCTGGACCTGCCGATCGTGGCTGAGGCCGCGGGCTTTTCACGTGCCCTTACCGACGCGTCCACCGGCCTTGCCGAGCCTCTGGAATTGGGGATTCCAGGGGTCGCCACCAACCTCCCCAGCGATCTTGCACTCCTTGTCACCCCCGTCACGAATCGTGCCTTGGACGAGAGTGCGATCGTATTTGGATCGCTTGTGCCGTACGGTCGCATTTCAATAACGGAAACGGTGCTCTGGGCTGATCTCCTGGCTCAGGTCCCCGGCTCCATTCTCGCTCTCGAACCGGATCGCCTCGGTGGCGATCAGGGCGTCGCCGAAATACTAGACCGCTTCAAGCGACTCAATCTGGCTGACCGTGTTCGATTGGAGCCGCAAGGCCAATCGCCTACGGATTATCTCGAGCGGCTCGATCTGCTCCTGGATGCTCCTGGCTCACCACTTTATCAGGAGGCAGTGGTCGCACTCGTCGCAGGTATCCCGATTGTGACCGCGCCCGGGCCAAGCCCAGCCTCGAATGTCCTCGCAAACTGGCTCCGGTTGCTTGGGCTCGACGAACTGGTGGCCCATGACGGCCAGAGTTATGTCGAAAAGGCGCGGTTGGCTGTGACCGCACCGTCAGGACCGATTTTGCGCGAACGCTTGCTCAATGCCATCGACCACGAGCGAAAAACCGGCACGACAACGCGCGCGCGCCTCTTCGACGCGGCTTTGCGCGAAATGGTGGTTCGGGCGCGAAAGACTTAGTTCGCTCGATACCCAAATCGTTATGGATCCGATTTACACGGCCTATGGCTGAGTAAAATCGCGATATGCTAGTTCTTGATCAGCCGAAACAGGCGCGAATCACTTAGCGCGTCGGCCCCTACCGTCTTGCTCAGGCTGCCGTCATTGCTGCAAATAAGGCGCACGTGGAGGAGCCCGTCTATGGCGACAAACATCTCCCGCACGACCCAAGACGCAGATGGCCGAGAGAAGTGCATCCCCAGAGGCGGTTGGTAGGTCTGGCCGAGTACGATTTCTTGTTTCGCCATGGCAGTGTCGCTCCCCATCGGGTCGTCGAAAGTAGCGCAGGCGGGGCTTCCCTTATCGAGCGACCAGCGATGATGCTCTGGCCGATCGGGGAAGGCAGCCTATTCCGGGGGTAGATTCCCGATGCCCGTTATGTCCTCGGCATCATCACCGAGTTCCGAGATATCTTCGATCGCATCCTCGGTGTCGGCATCCTCGTCGGCGTCGACGATTTCTTCGTCTTCGACGGCCTCAAGCTCCTCAATTTCGGGATTCTGACCGCCCTCGACAATCCCAAGCGGTGTGGCGACGCCGAACACACTCTTCGCCCGACCGCCCTGTTTTTTGATGAAGGTATCGCCGCGAGACTTCAATCCTGCCTCAGGATCGAACGGAACGTGGCATTTCGGGCAAACCCTCGGCTCGCGATTGAAATCATAATATCGCGCCTGACAGGCTTGACAGATACGCTTGGTGCCGAGGTCGGGATGAGCCAATGAATGTTCCTCTATAAAAATATGAACGAAGTTCGTCGGTCGGCCAGTTGGAGCCCGACGAACTTGACGAATTTCTCGACCGAAAAAATCTCGTTCAGACCGTCGGTGGTGCCTCCACCGAGGGCGATAGAAGCCCGGCGCGACACGTTAGCAGCCAGACAAGAAGAGGACAGGCGCCATTCGCTGGGCGCAGAACCTCATATGAAATATCACCCTAGCCGAAATTCATGATCGGCAGGCAATTAATTCGCCGTCGCCGGGCACGCTTGCACCAGACTCAGGGCTGTCCCGGATGGATCGCTAGTCGAACGACGATCGGGTGATGATCGGATGAGCCACGGGGAAGGAGCCGCGCGTCGACTGATTCGAGCCCTCTGACAAAGCAGCGATCAAGCCGAACCGGGATCAGTCTTCCAGCAGCATGCGTCCATCGCCGGGGACCGACATCGCAAAAGCCCGGCAGCAAAGAAGGGCCGACGAGATTACAGTCTCCGAGGATCGCGGCCAATCGCGGCAACATTTGCGAGATCTGCCTCAATTGCCGACGGTTCAGCATCTGACCGTGAGAAAGATGAACGTTGGCGACGCTGAATTGCTTGAATTCGATGATCTGGCAGACACGGTGCACGATCAGGCCACGACGCAGCAGGCGTGCTTCTGGCGGCACGGAAAAGGCGACAGGGCTCCAAGCGGCCAAGCCATGATGTCGCCCCGGCAGCGGCGTGCGGGCATAGAAGCCGCCAACCTTCGTCGGCAGCCCATCGATTGCCGCTGTCGTTTCCTGCATCAAAAGGAGATCTGGCCGTTCATCGAAAATCAGCCGAGCAACATCATCGATGCCCGCGCCGGCGCTGTGCAGCAGGTTCCAACTGATAATCTTCACCAGTGAAGATGATAACCCCTCAATGATCAGGGTTCGTCCTCCGTTTGGGCATTCCGATGGAGTTGCCGCCCCTTGAGATGCCAAGCCCGGCTAAAGAGGCTTGCGGCAACCCAGACGGCGACCAGCGAAAGTGGATAGGCGATCGCCCCCGGAACGATCGCACCGAGCACCGCCAAAGCCACGAGAACACTCGCTGCGAGGATAAGGAGCGGCATTTCCGTCGGCCCGACATCACGATGCTGGGCGAGCGTAGCGGACACCGCGCTGCCGACACCGACAGCGCCCGCAAGAAGGCGCCCCGCGCTTCCCATGCGCCTTCTCTGGTTGCGACTTCCCAATCCGGGCGTCACGCCAATCGGACCGATCCTAGTCCCCATTGAGCCAATCTCAGTCGCGTTGAGCAGATCTTGCTCGAACATCGCCTCCATCTCTTTGGCGAAACCAGGATCATGGATGGCGATATCGAGTTCGCGATTGGAAATCCAACTCGCAAGATTGGAGTTGCTCGAGCCAACGCGCGACCACCGCCCATCCGCGACCGCGGTCTTGGCGTGCATCATGGGCCCGTTCCACTCGAAGACCCTGACCCCGGCCTCGATGAGACCGTGGTACCCGGCGCGAGACAACGAGCCCACCAAGGGAAGATTCGTGACGCCAGGGACGAGCAGCCGGACATCGACACCCGCTCTTGCTGCTCCTGCGAGTGCCCGCGCATATCCCGTTGTCGCCACGAAATACGCATCACTGAGCCAGAGCCGTTGCTGCACAATTTCAGCGACGAGCTGCCCCAGCCGATAGAGGCCCATGCTGTCCGGGCGTCCGGGAATGACCCAAAGATCGATCGCTCCGGCGACGTCATTGCGACTTTCGACCTCTTCAACAATCGGCGGGCCCGCGACCGACCAACTATCGATGAACGCCGCCTCAAGATGGGCGACCGCAGGGCCTCGGATTTCAAGCGCGGTATCTCGCCAGGGCGGGATCTCGCGGGCGGGATCACCGAGCCAGTCTGCCGCGATACATAATCCTCCGGTAAACGCGACAACACCGTCGACACAGAGTAATTTGCGGTGATCACGACTGATCCAGCCTAACGGATTTTTGAGGTTCGGCGGATTGTAGCTGCGCACCTCGATCCCATGCTTGCGAAGCCTCGTCCAGAAGGAGGTCGAAGCATGGCGCCGGCATCCCATCCAATCATAGAGAACGCGGCACCGAACGCCACGTTTGGCAGCTACGGCAAGAGCCGCCGCAAATTGTCTGCCAAGACCATCATCTGCAAGGATGTAGTTCTCCAGATCGACACGGCGTTCGGCCTGCTCAATTGCTGCAAGCCAGCGCGGAAAATTCTCTGTTCCGTCGCGCAGCAGCCGCACCGCATTGCCACAAACCTCGCTTGCCTCCGCCACCCGCGAAAAAGCGCTTCCCGCCAGGGCGTCGAGCGCCGACCGGGCTGCCCGCCCCGGCTGCCTTCCTGAAATGGAACCCTTGACCCGTTCAACCATCTCGATTTCGAGCTATTTGCCGGTCCCAGGCACCCATCAGGAATGATCGGCTTAGCTGTGCCATTTTGTCGCACCATCCATATGCACGCACATGACACCTCAACCTTTCGACATGCGGTAACGATATCGACGCTATCTTGGCACGACTCGTTCTGGAAAGTGTCGTAATCCGACTGATGATTTGGGAAAAACGTAAATCACTGCTGGCAATCCTTCTGGTGCTGAGCGTTGCAGCATTGGGACGGGTGTTCGTGCACTTGCAACGTCCTCCGGCTACGGATTACGGCTCGCACATCATTTCGAACGCCCAGATGCCTAGCCTCGCCCTTGGGCACCCTTTGCCGGTCACGCTTTATCTCCCCGATAACGCTGCGATGGCAGTGGGTCCGTTGCCGGTTATCGTCCTCCTTCATGGTGTCAACAGCCTGGGTACTGACTGGGTAACAAAAGGCCAGATTAAGGCGACGCTCGATCGTTTGATTTCCGACCACCGAATGCCACCGGTGATCGTGGCGATGCCATCCACCGGTACAAGTTGGTACGTCGACTCTGCGGATATCGGCGGGCCCGGAAATTACGAAACGGCCGTTGGTGTCGAGCTACCGGCCTGGCTCGCCGCCCATTGGAACGCGAGATCAGACCGAGACGGCAAGGCGATCGCAGGCTATTCCATGGGCGCCTTCGGAGCCCTTCATATTGCCTTTGGCCATCCTGAGAACTGGATCGCGACGGCCTCGCTAAGTGGAACCTTTCTGACTGTCGTGGGTCATCAAGCATCGATTCCGGCGCTCAATCATCGTTTGATCGCTGGCGCCTTCGGAACCCCGTTCAATCCGGATCGGCTTCTGCGGGCGAGTCCCGTTACGCTCGCGCGCGCTCTGCGCCCACGGGAGCATCTCGCACCGGCTGTGTTCATCAGCTGCGGCACGCATGATCAATTACACTTGACCGCGGAAACCAACAGCATGGTTGAAGAGCTTAAACAGCTCGGCATCCCTGTCGCGACCGATATTATCGCCGGCGGACATGACTGGAAGACATGGAAACAACTGCTACCGGATGCGCTGGTTTTCCTTGGCGACCATTTCGACCAGAAGGCGCAGTCTGAACGGACCGTCGCGGCAACGATGGCAGCAGCGGTTCCTGGAGACCAGCCCAGCCCTGGACAAGGAGCATCAGCCACGCGAAGCCAAGTTATTCCTTGAAGATCGTCCGCGAAAAGCGCCCAAAGATCCTTGCGCTGCGGCACGAAGATCTGGCTGTGGCGCTCGGGCTGTTCTCTCTCGCCTTGGCAATCCGCTCGGTGAGCTTTCACCGCAGCGTCATCGACTGGGACGAAAGTCTGTATTTTTTGATGGCTGAAGCCTGGCGGGCAGGCCATCTCCCGTATACGACGCTCTGGGATAACAAGCCGATCGGCATTTACGCAATTTTCGCGGCCTTCCAATATCTGTTGGGCGATCATATAGGCTCAATGCGACTCGCTGCGGTGACGGCTGTTTCTGCCACGGCTTTCCTCCTTTACCGCCTGTATCTGAAGATCGCCACGGCGACCGTCGACGCGGGACGGCGAAAACTCCCAGCCTTGGTGTCAGCCGCCCTCTATCTTTTTGCCTCAACCCAAGATGGAGGAATGGCGGCCAATACAGAGCTGTTCATCGCCCCCTTTGTCTGCTGCGGGCTTCTGTTCGCTCTGTCTTCGCCGCAGGGTCAAAAGCCCGCCTTCCTGTCAGGACTGTTCTTCGGACTCGCGGTTATCGTGAAATACGTGGCCCTTTTTGAATTCGCAGCCCCCCTGCTGGCGTTGATAATGCTGTCGATACGGGCGACCGGAGCACGCGGACGCCTCATTCTGGTAGGGTGCTTCGTCGCCGGTGCGGCGAGCCCGCTTCTTGCCTGCTTTGGCCTCTATGTCGTTACTGGTCATGGTGATATTTTCGTCTCCGCGAGCTTGGTCGCTAACGTGCGACGGCTTGATATGCCATTCTCACTGTCGCTCGCACACCGTGCATTTCGTGATCACGCGACTGCTTTTCTGCTGCCGTATTGCGCGTTCGCGCTCCTCTTGGTGCCCCTCTTGGGAAGCTTCATGAAGGCGTCGGACTCAGAAGAACGGCGGCGCAATGGCGTCCTCGCCGCGGTGTTGCTGCTCTGGGTCGCTGGCGCCCTAGTCGGCACTGCCTCGGCCAAGTCATTCTACCCGCATTATTTTCTTCAACCCCTGCCGGCGTTGTGCCTGACCGCAGTTTGGGTCGCTGGTCGCGCGCTGCCGTTTCACGGCATCACAGGCTTCGCGATGACCCTGGCATTGCTTGCGCAGCCGCTTTCAGGAGCGCGTGACGCAATTGCGGAGACTTGGAGCCCTATTCAATTGGCTGGGCCGGGGATCGGTTTGCTTCGCGATGAGCCCGCGCGCATCGCCGCCGATCTCCGCCCGATCATCACCGGATTATCCGGCACCCCGCTCTATGTCGTCGACTATCAACCGATCCTCTACAGCCTGACCTCGGTGGAGCCGCCAACGCGCTTTGCGTTCCCCTCGTTTATCTGCAAACGCTTTCTGTCGCGCGTCGTCGCCATCGACCCGGGCGCCGAGTTCGCGGCCATCGCAGCAAAGCGCCCCCACTTCATCATCCGCAGCCGAGATCCTCACCCCAATGTGGCGCTGGACAACGTTGAGGTCTATGTCGCCCTCGACACGCTGCTCAAGACACATTACCGGCTGTGGAAGACCTATCCCGACGCCCTAGTGTACCGGCTAGTCAGCGATGGCTGAGGGTTCTGCCAGGACGGAATTCGGCCCGTATCAGCAAACTAACGGCTCTGCTAATATCGGGTGTTGTCGATAGACTGGATCAGGAGCGGCTCTTTCATGAGCACAAGGCGAATTAAAGATTGCTGGGTGATACACTGACGCGGGTTTATTACTCCGTCCTCATCTTGGCGATCTGGGCAGGCCTCTACCTCCCCAATCTCGGCGTGCCCGCGTTCTCCGGAATGGAAGGTCTGAGATACTCCGTAGCCAAGGAAATGCTCGTCCACCAAGACTGGCTTCATCTCTATTTGAACGGCGACCCCTATTTCAACAAACCGCCCCTGACGATGTGGCTGATCGCGCCGATGATCGCGCGACTCGATCAGGTCGACGAATTCAGCGCGCGGCTGCCATTTGCCCTATCGATGCTGGCAATGGGCATGGCAATTTTCATCGTTGCGACGCGATGGGTTTCGCTGGGCCGCGCGACGATCATAGCCCTTCTGCCCCTGACGACAATCGGCGCCGTCCGCTTTGGACGGGCCTGCGAGATCGACGGCCTATTCGCGGTATTCTTTGTCATGGCTGTGGTGCTGTGGAGCGATATTTGGCTTTCGCAGTCACATCGGCCAAAATCGTCATTCGCATTGGGGGTGGCAATCGGCCTCGGCGGATTGTGCAAAGGCCCCCTGATCCTTGCGCTTGTGGGACTGTTCTGCGGTCTTGTTGCGCTTCATGCCCGGAGCTGGCGCCGTCTGCCACTTGCTGCTTTGGGGATCGGAATCGTGATCCCGCTGATCTGGGTTTTCGCTCTGTACACCAATGGACTTGGTCACGCGGCACTCGTGACCTGGAGCCATGAGGTGGCGATGCGGTTTGATCCCCATGTCGTCCCGGCTTCCGAACCGCCCTGGCTGGTTCAGGTGATATGGGCCTTTATCCTCACCCTGCCATGGTCGTTGCTTTATCCGCTGCTCTATTGGCCACGCGTCCTGCCCAATGATCCCGTGCTCGGCGCCTTGTTGCGCGGCGGGCGCGATGCAGGAGCCCTGAGCTTTCTGGCCATTATCTTTTGGCCGGGGCTTCAATATCAGTATTTCGTCCCCATCGGCTTACTGATGGCGCTGGAAATCGGTCTGGTGGTGGTCACACTCCCAACAACATCGAGCACTCAGTTGGCCAGAGGCCTCCGCCTGGTTGGAATCCTGCTCACACTCTTTCTTGGCGGCGCCAGTGTCGCAATTGGCGGCCTTACCGATAATTTGGCTGCAGGCATCGCGGGCGTTGCCGGACTTCTGATCAGCATGACCCTTATACGAAGTTCGGCCAACGGGGCGAATGCTCTTGCAGAGACGCGACGCGCGCTTGTCAGCATGATCGGAGTCACCGCGATCACGGTTTCCATCGTGATTCCACCCTTGAATGGCGTCGCCCAAGACCGAGACATCGGCACACGGCTCCACACCATGGTCCCGGCCGGAGAGAAGGTCTATTGCCCATTCTCGATAGACAACCTTGCGACCTATATCGGGCGGCCGGTCCTGATTTATATTCCCGATCTGCGTCAGGATCACCTTTATGCGATCTTGCGCGAGGCTGATGTGATCAGCCTGCGCGGGTCCCCCACACTCACCGTCGAAGACCTGCTGCCCTTCCGCTATCTTTCGGGCTGGCGTCGGCTACCGGAAGCGCTCCATCTCGTGCGCCTATCGACCCGCGACACAGGCAAGTTCGTCAAGCCTTCCGACATTCGTGGGCGTCTGCAGTCCTGACACTAGGGCTAGGGCAGAATGCGAGCAGAAGTTCCCATGTGATCGCTGTTCGCACTAATGGGCGATCTTCGCGAAAAAGTCGTTGCCCTTGTCATCGGTTATGACGAAGGCTGGGAACTTTTCGACTTCGATTTTCCAAACCGCTTCCATACCCAGTTCCGGATAATCCAGCACCTCAACCTTGCGAATGGCATCCAACGCGAGCCTTGCGGCGGCGCCGCCAATTGAGCCCAGGTAGAACCCGCCATGGGCCTTACACGCAGCGGTAACGGCACCCGACCGATTGCCTTTCGCCAGTGTCACGAGACTGGCTCCCTGAGACATCAGGAAATCCGCATAGGAATCCATGCGTCCGGCAGTCGTCGGGCCAAATGAACCTGACGCCATGCCATCCGGCTTCTTCGCGGGACCGGCGTAGTAAATCGGATAGCGCCGGGTATAGTCGGGTAACGGCTCGCCACGCTCGACCACCTCGCGCCAGCGCGCATGGGCGATGTCACGCGCAACAATGAGGGGACCCGTCAATGACAGCCTTGTGCCGATCGAACATTGGCTGAGAATCTCTCTGATTTTCTCCATCGGCTGGCGGAGGTCGATCTCGATCGTCTCGGCGCTGAGCGAACTATCCTCAATCTCTGGCAGGAAGCGGGCCGGGTCAGTTTCAAGAGCCTCGAGCCAGACACCATTGGCGTTGATCTTGCCCAGAATTTGACGATCGGCACTGCATGACACGCCAATACCAATGGGCAGGCTGGCGCCGTGACGGGGCAAGCGGATCACGCGCACGTCGTGACAGAAATACTTGCCGCCAAACTGCGCACCGATGCCAAGCTCGCGGGTGATCTTTAGTACTTCCTGCTCGAATGCGACGTCACGGAAGGCCCGTCCCGAGTTGTCGCCTGTCGTCGGCAGCGAATCGAGATAGCGGGTGCTCGCGAGCTTGACCGTCTTCAGGGTCTGCTCGGCAGACAAACCGCCAATCACGATCGAGAGGTGATAGGGCGGACAGGCGGAGGTTCCCAGTGTGGCTGTCTTGTCAGCGAAGAACTTCGCCAGAGACTTGGGGCTCAGCGTTGCCCGCGTTTCCTGGTAGAGGAAGGTCTTGTTGGCAGAACCGCCGCCCTTGGCCATGAACAGGAAATGATATTCATCGCCCGGCTCGGCAAGGATATCGATCTGCGCTGGCAGATTGGTGCCGGTATTGACCTCTTCGTACATGGACAGCGGCGCCATCTGGCTGTAGCGGAGGTTACCCTCGGCATAGCTCCCGCGGATACCCTCGCTCAAGTAGGCCGCATCGTCAGCACCTGTCCAAACCTGCTCACCCTTATGGGCAACGACGATCGCCGTGCCGGTATCCTGGCACATCGGCAGCACCCGACCGGCGGCGATGGTAGCGTTTTTCAGGAGTTCGAGGGCGACGAAGCGATCGTTAGACGAGGCCTCGGGATCGTCGAGGATAGCCCGCAACTGACCGAGATGCCCGGGTCGCAGCAGATGAGAAACATCATCGAGCGCAGCATGGGCAAGCGTCGAGAGGGCCTTCGGGTCAACCTTCAAGACCCGCATCCCGGCAAAGCTCTCGACCGAGACATAGTCACTGGTCAACAGCCGATAGGGCGTCTCATCAGCGCCAAGCTGGAATAAGTGATGAAAACCCTCGGTCATGGACGCACTCCGGTCGAAACTTGGAAAAAGGCCGGAGAGGGATAGACCCGCTTGGCCGGGCCGCGCAAGCCTGTCTCGCGAAACCCTACTCCGCAGCTTTGGGCAGGTAATTCGATATATCGACCTCGTCGAGCTGTTCCGGCATCAGATAGAGCTCGGCGTAATGGCGATACACGCCGGAGGTCAGGAAGAATTCGAACAGGTCCGGGTCGATATGGCGATCCTTGACCATGAACGACATGATCTTGAGCGCCTCGGAAAGCTTCTTGGCTGGTTTATACGGGCGATCACGCGCCGTCAGCGCCTCAAAGATATCCGCGATCGCCATCATACGCGCGGGAATGCTCATCTCCTCGCGCTTCAATCCCTTTGGATAGCCCGAGCCGTCCATCTTCTCATGATGACCGCCCGCGATCTCAGGCACACGCCGCAGATTTCGCGGCAGCGGCAGGGATTCGAGCATGATGATCGTCTGTACGATATGATCGTTAATGTGGAAGCGATCTTCGGCTGTCAGGGTCCCTCGTGAAATTCCGAGATTATAGATTTCGCCAAGGTTGAATTTCTGTTCCGGTACCGGGATCTTGAAACCCCAGGGATTGTCGGGACCGATGGGCGGCTTGCTGTGCGCAATGATATGCTCAGCCTTGTCCTGAAGTATATGTTCGACGGCCGGCGCAGGTACCACATGCGCCATCTTCCGTGCTTTTTCTTCCCACGCGAGGCCGATGGTGTCGTCGATCGTGCGAACCCAGGTGGTTTCCGCGATCTTCTTAACCCGCTCGATTTTCTCAGGCGCCATGAATTCGCCACCGACGTTGCATTCGGCAACGAAGGCGAAATCCTCATCAAGCTGCCGCAACCTGGCATCACGTTCCGCAGCCAGGGAGTCCGGATCTCCACCGGCCAGTACGCCCGTGAGATAGGCAATCTCTGCATCGCGTTTCACGACCTCGAAGCGCATTCTGATTTCGTGAATCCGGTTGTATATGGTCTCAAGCTTCGTCGCTTTATCGACAACATATTCCGGTGTCGTGACCTTACCGCAATCATGAAGGCCTGCAGCGACCTCAAGCTCATACCAACCGTCATCGGTAAGTGCGAAATCCGCGAATGGGCCTGTCTGGCTTTCTTCTGCCGCTTTGGCGAGCATTTCGGTCAGATGCGGAACACGGCGACAATGCCCGCCAGTATATGGGGACTTTGCGTCGATCGCGCCGGCGAGCAGTTGAATGAACGCCAGTAGCAGCCGCTTCTGCGCGTCGAGCAGCATCTGATTGTCCAGCGTCATCGCCGCCTGACTCGCGAGAGCGACCACGAGTGGCATCACTTCTTCCGAGAACGGGACCACGTTGTTGTCAGAGTCGATGGCGTTGATCAGTTGGAGAACGCCAATCACCTCGTCTTCATGGTTTTTCAGCGGGACTGTCAGAAAGGATTTGGAACGATAGCCCATACGCACATCGAACGCCGTGGTACCCGTGAAATCAAAATGCTCGTCGTCATAGGCGTCGACGATGTTGATCGGGGTCGCAGAGATTGCGGCGTGGGCGGAGACGTTCTTGCGATTGGGGTTACCATCGGCATCGTAAAGCGGCACTGGGGGAATCGAGATCGGAATACCAGTTGTTCCCCCCATCGCCGTTCCGAGCGTGTCGTTGCGAAGAATCTCGAAAGTCAGGCTCCGGCGGTCTTCCGATACAAGATAGAGCGTCCCACCATCCGCGTTGGTAAGCTCCTTGGCCCCGAGCAGGATCGCCTCTAGCAGACGGTTGTAGTTGCGCTCCGCCGACAGGGCGATGCCCAGCTCTATGAGCCGTTGGTAGCGGCGTTCGCGGGTATCGTCAGGCGATGCGGCCATTATTCCGGACACCCTGGTTGTTCATTGCGACAATCCGGCCTCAAACGAAAAGATGGATAGTACATACCAGCCCACCAGGAACAATCACTGCCTACATCAGAGGTCGGTGGCCAGCGTTCATTCATGGCAACACAACATGCAACGCGATGTAACCCCATATCAGCTTGCAAAGGAGATGAATCGCCTGATCGATATTGAAGCTGATCCAACCTTCGCATTTACTGAAATCAGTGATTGCATGGATAATCACTTCAGCGATGCCAAGCGTGGCCGAACCGGTGACCAAAGCAACAGCACTT
>CAIXXC010000022.1 GCA_903923205.1 uncultured Rhodospirillales bacterium | reverse complement strand
CAGACGATCAACAAGACCGGCTCGAAACAATCCTGCCGCAAGCGTCGCCCCGCCCTCGACCATGATCCGGGTAAGGCCCTGTTTGCCGAGAAGTTCGAGCACGGCCGCAAGATCCATCGCGCCATCGCCGTCTGGAGCGACGCTCCGAACCGCAACACCTGCTTCTTCATACGCTCGGCGGCGCCGGTTATCGGCATGCGCCAAGGTGATCAGCCAGGTCGGACTCTCCTGGGCCTGCGCGACCAATTTAGCCGTCAACGGTGTCCGCAGGCGGCCATCGACAATGATCCGGACTGGCTGGCGCGCCGTTAAGCCAGGCAGTCTGACGGTCAACTCAGGATCATCGGCAAGGACGGTTCCGCTGCCGACCATGATGGCGTCATGCTGGTGACGGAGGAGATGGCCAAAGGCCCTTGCCGCGCCACCCGTGATCCATTTGCTCTCTCCGCGATGAGTGGCAAGCCTGCCGTCAAGCGACGTCGCAAGCTTTAGGAGCACCAGCGGTCGCCCCTCCTCCACACGCATCAGGAAGCCCCGATTAAGGGCTGCCGCTTCAGCCTCGCAGACACGGGTCGTCACCTCGATTCCAGCCGCCCGCAAGCGCTCCAATCCCCGTCCCGACACTCGCGGATCCGGATCTCGAAGGGCAGAGACGACCCGCTTGATCCTGGCCCCGATCAACCCATCGGCGCACGGTGGCGTCTTGCCATGATGGCTGCAAGGCTCAAGCGTCACGTAGGCCGTGGCGCCACGCGCAGCGCTTCCAGCACGCAGCAAGGCCTCGGTTTCGGCATGGGGGCGCCCGCCGGGCTGGGTCCAGCCTCGGCCAACGATCACGCCGTCGCGGACGATCACGCAACCGACAGCAGGATTGGGCGCTACCTGGCCCAAGCCACGCGCTGCTAGCGCCAGAGCGACCCGCATGAAGCGCCGGTCATGATCTGTCGCAGACGGGTCAGACAATGTGGACCGAAGCGGCACGGCGTTGTTGAAAACCTACTCGTCGTCCCCGACCTGCTCGTCGGGAAGGTGGCCAATGAAATCGCCGAAATCCTTGGCCTCGCGGAAATCGCGATAGACTGAGGCGAAGCGGACATAGGCGACCTGATCAAGGGCGGCGAGTGCTTCCATCGCCAACTGGCCGATCTGGTCGGTGGGCACGTCGCTTTCGCCAGAGCTTTCAAGCTGGCGCACGATCGAGTTTATCACCCTCTCGGTACGTTCGGGATCGATCGGGCGCTTGCGCAAAGAGACAAATATCGAGCGGGCGAGTTTCTCGCGATCGAATGACTCGCGTTGGCCGTTGCGCTTCACGACGGTCAATTCACGCAATTGAACCCGCTCGAAGGTCGTGAACCGCGCACCGCAATTGGTACAAAAACGGCGGCGCCGAATGGCCGTACGGTCATCAGTGGGACGGGAGTCTTTCACCTGGGTGTCGTCGAAACCGCAGAATGGGCATTTCATCGCCTAAATTCCTCCCGCCTTACTTGTTCGTTACGACCCGCCTAGCGATAGATGGGAAACCGGTCGCATAGTTCCGAAACCTTTTGGCGCACCCGCAATTCGGTCGCGCCATTATCATCGGGATGGGCCGCGAGACCATCGAGGACATCGCCGATGAGGTGACCGATTTCCCGCCATTCGCTAACGCCGAAGCCGCGGGTCGTGCCCGCCGGGGTTCCGAGCCGAATCCCCGATGTCACCATCGGCTTCTCGGTATCGAAGGGTATGCCGTTCTTGTTACAGGTGATCGCAGCGTGATCGAGGCTCTTCTCGGCGTCACGACCGGTTAGTCCCTTGGGCCGCAGATCGACCAGCATCAGGTGGCAGTCCGTGCCGCCGGACACAATGGCGAGACCGCGCTCGCGTAATGTTTCCGCCAGTACCTTGGCGTTCTCGACCACCGATGCGGCATAGGCCTTGAACGAGGGCTGCAGCGCCTCACCGAAGGCGACCGCCTTGGCGGCGATCACATGCATCAGTGGCCCGCCCTGGAGGCCCGGAAATACCGCCGAGTTGATTTTCTTGCCGATTTCCTCATCATTGGAGAGGATCATGCCGCCACGCGGCCCGCGTAGCGTCTTGTGGGTGGTGGTGGTGACAACATGGGCATGCGGCAGCGGGCTCGGGAACGCACCGCCAGCCACGAGACCGGCAAAATGCGCCATGTCGACCAACAAATAGGCCCCAACCTTGTCGGCAATCGCGCGGAAACGGGAAAAGTCGATCACGCGGGGATAAGCCGATCCACCCGCAACAATCAGCCTGGGCTTGTGCTCCAGCGCGAGGCTTTCGATCTCATCATAGTCAATCCGGTGATCATCTGGACGAACGCCGTAGCTGTGCGCCTTGAACCATTTGCCCGACTGATTGACGCTGGCGCCGTGGGTAAGGTGCCCGCCATGGCCAAGAGACATGCCGAGGATCGCATCACCCGGCTGCAGCAAGGCCAGGAACACGGCCTGGTTGGCCTGCGCACCTGAATGCGGCTGAACATTGGCGAAGGCACAACCGAACAGCTTGCGGGCGCGATCAATCGCCAATGTCTCGGCAATATCGACGAACTCACATCCGCCGTAATAACGTTTGGACGGATAACCCTCGGCATATTTATTCGTCAGCACCGAGCCCTGCGCCTCCAGCACAGCGCGGGAGACGATGTTCTCTGAAGCAATCAGTTCGATCTGATTTTGCTGACGCCCTAGTTCGAGACGGATTGATTCGAACAGCTGGGGATCGCTCTCGGCGAGCCCGGATGAGAAGAACTGCGCCAGGGCGCTGGCCGTGGGAGTATGCGTCGTCATCAAGTCGGACCTTTGCAGTGCTGTCGATGGCACCATGTCCGATTGTTGAAGCCACCACGAAGGCGTCCTCCTCGGAACATCATGCCGCATCAGGAATTACACCAGAGATGCGCTTGCGATCACTGCGAAAGCAACCTCGAACCATCCCGAACAACGCATATCTGCCCGTATTTCGTCCGAGGTGATGCGTCCAAGGCACGTTACCTCAACCCCCAGACAGGACATCAATCGAATTCTTGTCGAAATAGCCCAACCACCAGGAACGGTTTTCAACAGTCGAGCCGATATCGATTTCAATAGTTGATCTGAAATCTCCAGTAGCGACGGACCGTTCCATAGTGCCCCAAGGCCCGGATATCTTTGATCGTTGACTCATAAGAGTCTATCTGCGACTTTTGCCAAGTAATAACTCCTACTAAAAATACGCGCTCGACAAGAGAAGCAGGGGGGTACAAGAAAATGGAAAAGTCTCTCGACCGAATTGAGGGAGCCGGTCTGATGCAGATGACCGCGAATGTCGTCTCAGCCTATGTCGCTAACAACATCCTCCCTGCGCACCAATTGAGCGACGTGATCTCGACCGTATTTTCTTCGCTGCAGTCGCTGGGAGGCGGCCAGGTAGAGACACGCCAGGAAGTCGCAAGACCCGCAGTCTCGATCAAGAAATCCATCACGCCGGACTATCTCGTCTGCCTTGAAGACGGCAAGAAGCTGAAGACGCTGAAGCGCCATCTCCGAACAACCTATGGCATGACGCCGGATGATTATCGATTGAAATGGGGCCTCCCACCAGACTACCCGATGGTTGCGCCGAACTATGCGGCGCAACGGTCCGCCTTTGCCAAGGAGATCGGCCTGGGTCGCGGTGCCGCCAAACGCGGGCCGCGCGCCGTCAAGCGCTAATCGGCAATCCCCCCGATGGGTTGGGGACCATCGAGGGGAGTATGCCGCTACTGGATAACCAGAGTCGCCCCGCTGTGCCAATGCCAGGGGACAAAATCGGCAACCGTGCGATCACCCTTCTTGTCGTAAGTGAGCGGCCCGGCAACCGTATCGAAGGTCTTCGCGTGCATTACCTTTGCAAGATCGGGAAGCTTTACTGACCCCGCTTCCTTTGCGGCTTCCGCGAAAATCTGGAAGGTGGCGTAGGAATACAGCGTATAGCCCTCCGGGTTGTAGCCTGCGGCCTTGAATTCATCGACAGTGGCCTTGGCTGCGGGATTGGCCATCGGGTCGGACGCGAAGGTGAAAAGGGTCCCCTCGCCCACCGGTCCGGTGATGCTCCAGAAATCATTGCTCTGAAGAGCATCGCCACCCATCATCACGGCACCAAGCCCCTGATCATGGGCCTGACGAACAATCAGCCCGCCTTCGCGCGGATAGCCGCCGAAATAGATCAGATCGATCTTGGCGGCCTTCAGCTTCGAGATCACAGCCGTGAAATCACTGTCACCGGCGGTGATTTCGTCATTGTCGATTTCCTTGATGCCATCCGCGTTAAGGACTTGGCGGGTGACATCCGCCAGACCTTTGCCATAAGTCGATTTGTCGTCGATGATGGCGATATTCTTGCCCGCGAAGTTCTTCTCGATAAACTTTGCCGCAACCGCGCCCTGCTGGTCATCGCGACCGCAGACGCGATAGACGTTTATCCAGCCTTTGGCTGCGGCGTCATCGGTCAATTTTGGATTGGTCGACGCTGGCGAGATCTGAAGGATACCAGCGTCGGAATAGACGGCGGAGGCCGGGATCGACGAGCTTGAGCAGAAATGGCCATCAACGAAGACGACACCTTTTGACGCCAACTGGTTGGCGACGGCCTCAGCCTGCTTTGGATCGCAGGCATCATCGGCTTCGGTCAGGACCAATTTCTGGCCAAGGACGCCGCCCGCAGCGTTGATATCCTTGATCGCCTGTTCGGCGCCCTTCTTCAACTGCTCACCCACGGCTGCATTCGAGCCGGTCAAAGGCCCGGCGATCGCCACGGCGATATCGGCGTGGGCAGTGCCGCTTACGCCCAGACTAGTGCCCATCAGCAGGGCCGCTGCACCGTATCGCCACACGAAACCTGACTGTTTCCATACCGGGGGATGATCACGCATGAAGCGACTCCTTTGAGGTTCTAGGTGGGTTGTTAGGCAAAAACTATCCGCCAATATCGCGCCAGAGGAACGGGCCCGCCCGCCGGTAAAGCCAGGGATATTGCGACACCATTTTGCTCACCTGGCGCAAGCGATATCCTGAAAACGCCAGGATCAGCACGAGGCCAAGCGTAACCAGCATCGCAAGACCTGAAAGCAGACTACCCCCGAACAGGGCATAATCAAGGAATCTGTCGGCCAGCGCGAGCAGGACGGTCGAAGGCAACACCTGCCAGACTGGCCGCCAGGACTCCGCGATGGCCTGTCCGGTCAACCATGCAGCCGCGGCACCGAGCCCCACGGCAATTCCGGCAAGCAGCGGCATTGCGCCATCTCCCGCCACCATCAGTGCGCCCCCTCAAGATAGGCGGCGCGAACCTCTGGGTTGGCCAGCAGTTCGGCGCCCGTACCCATTAGAACGATCCGACCGGTCTGCATGACATAACCGCGATGCGCGAGCTTCAGGGCGTGGTGGGCATTCTGCTCGACCAGAAGCACGGTCATGCCCTGGCTAGAATTGATGTCCCGTATCGCCGCGAAGATTTGCTTGACGATCAGTGGTGCCAATCCCAGGGAGGGCTCATCCAGGAGCAGCAGCGCAGGGCGACTCATCAACGCACGCGCAATCGCGAGCATCTGTTGTTCGCCCCCCGACAAGGTACCGGCGCGCTGTTCGCGACGCTCGCGCAGTCTTGGAAACAACGTGAACATCTTTTCCAAATCTGCCTTGAACCACGCCGGATCAGCGACCGTTGCTCCCATCTGCAGATTTTCGAACACGGTCATTCGCGGGAAGACCCTGCGACCTTCAGGCGATTGGGCGATGCCTCGGCGGATGATATCAAAAGTCTCAAGCTGGGTGATGTCATCGCCGTTGAACGTAATGGTCCCGGACGCAGCACGCGGCGTGCCGCAGACTGTCATCAGAAGGCTGGTCTTGCCGGCACCATTG
>CAIXXC010000021.1 GCA_903923205.1 uncultured Rhodospirillales bacterium | reverse complement strand
CTTTTAAAAATAAATATATAAAAATATCTATCGTCTTTCAATTTCATTGGTTCAGGAAAATATAGATCGTCGAGACGACGATCGCCAAAACATCTCCCGTTCGCCCGGGCAGCATGCCGAGGTGGTGTCAGACCAGGCGGTTGAACACGTCCGCGTTTGATCGGCTGGTAGTCCCGGGACCTGATTCAGGAGGCATTCTTCCGAGACCGGGATCGAGGGAGGGGCTATCAGCCCTGAAGGCTGCCCCTTGAGTATCCCTATTCGGTGAAGATCGCGCCTTTACTGACTGTCGCCAGATCGTAGGGCGCTTCTATAAGGGTATCAGGGTCCCACATGCTGCGCTCGACGGCGAAGAAATCGCCATCATAGACGTGGATGGCGCCGCTCATCCGGGCCAGAGGATTGACCACTGAATGGATGATATCGCGCCCAAGGATGCAGGTGTCGCCCGTGCCGAGAGCCTCGCCACCGGCCACCTCGATCTGGAATTTATCCGGGTTCGCCAGGCGTCGCCAGAATAGGTTGTCCTCCCGCCCGTCATACATCCCGATCACTGCGGACAGCATATGATTGTGCGGCAAGGTGATCTGCCCCGGTGACCAGACAACATGAAGCACCGTTAGCTCCGGGGCGCGGTGGAGCACCACGGCACCCGGTTGCTCCATAGCCCCGATTCCCCGCAACAACGCGGTGCGATCTTGAACGGCACGGGCCACAACCTCCCTCATCGCCTTGCGAGAGCGTTCGGTAAGGCTCGCTCGAAGATCGGCGATGAATTGTTCCCGGCTGAACATGGGGTTGCCCTCCGCAAGCTGAGCAAACGCTACAGGTGCGCTCGATTGGGATCAATGGTCGCTGTTGAGTAGTCCGGCGCAACGCAGAAGATTCGGAGCCTTATTGCCGGCTGTTTTGATCCTCTTAAAACGGGGGAAGCCGCGTAGATCCCGAGGCTGGTGACGAGAGGCCGTTCACTCTAGCGTGGCGCGACACAAGACAGATCGGGCCATTCCTATGACGCATGTCAACACGCCTTTCTCTCACAATCCGGCCATATCAATGCCGGATACCGAGGTCGAAATTCGCTTCACACGATTGGCGAAAGAGACCACCGGATACACGAGAAATGTCATGCTCAGGCTTGCCGACGAGGCACATCAGAGGGCTCTGATGGTCACAATGTCTGAGAAGACGATTGACCTCCACATCGTCCCGAATTCGCCCGGCTCACCGCGCAGTACTTTCCGAACCTATGGCTGACAGCCTGTGGGCTAGGCGTGAATTCCAAAGAGATCACTCTTTGCCGTAGGTTGGAGAAAGGTTAAGACGCGACAGATCGGGTCGCAAGATCGGCATCGCACGCTCAAGCGCATAGGCGGCCTGAAGCACGAGGGCATCGCCGAACATCGGCCCGACGATCTGTAACCCGATGGGCAGGCCATCGCTGGTCAGGCCGCACGGAAAACTGCAGGCAGGCTGCTGTGTGAGATTGAAGGGATAGCTGAAGGGAGTCCAACCGAGCATGGTCTCCGGGTTCATCGGCACCGTTCCGGGTGGGCGCGCGGCAAAGGCCGGAATTGCCACCGATGGCGTGACCAGGAGATCGTAGCGGGTCATGAAGTCGCGCATATGGGCGCCGAGGACGCCGCGTCGCGCGATCAGATTCTGAATATCCAATGTGGTGAAATCGCTGCCGAGCGCTGCCTGTGCCGCGAAATCAGGATCGGTCAACGCCTGCTGATCGGCCGTCAGGGTGTTCCACACCGTCCACGAGCCCAGGAACCAGAGACCGATCGTGATGTCGAGCGGGTCCGCGAAACCGGGGTCGACGGCATCGACATGTGCGCCTAGTTCCTGGAGCCGGGCGACCGCCCGTGCGCAGGTTGCCGCGACCTCCGGGTCGACATTTCGGGCGTACCCAAGGGTTGGTGACCAGGCAACCCGCAGCCCGGCGATGCCGGCCTCTAGGTCTTGCGTGTAGTCGCGATGCTCGGGCGGCAGGCTGGTCCAGTCGCGGGCGTCCGGCCGCGTGATCTCAGTCATCAAAAGGGCGGCGTCGCGCACGCTCATCGTATGCGGCCCGACATGGGCGACGGAGCCGAAGGGTGACATTGGAAAGGCCGGTACCCGGCCAAAACTCGGCTTCAGGCCGAAGTTGCCGCAAAAGGCGGCGGGTATGCGAATGCTGCCGGCGCCGTCCGTGCCGATGGCCAGTGGCCCCATCCCCGCGGCGACCGCAACCGCCGTTCCGCCCGACGAGCCACCCGACGTTCTGCCGGGGTTCCAGGGGTTGCGCGTGATGCCGGTTCGGGGTGAATTGGTTTCGCCCTTGCAACCGAATTCGGGCGTCGTGGTCTTGCCCAAAAAGACCACGCCGGCTTCGCGCAGCCGGGCGGTGACGGGCGCATCGACCGTCCAGGGTTGATCCGCTGCGACTGCCCGGCTGCCACGCAAGGTCGGCCATCCCCGGGTCAGAAGCAGGTCCTTGATACTGGTCGGGACGCCGTCCAACGGCGATAGCGGTTCGCCCTTGTGCCATCGTGCCTCGCTCGCACGGGCGCTCGCCAAAGCGTCATCCTCGGCGATCAGGCAGAAGGCGTTGAGGGCGCTGTCATACTGTGCGATGCGGCCAAGCGCGGCCTTCGTCGCCTCTACCGGGGAGGCTTGGCGCGACCGGAACAGATCCACGAGTTCATAGGCGGCGCGGTCGCAGAGGTCGGCGGTTTGACTGGCGGTCATGGGAGGCCATCGCGTCGATCAAGGTGAGCAATGCTGCGAGTATATCACGGGATGTCCTGCCTCGCGATCTCGAAGCCTTGGCACTCGGGGAACGATTGCCGTCGGCCCATCATGAAGCCCTTGGCGGGTGCGACCTTCTGCCATGGCGAGACTGAGGCGCAGCCGCCTATCTCCGGCTAGGCGTAGGGCCGCGCAGGTCTGGCCCGGATTTTCGGAGGAGAAACGAATGGCATTGAAATATTCGCTCGTGGCCGCTCTGGCCGTCGCTTCGTTCGCCACGGCCGGCATTGCCCAGGCCAAGACTGTCGAGATCGACATGCTCAACAAGGACGAAACTGGCAGCATGGTATTCCATCCGGCGCTCGTGCGCGCGGAGCCGGGCGATCAGATCGTGTTCAAGGCGGTCGCGAAAATCCACATGGTCAAGTCGATCAACACCATGGCGCCGGACGGCGTGAAGCCGGTCGTCGGCGCCATGGGGGCCGACACAACGGTCACGCTCACCAAGGAAGGGGTCTACGGTTTCGAATGCCTGCCCCATTACGGCATGGGCATGGTCGCGCTGGTGGTGGTCGGCAAGCCGGTCAACGAAGCTGCGGCAAAGGATGCGACCGCGACCGTTCCATCAATGGCGAAGGCCCGCTTCACCAAGCTGTTCGCGCAACTCGACGCCAACCCATAGACCGGCGCTCCGCCCGCCAGGACTTTCACAGCAACCCCCCTCGCTGTGACAGCGGCCCCGGCCCCGTTCGCTTGACCCCCTCAAGCGGTACAGGGCCGGGACTACCGGACTTGCGGCAAAACACAGGTTCTCATGGCACGACAGCTTCGCAAGGCCGATCTTCCGACAAAGATGTGCGTCGTCTGCGACAGACCCTTTGCGTGGCGCAAGAAATGGGCGCGCGACTGGGATCAGGTAAAATACTGCTCCCAGCGCTGCCGACAGACGCCCGCCGATCCTGCCTCTCGTCTCCCCTCGGATAGGTGATTTTCCATGCTGTTATTCCCGCCGGGCGGGGTAACGTGATCGCAGGGATAAGAGATCAGCAGGCTCGGCAATCGGCCGAGCGATGATCCGCCCCAGCCATCGGGAGGGTCTTCCGACGCTGATTCGGGAGAAACGGGATGGCCATGAAGCAAATCATCTACGCGTCGCGGCCCTTCGGTTTTGACGAGGGCGGCTTGAATTCGATCCTCAGTACGGCGCGCCGCCGCAATAGCCGCAATGACATCACCGGGGCGTTGATCTGTCGTGCCGACATCTATCTGCAACTGCTCGAAGGGCCTGCGGAGGCCATTGGCGACACTTATGAGCGGATCAAGCGCGATGACCGCCATCTCGAAGTCATGCTGATCCGCGACCAAGAGGTGGACCGGAGGCTGTTTCCTGAATGGTCGATGCTGGATGACCCGGCGCGGTCCTGGATGTGGAACCAGGCGGAAATCGCTGCTGGCGCGCTCCAGGCGGCCTCGCCTGAAGAGGTGCTCGCCGTTTTCGCCCGGATCGCGTGCGAACCTCGCGACCATGCCACGCTGATGCCGGCCTGAAGCGCGACGCTCTTCCGTCCGGGGCATTTGTCTGGCACTGCTAGCGCCACTGATCTTATCACGAGGTGCTGCGGCGTTTGCCCGCGGCCTTCCAGGAGTACGACAATGGCAGATGATTTCGAAACCATGCACCCCGGCTTGCGCTTTCGTGACGACGTGGTCGGCGACGGCGCACAACCGACGCCGGGCCAGAAGGTGACGGTTCACTATACCGGCTGGCTCGACAATGACGGGGCGCAGGGCAAGAAATTCGACAGCTCGCGCGACCGTGGCTCGCCCTTCCAGTTCAAGATCGGCGTGCAACAGGTGATTTCCGGCTGGGATCTCGGCGTCGCGACAATGCGCGTCGGCGGTCGCCGCACCTTGCTACTCTCCCCCGAGCATGGCTATGGCGCGCGCGGCGCGGGTGGCGTCATCCCTCCGAACGCCACGCTCATCTTCGATGTCGAACTGCTCGGCGTCGGCTGAGAACGGGAGCCTTGTCGTGCGGGGCGTTCAGAAAACCTGAGCGAGAGTTTCCGTCGTTTCGGGCTACTCTTGGTCCCGCTTGATCTGCGCGTCGTGGCCGCGACTTTCCCGAGTGCACGCGGGGGACACCGCTATGCTGAGACATCACAGCGACTGGCGGCGGATGCAGCGCCCCTGAACGCCCTGTCGATTTACATATGTGTGCTGCACTGGAGGCGGATCGCGGCTCGGTCGAGCAATAATCTATCAGGAGGAGATTTCATGACTTCGTCCTTGCCAACGCCGGATCTCAATCCCGTGGGCGATTGGTGCGGCGCCGATCCTTTCGCGCCCGATTTTCGCGATAATCCCTATCCATCTCTTCATGCGTTGCGTGCCCGTGAGCCGGTTAATCTGACGCCGGTCAATACCTGGCGCATCAGCCGCTACGCTGACGTCCAGACGATCTTCCAGAAGGCCAAGACCGGTATGACCTTGGCAGATGGATCGGCGCCGAACTTCGATCCGCTCGACCAACGCGGCAGCTTTCTCGACTTCATGCTCAACAAGGATGACCCGGAGCATGCGCGGCTGCGGCTGCTGGCGATGAAGTCACTGGGCCCCCACACCGCCCGATTGATGGAGGACGAGGTTAAGAAATCGGTTGAGCAGACGATCGATCGCGCGCTCGCCCAGGGTGGGATGGAAGTCATCGAGGATCTGGCCTGCTACGTGCCATCGCGGATGATCTGCCAGATCATGGGGGTGCCGCAGCAGGACCGCGGACTTTTCAATGAGTGGACCGGGGCGCGCACAAATGCGTTTTTCGGCCGCTTCTTGCCACCCGAGGTGCAGCAGCGGACGCGCGATGCCGGCAGCGCGATGGCTGACTATTTCGACAATCTGGTGCGCGAGCGCCGAGGGCGGCTCGGCGATGACCTCGTCAGCGCTCTTATTCGCGCCGAGGAGCAGGGCGACACGCTTCGCGATGGTGAACTCGTCGTGCAAGCGATCGGGATCATCGTTGCCGGTTATGAGACCACGATCGGTCTCATCGGCAACGGCCTGCGTGCCCTGCTCGATCATCCCGAGCAACTGGCGCTGCTGCGCGAAGACCCGAGCCTGATCAACAACACGATCGACGAGTGTCTGCGCTTCGACACGCCGATCCTGTTCAACTGGCGCGTCTTGAAGGAGCCGTTCGAGGTTTCCGGCAAGCTACTGCCTGCCGATGCCGTCATCTGGCAGATGCTCGCCTCCGCCAATCGTGACCCGGAGCGTTTCGACGATCCGGATCGCTTCGATATCCGCCGCCGCGATGTCTCGCATCTGTCTTTCGGCGGCGGCGTCCATTTCTGCCTGGGCAATTCCTTGGCGCGGATGGAAGGCCGGCACGCGCTCAACCAGTTCGCACAGCGCACCAAGGGGCTTGAGATCCGCCAGGGCAATCTCGAGTGGTCGCACTCATTTTTTCGTGTGATGGCGCGACTGCCGATCACATTCCATTGAGAGAGGCATATCACCATGAACGAAGCAGCCGCAACGGCAGCAATTTCGCGCCTTATTCCACTATGAGTGGAGTTCATTGCCTGGAGTAATCCGGGTCGGCGGGTCGGTGGGCTTCTAACGAGATTTAGTCCCAACGACGCCGATACATGAACTTCCCGACCGCTGATCGGCCAAAGCCGCTTGGAATCACGAGCGAGCCCGCTCCCCGGCGCCACCACCGAGGACAGGATCGAAGAGATGGCCTCCCGTGGCCCTCAATTCTATTTTTGATAATTCTCTACAATAATATACCCGTATTGAGAGAAACTGACGCATAGGTTCGCAAGGAGAGGCTGATGACTTCCGCCGAAGAGACCGACTATCTCGTCATTGGGGCGGGCGCCACGGCGATGGCCTTCGTCGATACGCTCCTGAGTGAATCCGAGGCGACGATTACAATTGTCGATCGGCGCTACCGCGCTGGGGGGCACTGGAACGACGCCTATACTTTCGTCGGGCTGCATCAGCCATCGGCCTTCTACGGGGTGCCATCGCGTGAACTCGGTGACGGCGTCAAGGATGAGACCGGTCCGAACGCCGGCTTTTACAGCCTATCGTCTGGTCCGGAAGTGGTCGCTTATTTCGATGCAGTGATGCGCCAACGCTTTCTGCCCTCCAGAAGGGTACGCTTTCTATCGATGTGTGATTTCGTCGGGCGAGAGGGGAGCGTTGCCGAGGTCGTTTCGCTGACGAGTGGAGAAAAGCGCTCGATCCGCGCGCGCCGGTTCGTCGATGGCACGCTTGCGCAGACCCACATTCCTGCGACCCATCCCCCAAAGTATGACGTCGCCCGCGACGTCACGCTCATACCGCTCAACGATCTCCCCTCGCTGAAGCGTGCCTACGCGAATTATACGGTGATCGGTTCGGGCAAGACCGGGATCGATGCCTGTCTCTGGCTGTTGCAGAACGATGTGCCGCCTGACCGGATCCGCTGGATCATGCCGCAAGATGCCTGGTGGCTCGATCGTGCATTTTTCCAGCCCGGCGTTGAATTCTTCGACCAGTCGATCGGCTCGAATTGTGAGCAGTTCGATTGCATCGCCGAGGCGACGTCGATCGAAGACCTTTTCTGTCGCCTTGAAACGGGCGGCCTGTTGCACCGGCTTGACGAGGCCGTAGAGCCGACAAGTTACCGCTGCGCGGTCGTTTCCATCGGCGAACGCGAGCAATTGCGTCGTATTGCAAATGTCGTGCGGCTTGGCCGCGTTCGGGCGATCTCAGGTGATCGGCTTGCGATGGAAAAAGGAACGCTGCCAAGCGATCCCGACACGCTCTATATCGATTGCTCCGCCAGCGCGATAACGCCGCCGCCAAATGTGCCGGTGTTTGACGGTGACACAATCAATCTCTTGATGCTGCGTGCTTGCCAGCCGACGTTCAGCGGAGCGGTAATCGGCTTCGTCGAAGCGCGATTTATCGATCCTGCCGAGAAGAATGCGCTTTGCGATCCCGTTCCCAGCCCGGAACGTCCGCTTGACTGGCTGACCATGTGGGGGGCGACCCTGCGCAACCTGGGGCGCTGGGCCGCTAATCCAGAGGTGCGCGCCTGGATGGCCGGATGTCGTCTGAACCCCATCAACGCGTTCCTGCGTGGTATCAATCCGAGCGATGCCGAGAAAGGACAGATGCTACAGGCGATGCGCGAAAAATCCGCACGGGCGGCACAGCAAATTCCAGCTCTGCTCGCGAGCCGCTCTTAATCGCCTCAAGAGAGCCCTCTGCCCTGTTCTGGATCGGTGGGGCGCGGTCCCGGCCAGCTTCAAAACCTGTCGCCGGTTCATAGTGTCGACAAAGTGTCGCGCGGTGATCCCGTAGTCTTTGCTAAAATAGAGCCCTTATGGGGCTGATCGGCGTCAGAGCCGCACGTCGATTTGCAGTAACTGGTCAGAAACGCGAAAATCCACAGTTTCCTGAGGTTTTTTCGTCTATCGCGATTTCGAGCGGGCGAAGGGATTTGAGCGCTCGACCGGTGGATAATCAGGATCTTGTCCTTGTATCACCCTATCGGTACGTCCAAAGGTCCTCATCACAGGACTTTCATGGCCAAACGAGGCGAATATTCAATTCCCGTGATGTTCCTGTCACGCTATCCTCCCCATAGCGGTTTATTCTGGATGACTCTCTGCGGCGCATGGCGATTTATGGAGCACGAGGCATGATCCTTTTTCGTAAAGACGAGAATCAAATCCACAGCCTGCACGGCAACCATATCGCTGGTGTCGCCACCCGGTCGAGCGGTGCGCAACAACTCGAAATGTGGTCGGGTCGGATGGATGCCGACTCCGCGACACCCCCTCACAGCCATGATACTGAGGAAGTGGTTCTGGTCATGAAAGGGAGTGGACGCGCGACGGTGGGGGATCAGGGAGTCCGTTGGGCAGCCGGAGACACATTGATACTGCCGCCGAACCAGGTGCACCAGATATTCGCAGAAACGGAAACCGAGTTCGTCAGCGCGGCACCGATCGGCGGGACGGTGAAGCTTCCTGACGGCATCGTCCTCGACTTACCGTGGCGTAAGTAAGGTCACGCCGGCCAATCGCTCCGCCGCATTTGGCTTTATCGGGGGGGACAACGAAAAAAGGGAAACGGAACTTACCGCGAAATCGAAGGTGCTGCTCCATCGGTGCCGGAAGCCTATGCCGATTTCCGGACTGATCTGTGACGTGTTCCAAAGTGATTGTCCTGACGTATCGGCGTGATCCTTTTGAGCCAGGCACCCTAGGTCACAAACTCATAAACAGGATTCCCAAGGTGGTCGGGTTGTGATTCAAACTCTGTAGGAGGATGAGCCATGACCCCACGTCGTTATGAGTTGTCGGATTTCGAGTGGGCGATTATCGCGCCGTTGCTG
>CAIXXC010000020.1 GCA_903923205.1 uncultured Rhodospirillales bacterium | reverse complement strand
GCCGAGCGCGCGCAGCTCACTCAGCTCGTCGTCCGTCACATCCCGAATCCTCGCCGGACCCAGGTTTGCCGCGCGCCAACTGTCCTTTCCCCTGGCCGCAGAGCCGTCGGACTCCCAGACCACATAGTGGCCGTCCTCTCGCATCAGGTCGGACGCGCCCAAGTTGGTGAGGCGTCGGTGCCAGGCAGGAACCGCCTGTCTGACAAGGGATGTCAGTGCCGACCGGCCCTGCTGGAACGGCTTGGCCCTCGATGCGCGCGCCAGTCGGAGGGCAAACGGCAGCCATTCCCGTATCGAATGGCCGGGCAGGGAAACGGGGCCACGGGGAAACAGCCGCCCGGGCGTCGATCGTATCGTCGCCCATGATGCGATCGGATCGGCTTGCTCGGTTGCGATGTGACCCGCATTGCCCAGTGA
Source organism: uncultured Rhodospirillales bacterium (assembly GCA_903923205.1). Classification (GTDB taxonomy): domain Bacteria; phylum Pseudomonadota; class Alphaproteobacteria; order ATCC43930; family CGMCC-115725; genus CAIXXC01. The sequence continues at coordinate 1,301 of CAIXXC010000020.1, read as the reverse complement.
CGCCGACAATTCATCGGGCGCCGCCTCGGCGACGGTCACATCCTGTCCCCGACCCTGCAATTCAAGCGCAAGGTTCATGCCCACAATGCCGCCACCGATGATGAGGGCGCTCTTCATGACGGAGGGTCCCGGTTGCGATCAACGGCAAGATCGTATACTATATAATATATGAGGCAAGCGAGGGTGGGTGCGATGGACGTGGATTGGCAAGGCGTTTTCCCGGCGGTCACCACGCAGTTTGCAGAGGACCTCACGATCGATCTGGCCGAGAGCCAGCGTGTCGTCGACGATCTCATTCGCGACGGGGTGAACGGCATCGTGGCCATGGGCACGTGCGGCGAGAACAATTCCCTCGCCGCCGACGAAAAGCGCACGCTGCTGAAGGCGCTTGTGTCGACGATCGGCGGGCGCGTGCCGCTGATCGTCGGGGTTTCCGAGTTGTCGACCGCAGCCGCTCAGACCTGGGCGACCGATGCGGAGCGACTGGGGGCTGACGGACTGATGCTGTTGCCGGCTCTGGTCTATGTGCCCAAGCCCGAGGAACTGGTCGCCCACTTCCGCGCTGTGGCCGGCGTGACCCGTCTGCCGATCATGCTCTACAACAACCCCACCGCCTATCGGGTGAACATCGGCCTCGATGTGCTTGAAGCCCTGCGCGACGTGAAGAACATCACTGCCGTGAAGGAGTCCGCGGCCGATACCCGCCGGTTTACCGATCTCCACAACGCATTCGGAGATCGCTTCACGTTGCTGGCGGGGCTGGACGATGTTGCGTTCGAGGGGCTTCTGCTGGGTGCGAAGGGATGGGTGTCAGGTCTGACGTCCGCCTTCCCGAGGGAGTCCGTGGCTCTTTATCGAGCATTGGAGGCGCGGGATCTCGAGACCGCACTCACCCTCTATCGCTGGTTCATGCCCCTGCTGCACCTCGATGCCGAGCACGATCTGGTCCAGTCGATCAAGCTGGCCGAACAGATCATGGGGCGCGGGTCCGAGCGTGTGCGACTGCCGCGTCTGCCGCTGTCCGGCGCACGACGCGCCGAGGTGACGGCCCTTGTGGAGACAGCCGCGGGCACGCGGCCCCGGCGGCTAATGAGCGCTTTCGAATAGGGCAAGCCAATGAGGCACACGTTTTTCACGATCGACGGCCACACCGGGGGAAACCCTGTTCGGCTGGTCGCCGGCGGCGCCCCGCTCCTGAGGGGGGGCAGCATGTCGGAGCGACGCCAGGATTTTCTCGAGCGCTTTGACTGGATCCGGACGGGGCTGTGCTTTGAACCGCGCGGCCACGACATGATGTCCGG
>CAIXXC010000019.1 GCA_903923205.1 uncultured Rhodospirillales bacterium | reverse complement strand
TGATCACCGATCTTGCGGTGTTCGAAATCGACCGCAAGGAAGGCATGACCCTGATCGAACTGGCGACCGACGTGACCTTGGCGGAAATCGCCGAAAAGACCGACGCGCGCTACAAGATCGCCCCGGCGCTTCTCGGGAAATAGTCACGGTCATATCAAGACTGCGAAACCGCGCCGGTGGATAAAACCGGCGCGGTTTTTGTTTGTGACCGGCTTCAAAGCGCCCTCTTGGGGCTATGTCGCGCAGGCGCGTGGGGATACCATCATGATATGCTCGTCCGGGCGAGGACTTGTGACGGTTTGGTGAGCGGGTAGAAGGAACGTCGCGGCATGGTCAACTGGCATATCTTCGTGCCGATTTTCTTCACGGCGATGGTCGAATGGGTTGAAGCGTTCACGATCGTGCTCGCCGTCGCGATGAGCATTGGCTGGCGCGCTGCCGGTGGCGCCAGCGTGGCGGCCTTTGCCGCGCTCGCGATCTTGACGATCTTTTGCGACCGCTTCCTCGAATATGGCGCGACCGAGAACTGGGTGCAGGGACTGATCGGGGTGCTGCTGCTGCTGTTCGGGCTGCGGTGGCTGGCGAAGGCAATCGCCCGCCAGGCGGGTCTTAAGGCAATGCACGACGAGAGCCGTGAATTTGCCGAAACCCGCGAGAAGCTGGAGCGGTCCGATCGTCATGCCAGCTGGATGATCGCCTTCAACGGCGTGTTGGTCGAGGGGTTGGAGGTCTGGCTGATCGTGGTCGCGCTCGGCATTCACGATCCTGGCCATGTCAGCGCATATGGCGCCGCCCTGGCGGCGCTGGTTGTGGTGATCGCACTGGGGGCGATCGCTCATGCGCCGCTGTCGCAGATCCCGGAGAATCTGATCAAGTTCGGTGTCGGCTCGGCGATTACCGCTTTCGGTACGTTCTGGACGCTGACCGCGATTGGCGGTGATCGAATCTGGCCGGCGGGTGATTGGAGCCTTGTAATCCTCACTCTATTCTATTTCGGTAGCGGCCAGCTGATTGCCCGGACGGCGTTACGCCGCCCACGGGAGGCCTGATATGAAAGCATTGATCAAGACCTTGATCGGTGATCGCTACAACGCGCTGGCCGTGTCGACAACCATAACCCTGGAACTGATTCTGGTCGCGACCGGTCACGGTGCGGTCGCTGGATACGCCGTGCCGGTCTTCGTCATGGCCGCTGCGATCTTGTTGGCGCGGTGTTAAGTCGAAGTGCCGCGCCGAACGATACTCAGGAACGCCTGCAGGATCGGGGATTGATCGTTGCGGCGATACAGGCAGCTTAGGTCGATCCGAAGGTCGGCGGGACCGATCACGGGTCTATAGACGATCCTGGGCATCATCAGGGTGGTCGCCGATTCCGAGACCAGACACACGCCGAAGCCGCTCGCGACCAGCGCAATGCCGGCGACCGCGTCGCCGACTTCCTGGACGACACGGGGCGAAAAGCCCTCTCGCTGACACCATTGCAACACACGATCGATGAAATTGGGCCGTCCGGCGTTGGGAAACAGCACGAAGGGACGGCTCGCCAGATCGAGCAGGGTGACCGAAGGCTGGGCGGCCAGGGGATCATTATCGGGCAGGGCGACGTAGATGGTTTCGTGCAGGATCACCTCGCTGGCGATGTCGGGCAGGTCCTCGACAAACCGGTTGAAGCCGACGGTGATCCGCCGTTGCCGAAGCGCCTCGATCTGATCTTCCTTGGAAAGCGCGTGCAGGATGATGTTGACGTCGGGATAGGCCTGACGAAACGCAAGGAGCAATTTCGGGATTGCATCGAGAATTGCCGAGCCGAAGATGCCGACATCAAGGCGGCCAAGCTCGCCGCGATCCGCCCGCTTGGTTCTTTCCTCTGCCTGCTCGACCAGGGTCAGGATATTCTGGGCCTCTTCAAGCAGAAGCTCGCCTGAGTTGGTAAGCTCGACGCCCTTGGCGGAACGGTTGAACAGTTTGACGCCGAGCGAGGCTTCCAGTTGCTGGATCTGTCGGGTCAGGGGCGGTTGCGAGATATTCAGCCGAGCCGCGGCCCGACCGATATTCAGCTCCTGCGCAACGGCGACGAAATATTTCAGAGTGCGGAAGTTCATGGGAGTCCGTCTTGGTTTCCGGCTGAAACTGATCGTGGGTATTGCAATATCGACATCGACGTCCCGGCGAAAGCCGAGATCACGATACCGGCCCGCAGGCGTTATTTCTCCCGCTTCACCTTCTGGCGATAGACAAGCTGCGCCCGGGTCATGCCGAGGAGGCGGGCTGCCGCCGCGAGGTTGCCATTGGCCTGGCGGACAGCGGCGGAGACCAGGGCGTCCTCGATCTCGGCAAGCGACGGCGTATGGTCCGCAGCCGCGACGCCGGAGAGCACCTGGTGCACCTTTGCCTCTATCGTCGCCAGGCAATTCGCCGCCCCGCCGGGCGAGACCTTCACCGGGGGCAGGCCGAACTCGCTGGCATGTCGGCCGCCAGACTCCTGCGAGGCCGCCGAGGGCTCGAAGGATTCGCCGCCGACGAAAAGGTGGAACAGATCGATCGCGCCACCGTCGGGCGCCATGATGACACCACGTTCGACCACGTTCTCAAGCTCGCGGATATTGCCGGGCCAGGGATATGTCAGCATCGCGTTGATGGCCGCCACGGTAAAACCCTGCGCGCTCCTGTTGTGGAGCGAACAGAATTTGCGCAGGAAATGGTTCATGAAGACGGGAATGTCTTCAAGTCGTTCCCGCAATGGCGGCACAATGATGGGAAAGACGTTGAGGCGGAAATAGAGGTCTTCGCGAAAGCGGCCTTCGCGAACCTCGTTGCGGAGATCGAGATTCGTCGCCGCGATCACCCTGACATCGACGGGGATGGTCCGACTGCCGCCGATACGTTCGACTTCGCGTTCCTGCAAGGCGCGCAGCAGCTTGCCCTGCGATGTCAGGCTTAATATGCCGATCTCGTCGAGGAACAGGGTGCCGCCGGAGGCACGCTCGAAGCGTCCGGGCCTGGTCACTGCGGCGCCAGTGAAAGCGCCGCGTTCGACCCCGAACAGCTCCGATTCCACCAGTGTTTCCGGGATCGCGGCGCAATTGACAGCGACGAAGGGGCCGTCCGCGCGCGGGCTGATCCGGTGCAGCGCATGGGCGAGGATTTCCTTGCCGACACCGCTCTCGCCAAGAAAGAGCACGGTTGCGCGGGTATCGGCGACCCGTCGAACCTTGTGACACACGGCATTGAAGCCGGCTGAGACGCCGACGACGTCATCGCTGCCAAGAATCGCCGCAGCGCTGCCCGGTGCATCGCTGGGTGGCACCGCAAGACCGGTCTTACCGGTCAGGCCGCCGGTCAACTCGTCCGCGCGCAGGAATCGGAGGTCGGCCTCCGCGTCGCCCCAATCATCGACGGCCTTGCCAACAATCCGGCAATGGGGAGCACCCTGGCCGCGACATTCGACCTCGCGGAACAGGATCGGAAGACCCATGAAGCGGCTTGTGAAACCAGAGGCGTAGCCGATCTGGGTCCAGCACACGGGCTCATTGCCGATGCCATAGATCCGAATATGCTCTTCGGCTTCCGATGAATCCTCCCAGACGTATTCGCCGTAGAAATGGCCGCGCTCCTGATCGATCTCCGTACGGATGGTGGTCACCGAGGCGATACCCTCAAGCATATGGAGCTTCGGACCGATGTTCATGGCCTGGATGGGGCCACGGCGTTCGCGGAGCTGGTTGGCGACCGCGCTGTCGAGCGTGCCGGAGCTGTAGCCGACACGGGTCAGCAGGCCGCGCGCCTCATCCCTGCCCAGGCGCTCGATCAGTTCCCGCCGCAATACGCCGAGCGCCGACATGTGCATTAGGATCATGCGCTGGTCGTCGAGCCAGATTTTGCCCTCGTCCGGGGCAAAATGCAGTCGCGCGCCAAGCTCGGCAACGTCATAGGGGTCTGGCGCCATGGGCACCGGGCGCGGTGCCCGTGAGGCACGATCTTTACCCTGCCGGTTTGCCATGCCAGTTCCTCCGTGATCGGCTGCCTGCCGGATGATGGAAATTATCATGAATAGATAATTTCATCCATATCGTGACGTCTGTGAACAATCGTAGTGAATGAAATTATTCATTTTGGAATCCCGACAGTGTGGCCTGTTTTCGCACGCTGTTGCGAACTCCAGATTTCATTGATCCATATCAATATCTTAACATTTTTTTATCGTCAGAATTCGCTGTGGATGGCTTTTGGCACGCAGGATGCTATCGTCTGACATAATATCCGGTCGCGCAGAAGCGGATCGACCGCCAAGAAACGGGAGGAAGAATGTTCGACGAAACAAAGTCAGCGACCGCGTCGTCATTCGAGTCCCAGACCCGCTATATTCGTGTTCAACGCTATACGGAAGGCGGCTTCGTCGAATTCGCTTTCGGTATCGGTTCACCCGATCTCATGGTCGATCTGATCCTGCCGCGACAGGCGTTTCGCGAATTCTGTCAGACCAACAAGGTCGTGGACCTGACCCCGGAGCAGGAACGCGTGCTCGATTTCGAACGCTCGAAATGGCGCTACGGCCAGCCGGGGATCACGGAATAACAAGGTCGAAAAAAACCCTGGAGGAGGGGATTTAACGATGCATGTCGATATCAGGACCGTCAACGTCAAGCCGCTGCGCAATACCTTCGATCACCTTGCCGCCCGTTTCGGCGACAAGGCGGCAACGCGCTATCAGGAGGCGACGTTCGACGTCCAGCCCGAGACCAATTTCCACTACAAGCCGCTCTGGGACCCCGAACGGGAGATCTTCGACAAGCGTCGCACCGCGATCGTCATGAAGGATTTCTATGCGCTGAAGGATCCGCGCCAGTTCTTCTACGGCAGCTACACCATGACCCGGGCGAAGCAGCAGGAAGCGCTCGACGGCCATATGCAGTTCATCGAGAAGCGTGACCTGATGCGCCATCTCCCGGAAGACGTGCAGAACGCGATCATCACCTTGCTGGTGCCGATGCGCCATTACGAGTGGGGCGCCAACATGGCGAACGCTCAGATCGCAGCCTACGGCTGGGGCACCGCAATCACGCAGGCTGCGATGATGGCAACCATGGATCGGCTCGGCATGGCGCAGCACCTTTCGCGCCTCGGGCTGTTGCTCGATGGCAACCAGGGAACCTCGCTGCAAACGGCCAAGACCGAATGGACCGACAACCCGGCCTTTCAGCCGCTGCGCAACCGCGTCGAAGACATCTTTGTGACCAAGGACTGGTTTGAGACCATGGTGGCGCAGAACCTCGTCGCCGATGCCCTCGTCTATCCGCTGTTCTTCCTGCACTACGACAACCGCGTGATCTCTATGCATGGCCAGGCGCTGTCGCTGGTGCTGGACTACATGATGAAGTGGTATCAGGAGACCTCGAAATGGGTCGATGCGGTCGTCAAGACCGCCGCCGCCGAATCGCCCGAGAACAAGGCCCTGGTCGCGGGCTGGATAGCCAAGTGGCGCGGTGGCTTTGCCGAGGCGCTGGCGCCATTGTCGGCCCGGATGTTCGGCGCTGATGGCGATGCCGTCCTGGCCGAAATCGTGGCCGCGTTTGACCAGCGCGTCGCGAAACTGGGAGTGGTCTGATGACGCAAACAGCAGCCCCCGAACAGCTCGTCTTCATCGCCCTGCAGGCGAACAGCGACACGATCTCGATCATCGAGGCGATCATGGCGGACAATCCGCGTGCGGTGCTCAACGAGTATCCGGCGATGGTCAAGATCGACGCGCCCGGCCGTCTCGTGATCAAGCGCGAGACCATCGAGGAGGCGCTCGGTCGCAGCTACGATCTGCGCGAGATCCAGCTCAACCTCATTTCGCTCGGCGGTTCGGTTGACGAGAGCGAAGACGAATTCATTTTGGAATGGAAGCGCGGCTAACCCCGCGAGCATCCTTTAAGGAGGACAAGATCATGTCTGCAACGGACGAACTGAAGCCCGTCAAGAAGCTAAGCCTGAAGGAAAACTACTCGCTGCTGACGCGCGGGTTGGGCTGGGAGCCGAGCTATCATGCCAAGGCCGCCGTCTATCCGATGATGGCTTTCGAGGGCATCAAGATTCATGACTGGGACAAATGGGAAGACCCCTTCCGCCTGACCATGGATG
>CAIXXC010000018.1 GCA_903923205.1 uncultured Rhodospirillales bacterium | reverse complement strand
GGTTTGCGTCTGGAGCCGGCGCTTCTTCCGGATTGTCTTAAATTTCGCCTTCCCATTGTTCACTGCACGCGGAGCATGTCATGAGCTTTACCCCTGAAATCAAGCGAATCCTCGCCAATTACGAGAGCGATAACCCGGGCACGAAGGCTAATCTGGCTCGAATCCTGACCCAGGGGCGTCTCGGCGGCACCGGTAAACTGGTGATCCTGCCGGTTGATCAAGGCTTTGAGCATGGTCCGGCGCGTAGCTTTGCCCCCAATCCTGCTGGTTACGATCCGCATTACCATTTTCAACTCGCAATTGATGCCGGGCTGTCCGCCTACGCGGCGCCACTCGGCATGCTCGAGGCCGGTGCCGATACCTTTGCCGGTCAGATCCCACTGATCCTCAAGGTCAATTCATCGAACAGCCTGTCAGCGCTCAAGGCCGATCCATCCCAGGCCGTCACCGCCTCGGTCGGTGACGCGCTCCGGCTCGGCTGCTCGGCGATTGGCTACACGATCTATCCTGGCTCGGATGCCCAGTTCGATATGATTGAACAACTCCGCGCGATGGCGGAAGAGGCCAAATCCGTTGGCCTTGCCGTGGTTGTCTGGTCCTATCCTCGCGGCGGCACGCTCAGCAAGGCGGGTGAGACTGCAGTCGATATCTGCGCCTACGCCGCCCATATGGCCGCGCTTCTTGGCGCCCATATCATCAAGGTCAAGCCCCCGACCGACTACCTGGAGCTTGAACCGGCGAAGAAGGTCTACGAGAAGGAAAAGATCGACATCAGCACGCAGGTCGCGCGCTACAAGAATGTCGTTGACGCCTGCTTCAACGGTCGTCGTATCGTGGTGTTCTCTGGTGGTGAAGCTAAGGATACGGCAAGCATCGTTGCCGAGGCCAAGGCGATCCGTGACGGCGGCGGCAATGGCTCGATCATCGGGCGCAACACCTTCCAGCGCCCTCGCGCTGAAGCGCTGGCCCTGCTCGATCAGATCATCAACGTCTATCTCGGCAAGAGCTAGTCGATGGCACAGGACGAGCCGGCTCCGTGCCGGCTCTACCTCATCACCCCCGCTGCCCTTGAGCCGGCTAACTTTGCCCCGCTCCTGGCGGCGGCACTTGATGCGGGCGACATTGCCTGTGTACAACTGCGCCTGAAAGGCGAATCTGACGATAAGATACGACGGGCCTGCGATGCTCTTATGCCTGTCGCTCAGTCGCGAGACGTCGCCTTCATCCTCAATGACAGGCCAGATCTGGCCGCGTCGATCGGTTGCGACGGTGTTCACGTCGGCCAGGAGGATACGCCATACAAGGAGGCGCGCCGATTGCTTGGTCCGGACCGTATTATCGGGGTGACCTGCCATGACGATCGCGATCTGGCGATGGAAGCAGCCGAAGCGGGCGCCGACTATGTTGCTTTCGGGGCTTTTTTCCCGAGCGGCACCAAGGAAACCAAACATCAGCCGGATCCAGAAATCCTCCAGTGGTGGAGCGAGGTCATGACGGTTCCTGTTGTCGCAATTGGCGGCATCACGCCGGCGAATTGCGGGCCGCTGGTCGCCGCCGGGACAGATTTTCTCGCCGTTTCCGGGTCAGTCTGGAACCATCCCGAAGGGTCGGCGGTAGCAGTTAAGGACTTCCTCAAGGCGATCGCGGCCGCGCGGTAAGCCTTAAAAACGCGCCGTCAAACACGCATAGACGCTGCGTGGGACGCCGGGAGTATAGGTTCTCGGGATGGAGAGTGTGGCGTAGTTGGCCGGCAATCCATTGAGTTGAGTGAACGCTCCATAGGTATTGTAGTGCTCTCCGGTGATGTTCTCGACCTCTCCAGAAAGGTCGAGCCAGTCGCGGATCTGCCAATCCGAATGAATGTTGAGCGTGTAGTAGCCAGCCATTGGCAGCTGCTGATTTGAGTTGTCGCCAGCCAGATAGAAACCACTCTGAATCCGGAAATCGCCGCCCAGGCTCCACTGATCATTCATCACGTAATCTGCGGTCAAGGTCACCCGGTGCCGGGGGATCAGCGGAAGCCTATTGCCAGGCGTGACGCTGATAAGGCCATTGTCATCCGCCGAGGGGCTGGCAGAACTCAACATCAGGGGTGTTCGATAGGTTGCATCTATCAGGCTATAGGCCAGCGATCCCGACCAGCGCGACTGTCGGTAGTCGAGGCTGGTTTCAATGCCACGGCGACGTGTCTTGCCTGCATTTGTGAAATAGCCGAATCCATTTGTCGGGGTGCCCACCAACAGGATGTCGTTCGAACTCGTCGTCTGGAAGACGCCCGCCTTCCAGTGGAAACGGCCGGTCAATGCCGATAACCTGAAATACCCGCGCAGGCCAGCTTCGACGGTGCGCGATACCACCTGCAACAAAGCGGGATCAGCGACAAGAAATGCCGAAAGAGCGCAAGGTTTTGCCGGATTCGCGCAGGCGAGTTCGCCCGGCGTGGGCGCGCGGTTGGCCTCCGCATAGCTCGCGTAACCGGTCACCATGGGCGTGATTTGATAGGTAAGTCCCCCACCAGGATTAAAACGCGCGTAGCTGTGACTGCCGCTCAGGTTGTTTCCAAGCCGATCACTCAAGTTGATCAGCGCCAGGTTATAGCGACCGTTGAGCGTGAGGGCGAGGCGCGTCGTGATGTCGACGGTGTCGGACAGATAAAGCCCGTAATAATCGTTGGTTGAATCAAGAACGACAGGTTCGATCAGTTCCGAAGCCGTCGGGTTGAAGCCTTGGTCGATCGTGATGCCGAGATCCGACGCCAAGAGGTTCGGTTGTAACGCGGCGAGATTCCCGCGCGCTTGATAGTTCGTGTCGCCGTGATCAACACTGCCGCCGATGACAAGATTGTTGCCATGATCGAAAAGTTCAGATCGCTCGGTGACCTGCAAGGTGTCGCCAAGTGTGGTGGTCCTCGTGGAGGATGAATCGATTTCGCCGAGTGACTGAGCCCCGTTCAGCGCAGGTGTGACGACGGCATGGCCGTTGCCATCGAACAACTGGTCGGAAGAGGAATTAAGTCCGCCACCGAGACAAACGAGAGTCGCGTTGTCAGCGCATGCCTGTGCATCGGTGGTATTGCCGTCGATGATGGATTGCTGAAAATGGCGATAATAGGCGGTGTTGCTGAGCGAGATTGTGTCGTTTAAACGATAGGTGCCGACCGCCGTGACCATCTTCACTTGGTTGTCATAGCGCTGAGGGTACGTAAAGATCGCGCTTTGGTCCAGATTCAGTATCTCAACCGGTGTCGGGCCGGCAGCCCGAACATCGTTCCAGGCGCCGCTCACCGCGATGTCAAGATCCAGGCGTCGACCCCGTGCACCGATATCAGCGTAACCGCGACGAACCAGAGACGGCGAATGTTCACGGTAGCCGCCGTCGCCTACCACGTTGATGCCGAGATAGCTGCCGAAATTACCGCTTTGACGTCCATACTCCGCCGTCGTGTGTATGCGCCCGAATGATCCCGTCCCGATCGATGTTTTACTGCCGACGAAGCTAAACCCTGTCTTCATGTCAAGATTGACCGCGCCCCCCAGGGCATTGAGCCCAAACACTGGATTGCTGCCCTGAATCGTCACCCGATCGATGGCAAAATCCGGGACGAGGTCCCAGTTCACGGTATCGCCAAAGGCCTCGTTTATACGGACACCGTTCTCGTAAACGGCCAAACCCTGCGCTTCGCCGCCGACGGGGGAGGCAAGAAACCCCCGGAAGTCAAGATCGGGCTGATCTGGACTGCCGTTCTCACTGCTGAGGGAAATGCTCGGGACATGGGCCGCGATCCTGGCAGAAAGGGTATTCGATCCTGGACCGGCGATTTCGCGCCCATTCAACGTCTCAAGAACACCGGGGACCTTTTCGGCATTGACAAGGGTGCCGGGGGCGGGCGCCTGACTGCGCGGGATGGTGACGACCAGTGATGGATCATCGCTCGGGACATGAGCCGCGAGGGCCGTGGCGAGAGGCATAAGCCCCAAGCTTGTCACGCCAAGGCAAGCAATCGAAACCTTCACAGCTGTCGATCGTATCTGTCGCGCATGGAACACGCGATTACGCAATTTGAGGCAGTTTGCAACTTTTCCTGCTAATGAAGTCTGTGCGGCGTTCGTCATTTCAATATAATGTCACTTACGACAACTTAACAAATCGTCGGTAATCAACAAGGATCTCACCATGAAGCATTTCCTGGCCGCATCCCTCTTTTCAATCTTCGCCCTGGTCCTGCCGCAGCCAAGCCACGCCGCCGACTCGACCGCCGGCCTCTTGGCGACATCTGGAACCTATGCTCTGGACAAAGCTCACGGCAAGGTGACGTGGTCCATCAGCCATCTTGGTTTCTCAACCTATGTTGGTCAATTCAGCGATACCGCCGCGACACTGGTTTTCGACGCCGTCAAACCGGAGAACAGCAAGCTCGACGTCACGGTTCAGACCGCCAGCATCGGCACGCTTAACCCGGCACTTGATACGCATTTGAACTCTGCAGATTTCTTCAATGTCGCGAAGTTCCCGACCGCCACATTCAAATCGACCAAGATTACACGAACCGGGCCGAAGAGTGCCAAGGTTCGGGGTGATTTCACGTTGCTGGGCGTCACCAAACCCCTGACCTTGCTTGTTGTTCTTAACCAGGCGGGAAATAATCCGATGTTCAAATATTATGAAGCGGGATTTACCGCGACGGCCCATCTGAAGCGCACCAACTGGGGCCTCAGTAAATACGCGCCTTACCTGGGTGATGACGTTAATCTCCAGATTGAGGGCGAGTTCAAACTCGTGAAATAAAAGATAAATAAATACAAAAGGATATGGGGTGTCCCACGTTTGAGGGGGCACCCTTTTTTATGGTATTCTTATTGCCTGAGTATAATTCCCGTCTTGTATTCTTATCGGTCGCCGTCGCCAGATCCGAGCCTGTGAACACGACCAATTGTTCGCATCTTGGAGTTCCTGAACCATGTATGATTTCTACTGGCTAGGTTTGACATTCGGCCTATTCGTCCTTGGATTTGGCTATATCGCCGCGTGCGAGCAGATCTGACATGACCGCTGTCGTCTTCGACAATCTCCTCGGTGGCGCGGTTTCGATCGGGCTCTTTGTCTATC
>CAIXXC010000017.1 GCA_903923205.1 uncultured Rhodospirillales bacterium | reverse complement strand
TGCGGCAGGCCCTCGAATAAGACGGAGATATGGGATAGAACCCGCTTCCATGGCCACGCTCTCGAATTTTCACCGCTTCGCGAATCCGGCCCGCTTCATGCGGCTGACGGATGTGCTCCTTCCATGGCTGGCGTTTGCCGCGATCGCGAGCTTGGCCGTCGGGCTGGTGATGGCATTCCGTGCTCCACCGGATTACCAGCAGGGAGAGACGGTTCGGATCATGTTCGTTCATGTCCCCGCGGCTTGGATCGGGATGATGTGCTACGCCTGTATGGCAGTCGCGAGCGCGGTCGCCTTGATATGGCGCCACCCGCTCGCCGATGTCGCCGCTCAGGCCGCAGCACCTCTTGGCGCGGGTTTTACCCTCATCTGCCTCGTCACCGGTTCGCTTTGGGGCGCACCAATGTGGGGAACATGGTGGGTTTGGGATGCGCGGCTGACGTCTGTGCTGATCCTGTTTTTCCTTTATCTTGGGTACATCGCGTTGGCCAACGCCTTTGACGATCCGGAACGCGGCGCCCGTGCAGCGGCGATATTGTCGCTCGTGGGTGCAGTCAATCTGCCCATCATTCGATTTTCTGTTGTTTGGTGGAACACTCTGCACCAGCCTGCGAGCGTTGTGCGCATGGGCGGCCCGACGATCGATCCCGCGATCCTTGATCCGCTTCTTGTCATGGCACTTGCGTTCCAGCTTATGTTTATCGCGCTTTGGATATTGCGCACGCGTACGGCGCTGATCCGTCGCAAGATCGATACGTTGCGTCAGCGTGCTGCCTTCGGGTCTGGCGCGGAGAGGGATTGATCGTTCATGTACCTGAAACTATCCCACTGGCTTGCGATGGGCGGATATGGGGCCTATGTGTGGCCCGCTTACGGCGTTGCTATCGTCATCATCGGCTGCTTGGCACTGGTCTCTGTTCTCTCGGCCAGAGCAGCACGGCGCGAGTTGCAACGGTTGCAGACGGCCAGCCACGGGGCAGGGGATCGCGCGCCATGACACGTAAGCGCCGCCGCCTTTACATGGTGATTGTGGGAATGGTGTGTCTCGCCGTGGCGACCGGGCTTGTGCTCAATGCGTTCAATCAGGATCTCGTATTCTTCTATAGCCCAAGCGAAGTTGCGAAAAAGCCGCCGACGCCTGGTCGAATGATCCGAATCGGCGGTCTTGTTGAGACCGGGTCGCTGAAGCGGGTCGGTGTCGGTCCAGGAATCGTGTTCAAGGTCACCGACGGCAAATTCGATCTCAATGTCGCCTATACCGGCGTGCTACCGGATCTCTTCCGGGAGGGGCAGGGCGTGGTAGCAGAAGGTGCGCTCGACCAGTCCGGCGCCTTGGTCGCGTCGCAGATCCTTGCCAAACATGACGAGAAATATATGCCGCCGGAAGTTGTCGCAGCGCTGAAGAAATCGGGCCAGTGGCGTGAGAACGAGGCGGCTTCGGCGAATGCCGCAGCGGCGATGCCGGTAGGAAAATCGCTGTGATCATCGAAGCCGGGCACTTCGCCCTCGTCCTCGCCCTGATGGTCGCCATCATTCAGGTTGTCATCCCGCTTTGGGGTGCGTCGACCGGCCGTAGGCCATTGATGGAGGTGGCTCAGCCGGCCGCAGTTCTACAGTTTGTTCTCGTTGCAATCTCGTTCGCGGCGCTGCTCAACGCCTATATCACGTCGGATTTTTCCGTCCTGACGGTGGCCGAGAACTCGCACTCGACAAAGCCGATGATGTACAAGATCTCGGGGCTTTGGGGTAACCACGAGGGCTCCATGCTGCTCTGGGTCCTGATCCTGACGATCTACGGTGCCGCTGTCGCGGTGTTCGGCTCAGGCTTGCCGCCAGCGTTCCGGGCGCGGGTGCTTGCGGTCCACGCGATGATCGCGGTCGGGTTCATTCTTTTCATCTTGCTGACGTCGAATCCGTTCCTGCGGATTTCCCCGGCACCGCCGGACGGGCAGGGTATGAATCCGGTACTTCAGGATCCTGGCCTCGCGTTCCATCCGCCGTTTCTCTATCTCGGCTATGTCGGCTTCTCCATGGCCTTCAGCTTCGCGGTTGCGGCCTTGCTTGAGGGGCGGGTTGATCCGGCCTGGGCGCGGTGGGTCCGTCCCTGGACACTCCTGGCCTGGTGTTCTTTGACCGCCGGGATTTGCCTTGGCAGTTTCTGGGCTTATTACGAGCTTGGTTGGGGCGGCTGGTGGGCCTGGGACCCGGTCGAGAACGCGAGCTTCATGCCTTGGCTTTCAGGTACGGCGCTGCTGCATTCCGCGATTGTCGTGGAAAAACGAGACACGCTGAAAAGTTGGACGATTTTTCTGGCATTGTTGACCTTTGCGCTGTCGCTGGTTGGCACGTTCCTTGTCCGGTCCGGCGTATTGACTTCTGTCCATGCTTTTGCCAGCGACCCGGAAAGAGGCGCCTTCATCCTCCTGCTGCTCGGCATCATGATTGGCGGTTCCCTGGTGCTCTACGCGATCAGGGCGCCAATCCTGCAGCCGACGGGGCAGTTCGCCCCGGTTTCGCGCGAGGGCGCTCTGGTGCTCAATAATCTGTTGCTGGCGACGGCAACGGTGACGGTTTTTCTTGGCACCCTCTATCCACTGTTTCTGGATGCCATCAACGGCCCCAAGGTGTCGGTGGGGGCGCCTTATTATATGGCGACATTTGTCCCGTTGATGGTGCCCCTTTTGGTCGCCATGGCGGCGGGCCCGTTGCTGACCTGGAAACGCGGCGATTTGCTTGGGGTCACGGCTCGGCTGCGTGTGATCTTTGGCGTCAGCCTTGCTGTGATGGTCGGGACAAGTTTTGTGACCGCAGGGAAATTCGCCCTGGCGCCGATCGGAATCGGCCTTGCCGCATGGGTCTTTCTTGGAACCATGCAGGATCTGGCTGGTCGCGTTCATTTATTCAAGGGATCGTTCAGCGATACACTCCGCCGTCTCGGCGCGCTGCCGCGCGCCTCGTGGGGGATGACGATAGCCCATGCCGGGGTCGCCGTGGCACTGGCCGGAATGACTGTCTCCACCGGGTGGAGTGCGGAGGGAATCCAGGTCATGAAGCCTGGCGAGCAGGTGGTTGTTGCCGGCGATATCTGGCATTTCGATTCCACTGCACCCGTGAGCGGCTCCAACTGGTCGGGGATGCAGGCGCAATTTTCGGTAAGCGACGGTGGTGGCCACCCGTTCACTGTTTTGACCCCGTCAAGACGGACATACTCGTTGCAACAGATGACCCTGGCCAAGGTCGCGATCCATACAAACAATCTCGCCAACTGGTACGTCGTTGTAGGAGATCCGCAACCGCAGGGAGGCTGGATCGTTCGCATTTACTGGCATCCTCTGGCCCCGTGGATCTGGTATGGCGTGCTGATTATGGCTGCCGGCGGTGCCGTCTCCTTGAGTGATCGACGACTCCGGATCGGGGCGCCCGTGCGCCGTCCGGCAGTAGCGGCAGGAAACACACATGCCGCGGCGTGACTACGGTACGCCGACCGCCCCGTTCCCACGGGGTGCGCGTCCGTTTTTCCTGGTTCCGATTGTGTGCTTCATTGGACTTTTTATCGTGTTCGGGCTCGGTTTAAGGAAGGACCCTGCGATCCTTCCTTCTGCGTTGATAGACAAGCCGGCGCCTAGCTTCGATCTGCCGCCCCTCTTGAAAGACCATCCGGGTCTCGCTCAGTCAGATCTCAAAGGCAAGGCGGTTTTGGTCAATTTCTTCGCTTCCTGGTGTGCCCCGTGCCGCGAGGAGGCTCCTGTCCTCGCGGGTCTGGCCGCCAGCGGTGCTGTTTCGATCTATGGCATCGACTACAAGGATAACCCCGCATCGGGTCGCAAATTTCTCGAAGTCCTGGGCAATCCGTATCAAAGGGTGGCCGTCGACGCTGCCGGAAGGACGGCCATCGATTTCGGGCTCTATGGGGTACCGGAGACCTACATTGTCGATGCCAAGGGGTCGATCCGATACCGTCTTCCGGGCGCACTGACTCCGGAAAATCTCCAAAGTGATATCTTGCCGCGATTAGCGGCGCTGCGACACCAGCCATGAGACCGTTGCGTGTGCTGCTATCGGTTGTTCTGGCGTTCGCATGCCTGACCATCGCCCCTGCTTGGGCGGTCAATCCGGATGAACGCTTGAGCGATCCGGGACTTGAGCAGCGCGCCCGCATGCTAAGCAAGGAATTGCGGTGCATGGTCTGCCAGAACGAGAGCATCGACGACTCCAACGCTGACCTCGCTCATGACTTGCGTGTCATCGTACGACAACGCCTGACTGCCGGCGACACAGACCAGCAGGTACTTGCCTATATGCGGGCTCGATATGGCGATTTCGTCTTGCTCAATCCGCCTGTTGATTCGACGACCTGGGTGCTCTGGTTCGGACCATTTGCAGTCCTCATCTTCTCTGGCGCCACCATTGGTCTTGTCACCCGGTTTCGGCGCGCACCAGCCACGGTCGCGCCGCTGAGTGAGGAAGAGGCTCTTCAACTCCAAACGCTCCTGAAGTCGGAGCCGGATCCCTCATGACCGTATGGTTCATCTTTGGCGCCATGACGGCTGTCGCACTCCTGCTCCTGATTCGCCCGCTGATGCGTCGTCCGCTGAGCGAGCAGCCGCGTTCTGCCTATGATCAGGCAATCTATCGCGACCAATTGGCCGAGGTTGAACGCGACAAGCAGCGCGGTGTTGTCTCGGAAGCAGAGGCGAGGGCCATCCGACTGGAGGTGGAACGTCGTTTGCTCGCGTCGGCCCCGAAGGCCACTATTGCCTCTGAACAGGGAACGGGGTCGCGCGCCGATTTGCTGCGCCCGGCGCCGGGACTTGCGACGGTGCTCATCTTGCTTGTGCCGGCGGCGGCAATCACCCTCTATGTCGCGCTTGGGGCACCCGGGGCGCCTGATCGACCTTTTACATCGCGGGGTATCGAACGCTCCATCGAGAGCGATGACGGCAGTCTTGATATCGCGAAGGTGAGAAGTGCCTTGATGACGCGCCTCGCCAAGGATCCCAATAGCCTGGAGGGCTGGGTTCTTCTCGCCCGGACGGACGCCAATGCGCAGGATTGGCAAGGCGCTCGCGCTGCCTGGGAGAAGGCCATCGTCATTAGCCATGAAGACTACCAGGTGCTTGAGAATTATGGCGAACTTCTCGTTATGGAGGCGCAGGGCCGAGTGACGATGGAGGCGCAAAAAGTTCTCCAGCACGCGGTCGCCAGAGATTCACACGCCTATCGTGCTCGGTTCTACCTCGCGATGGCGCGACTTCAGGCGGGTGACCGCCCCGGCGCGATTGGCGATTGGCGCCAAGTGCAGAAGGATGCACCCGCCAATTCGCCGTGGCGCCGGGAAATAGATGAGACGATCAAGGCGCTTGATCAACCCTTACAGCCCGCTTCCCCTCCAGCCGCCACAGGGCCGAGTGGCGACAGTGGCATGGCGGGGGCCATGATGGCCTTACCGCCAGACCAACGTAATCAAGCGATTGAAGGCATGGTTGCGGGTCTCGCCGCGCGTCTGCAGCAGAACCCGAATGATCTTCCCGGCTGGAAGCGTTTGGCGCGGTCCTATGCCGTCTTGGGTCAGCCGATGAAAGCGGCCGATGCCTACGCCCAAGCGTCAAAGCTTGATCCCAAGGATGCGACCCTGCTTATCGGGCGCGCGGATGCGCTAGGCTCGGCCTTGCCGCAAGGGAGTGGGCCTTCCGAGGTAATGATCAAGCTTTACCAGCAAGCGCTCGCCCTTGACCCGAAGCAGGCAGACTCGCTCTGGATGCTGGGCTACGTCGCGCACAATAATCGCCAGGATTCGAGTGCCCGCGATTACTGGCGACGGCTGCTCGCGATTCTGGATCCAGGCTCGCAGGACTATAAAGATGTCAAAAGGGCGATAGATGGCCTTGGTAAATCATAAGTGTGGCTACCCGGTTGGGCTTTTTGTTCGACCGCGGCTGTTGAGCGTTTCGGGCAGGTCGGCCCAGGCGTAAGCACTGGCGCCGACATCGCGCCCGGCATAAGTCAGGGTTTGGCGCGCAACCACGCGGCCACCGAGTCTCTGGTAGAAAAATCGTGACGGATTACGCTCCAGAACCCAGAGCACGCAGGCAGTATGGCCGCTTTGTACTAGTCGAAAAAACAGGGACAACAGCAATTGTCTTCCGATACCCTGACCCTGCTGGTCGGGCGCGACGTAGATGCTGAAAATCTCCCCAGCGTTTGGGAGACAAGACCCGCGTTGGATACCGCAACTGCCAAAACCCAGAACCTGGTTGCGGACGTCAACCGCGACGATTAAATCGCCAGGATGCTTGGCAACAAAACGTGACCAAAAGGCTGACCGTTGCCTGGTCGACATCTCAACCAGCACCGAATCGGGCAATATCCCGGCATAGGTCGTGCGCCAAGTTTCAATGTCGACCCTGGCGATAGCCTGGACGTCGGCGATGCTTGCGGCCCTGATCAGCGGCATGAACCCTGCTCCATCATGGTGGCAGGGATCAAGTTAATCACGCAATTTGCCTCTTGTCGCGCGTCTCGTTTGTTGCCCGCAATGGGTCTTACGGGCTCAGGAAACCGACGAGTTCTTTCACATGGGCAATGTTCGGCGCTGCGATGGCATTTGCCCGCTCGGCACCATGGCGCAAGATGGTGTCGATATGATCGGGCGCAGCCAGCAGACGGGCTCGTTCCGCCGCGATCGGACCCAACACCGTCACTGCCAGTTCCGCCAGATCCTTTTTGAAGCGGGAAAAATCCACGCCTGCAAACCGAGAGACAGTTTCGCCAAGGCTGGCGTCCGTCAACGCAGCGTAGATGCCAAGAAGATTAGCGGCTTCCGGTCGCGACCCGAGCCCTTCCACGCTCTCGGGTAGGGCATCGGGATCGGTCTTGGCCTTGCGAATCTTCAGATCGATTGTCTCGGCATCATCGGTAAGGTTGATGCGCGAATAATCCGATATATCGGACTTCGACATCTTCTTGGTGCCATCACGCAGGCTCATAACCCGCGTTGCGGTTCCGAGGATCTGCGGCTCCGGCAGCGGGAAGAAATCCTCGCCGAACTGCCGATTGAACGCGATCGCAATATCCCGAGCGAGTTCAAGATGCTGCTTCTGATCCTCACCGACAGGGACATGGGTAGCCTTGTAGAGCAGGATATCGGCTGCCATGAGAACAGGGTAGGCGTAGAGCCCAAGTCCGACCGATTCGCGGTTCTTGCCGGCCTTGTCCTTGAACTGAGTCATTCGATTGAGCCAGCCAAGCGGTGTGATGCAGGAGAGCAGCCAGCTCAGCTCGGCATGACCCGACACCGTGCTCTGGTTGAAGATCACCGCAGAGTTGGGGTTGATCCCGGCTGCGATATAGGTCGCTGCAACCTCGCGCGTTGTCCGGCGGAGTTCCGCCGGGTCCTGGGGGACCGTGATCGCGTGAAGATCGACAATGCAGAAAATGCACTCGTAATCATTTTGCAGCCGCACCCAGTTCCGGACCGCGCCGAGATAATTGCCGAGATGGAGATTGCCGGTCGGCTGGATGCCGGAAAAAATGCGGTCCATGATGCACGAGTTCCTTGGGGTTCAGATGCCTGGATTTGGGTAGCGGGTGGCGGGGCGTTGGGTCAAGAGCGCCGGCGCAGGACCCGACGCAGAACGTCAGGGTCCGCCGCGCCAAACAATACTGCAAAACACGCGTAGCTTGCCATGCCCAGACCGACGAGCGCCATCAGGGCGCTTAACCTCTGCCATTCCAGACCATCATAAATCCAACGGTGAAGCCCGGTTTGCAGACCGAATAGGCTTGCTGCCATGGCAAGGCTGGCGACGATAATCCGGGGCACGCGGGAGCGTGCTTGTTCATCGACGATAAAATGGCCCCGACGTTGCAGCATCCACGCAAGGGCCAGAGCGTTGATCCAGCCGGCGATTGTGGTCGCCAGGGCATTGCCGACATGGGCGAAGGGGATCGAGAGTGCCAGCGTCAGGACCAGGTTGGCGATGACAGATACGATCCCGATCCGAACAGGTGTTCTGGTGTCCTGACGGGCATAGAAAGCAGGCGCGAGGACCTTGATAAGGACGAAGGCCGGGAGGCCGAGCGCATAGGCTTGAAGCGCCGTCGCGGTGCCATGGGTAGCAGCGGCTGAGAACGCGCCGCGTTCAAAGAGCACCGACAGGATTGGTTCCGCGGCAATGCCGAGCGCAACGGCGGATGGCAGCGTGAGCAGGAGCGCCAGCTCAAGCCCTCGATTCTGGGTAGTGTTTGCGCCGCGCGAATCATTGTCGCGCAGTTGCTTGGAAAGTGGCGGGAGGATCGCTGTGGCAACAGCAATTCCAACCACGGCGAGTGGAAGCTGGTTCAAGCGGTCGGCGTAATAAAGATAGGTGATCGAGCCGTGCGGCAACAGCGATGCCACATTCGTCGATACCATCATGTTGATCTGCGTCACACCGGCGCCGAAGATGCCCGGGATCATAAGACCCAGAAACGTTTTCATTTCACGATCAAGCCGAGGCCAGGGCAGACGCAGGGCCATTCCCGCACGCGCTGCCGAGACAAGCAGCCAGATAAATTGCGCAACGCCCGCGAGGGTGATTCCCCAGCACAAGGCCTCGCCGACATGGCCCAAATGCTGGCCAATGAAGGCTGCCGCGATCAGACAGATATTGAGCAGGACCGGCGTTCCTGCGACGGCGGCGAAGCGGTTGACGGAATTGAGAACACCGCCAAGCAGCGCAACAATCGAAATGAACAGGAGATGGGGAAAGGTGATTCGTGTGAAGGAGATCGCGAGGTCGAGTTCGTCCTGATCCTTTACAAATCCTGCGGCAATCAGCGGCACGACAAAGGGCATGAAGATTTCTGTGATCACGAGCATGATCAATAGAGCCGTGACAAGCAGGGAGAGCACTCTTTCGGCATAAATTTTTGCGGCAAGCTCACCGTGCTCGGCGATCATGCGGGAGAAGCTCGGCACGAAGGCGGCATTGAACGCGCCCTCGGCGAACAATGAGCGAAAAAGATTGGGGAGGCGGAAGGCGACGACAAAAGCATCGGAGATCGGTCCGGCGCCAAGCGCCGCAGCCGTCACGGCGTCGCGCACAAAGCCAAGCACGCGGCTCATCATGGTGAAACCGCCTACGGTGGCGACGTTGCGAAGCAGGGCCATGGACCGGAGTTCTATACGAAGGGAAGGCCTCTACGGAAGAGGCATCAAGCCGACGGCGCTCGCTGTCTCTGCAACCGGAAACTATGATATTGGATAATTCTTAAGCCTATCGTCATTACTCTGCGATAAAAACGTCGAAGGGGTTGAAGACGCTAGTACCGTTCTCGCCCGCAGTAGAGTAGGCTCCTCAAACTCAGCTGTCCGGGCGACCGCCCGGCGACTTTTCCCGAGATCTATTTGAGTTCTTGTCTCATGACAGCGACACCGACACCCACCTCTTGCTCGCCCAAGGTATGGCAAGTGGCCGTGGCTCCCTACACCAAGCCGAGTACTGTGCGCAGCCTGTTGCAACTCGGCGTAACCTTCGGCTGTTTTCTTGGCGTCATGGCGACGATGTTCTACTTCCTCGGCCATGGAATCCTCATTGGACTGCTGATTGCGCCCGTTGCCGCTGCGTTTGTCGTCCGGCTTTTCATCATCCAGCACGATTGCGGCCACGCCTCATTTTTTGGTCCCACTTGGGCAAATGAACTCCTGGGGCGGTTTCTCGGCGTACTGACTCTCACGCCTTTTGACTCATGGCGCTGGAGTCATTCTGTTCATCACGCCACGTCAGGCAATCTCGACCGTCGCGGCGTTGGCGACATCACCACGCTCACGGTCCGCGAATATCGCGCGCTGCCGAAGTGGCGACAAAGCCTCTATCAACTTTATCGTCATCCGATCGTGATCCTCGGCTTTGGGCCGATGCTGCAATTTTTCGTCATCCATCGCCTTCCCGTGTCGCAACGCCTGCGCAAGATGCAGGAATGGTTGAGCGTCTGCGGCACGAATGCGGCCATCGTCGGCGTCGTTGTAGTCGCTATGATGACCTTGGGCTGGAAACTATTCCTGATCGGCTATCTTCCCGTCATGGTCATGGCAGCGTCGATCGGTGTGTTTTTGTTCTACGTTCAGCACCAATTCGAGGAAGCGTATTGGCAGCAGACGGGTTCATGGAGTTTCACAGCGGCGGCGCTTGAAGGGTGTTCCTTGCTCGACTTGCCAATCTGGCTGCACTGGCTGACGGGCTATATCGGCTTCCATCATGTCCATCATCTCTCGAGCAAGATCCCGAATTATCGGTTGCGCGAGTGTTATGAAAAAAACCCGGTCCTGCGGTCTTCGAAGAAGCTTGGTCTATTGGAGAGTTTCAAGACCTTGCGGCTTGCGCTTTGGGATGAAGAGGCGGGCCGTCTGATCTCCTTCGATCAGGCCTGACCGGGTTGTCAGAAGCGCCCGGCTGCTCCGTAAGTTCTTGGTTCTAAAGAAATGTCCGGCGATCAATTCATTCAAATTGGTCGCCGGTTGCTTTGTGTTTTCCGCCGGAAGCGTATACGGAGGATCGAGTTTTGGAACTCTGCCGAATTGGGATCGTCGGTTGTACGGGACGGATGGGGCGTATGCTCCTCGCCGAGACTCTGGCCACCAAGGGGGCCCTACTGGCTGGTGGCGTTGATCGGCTGACGCCGGGCGAGACGTGCGACCTTGGCGAACTGGCAGGCGGCAAGACGCTTGGTATCCTGGCGGGCGACGATGCGCGGACATTGTTCGATTCGGTCGACGTCGTCATCGACTTCACCGTGCCCGCGGCGAGCGTCGAACATGCCAAACTTGCGGCAGAAACAGGTAAGGGATTGGTGATCGGAACCACGGGTCTCGACGCCGAACAGACCCGCGCTGTGGAATCGGCGGCTCAGAGGGCTGCGATTCTCTGGGCACCGAACATGAGTTTGGGTGTTAATCTTCTCCTTGGGTTGGTAGAGCAGGTCGCTCGCAGTCTCGGCGATGACTGGGATATCGAGATCGTGGAGATGCATCACCGGCACAAGATCGACGCTCCTTCTGGCACAGCGCTCGGCTTGGGTCGCGCGGCGGCCATGGGCAGGGGCGTCGTGCTCGATGACGTGTCGGTTCGGAGCCGCGATGGATATACCGGACCTCGCAAGGAAGGGACGATCGGCTTCGCGACATTGCGGGGTGGTGACGTCGTCGGTGACCATACCGTTGTTTTTGCCGGCGAGGCCGAGCGGATTGAGTTGACACACAAGGCAACCGATCGCCGCATCTTCGCCCGTGGCGCTTTGCGCGCGGCGCTCTGGACCAAAGGAAGGGTCGCTGGGCTTTACGGCATCAAGGACGTGCTTGGGCTCTAGCACCGGTTTGTACCCTGACGGAGGTGGTACGGTGTTCAGATATCGCGCCCGATCGATCGCGAATCGGCGCCAGGATCGAAAATGATGGCGGCAACATTGATGACGGACGGCGAAATCGACGAATTCTTCTCGCGACTCGCGTCAAAGCTTCCAGAGCCGAAAACTGAACTCGAATACAGTAACCCATTTACCTTGCTGGTTGCCGTTGTTCTGTCTGCGCAGGCAACAGATATTGGCGTCAACAAGGCGACGCGCCGCCTGTTCGCGGAGGCAGATACTGCCGCCAAGATCGTCGCTCTTGGCGAGGATGCGATCCGCGAGCACGTGAGGACGATCGGCCTATTTCGGACCAAGGCAAAGAATGTCTTCGCGCTCTCTCAAATTCTTGTGCGCGATCATGGCGGCGACGTGCCGCGCGACCGTGATGCTCTTGAGGCGCTTCCGGGCGTCGGACGTAAGACCGCAAATGTCGTGCTCAATGTCGCCTTTGGGGAGCCGACGATCGCTGTCGACACACATCTGTTCCGACTTGGCAATCGAACAGGACTTGCCCCGGGCAACACTCCGCGCGAGGTCGAAGACAATCTTCTAGCCCGGATTCCGGCGCGGTGGCTGCAGGGAGCTCATCATTGGCTGATCCTCCATGGACGTTATGTCTGTACAGCCCGTAAACCGAATTGCGCGGTCTGCATTGTCGGCGACCTCTGCCATTTTGAGGCCAAAACTGGCTAGCGTGGGGCGCGACGAGACAGAAGCGCCAGGCCGTTATCGACTTTTTAGCTCGTGGAAGCCGTTGTCTCAGGCGAGAAAGGGGAGCACAGATTGGCACCGAGGCCGACAGCCTCCGCCCCGTGACGTCCCCTTGTCTGGGTGTGGCTCACCTTCATCGAGCCAGCGTCGGGATATAGAAAAAGGTCTAGCACGCATGTTGCGCCGCGATATTGCCAAAGTTCAGCGGGTGGATCACGGCGGGTGAAGTCCGGGGGGCCAAGCCGCGCGAGCAATTCCGGTACGCTCAAATTCCGCAGTGTCTCAATCTGAGAGGGTGGCAGATCTGTTGGCCGGACACCTAAACCTGATTCTGGCACAGTCGATACGACAGGAGTTTCAGGAAGAGTGGGGCCAGCGCAAGCACTCAACGCCAGGCTGAGCGCTATCAGGACGGTGCCCTTCCTGGCCATCGACCGCATACGGGCAATTGGCGATAAATAGCTAAGCGTGCCGATTATTCCCGTCATCAGGTCCCCCAACCACGGGAACAAAAATTCCCCGATTCAGGTGTGCGATGCAACCTGAATCGGGTGGGAAAGATGACTTAGTTATACGATAGAGGAGTTTGGACGAAGGTCGGCTGAGTTAATGGCTGATCGGTCGCGGCCACAGGGACAGCATCGACGGCCTGGGCCTGGATATCCCCCGACACCTGACCGCCACGTTCGATTTCGATCTGACCATAGCGAACGACGCCGGAGACCTTGCCGCTGGCGCGAATGAAGAGACGATTCTTCACCGTTAACGAGCCTTCAAAACGGCCATGGATTTCGAGATCATCGACCGTGGCCGTGCCACGGAAGAGACCATGTTCGCTGATTTCGACCTGGGCACAATTTGTCAGGGTCGCCTCGACGTTGCCGTCGACGACCAATCGGTCACAGGAATTGATTTCGCCATTGAGGGAGATGTCACGGCCGACGATGAGTTGTCGCATAGGTTTTTCCGGAGCTGCGGCAGGAGTTTCTGGGATGCGCCGAAACGGCTCGGCAGGAGGTTTTGGGCTCGTGGATTGAGCCGCACTCGGCGACGAGATCGGCGGCAATGGAGACGCAGACACAGACCCGGCGGCCGATTCGGTTGCGTTCAGGCGCGGTGGCAGGACGGGTGGCCTGCTCACCTGCGGCGGCGGCATCGCCGGTCGCGACGGTGGCTTCGCCAAGGGTGCCACGAGGTCTTCGGGACCGCGTTCGGCTTCCACCTTTGCTTCATCCTCGTCGTTCCGCTTACGACCAAACATTGATTTCTCTCCTCAACTTCAAACGCCAACGAGGTCCAATCCTCGGCTTCGATCATGGCGTCATCGTGGCACGATAACGCTCGAACACGTGAACAGCGGCAGCAGTTCCGATCACCGGCGCCAAGAGATTGGCAAACGGTACGCTGAAGATCGCCGCGACCGCGATGCCAACGAGAACGAAGCTGACACGGCATTCA
>CAIXXC010000016.1 GCA_903923205.1 uncultured Rhodospirillales bacterium | reverse complement strand
GCACGCGTCGATGTCCGACTTCATGGCATCTGCAGACAGAGCGATAATCGGGACGCGGCCATTTCTCCCGGGGAGTTCGCGGATCGCGCGGGCGGCTTCCAAGCCGTTCATCCCCGGCATGCGAACGTCCAGCAGCACAAGATCATAGGCGCCGGCGCGCGCCGCGGCCACTGCGGCCTCGCCGTCATCGACGACGGTCACGGAATGGCCGGTATGGGTTAAAAAAGCCTCGATGATGCATTGATTATCCAAATGGTCCTCTGCGACCAGAATTCGGCGCGGCCTGGAGTGCCTCGCGCCCTCTGCCCTCGCGAACGCGGAACCGTCAACCTCCGCTTCCGGCAACACAGCCGTGAACCAGAATCGACTGCCCCGACCGAGCTCGCTTTCCACCCCGATATTGCCGCCCGGCATCGCCTTCACCAATCGATGACTGATCGCTAGGCCAAGGCCCGTGCCACCAAACCGGCGCGTCATGGAATTATCGATTTGCGAAAACGGATGGAACAGCAGCTTTTGATCATCCTGGGAGATGCCCATCCCGCTATCGATGACTTCAAACCGCAGGACATTGCGATCTGACCCTGCAATCTCCACAATCCGGAGCACAACGCCCCCGCTCTCGGTGAATTTGACCGCGTTCGAGAGCAGGTTCAACAGCACCTGCCTGAGCCGGGTCGGGTCGCCGAGCACGGCATCCCGCACGTCGTCGTCGATCTCAACCGAAAGAGGCAGTGCTTTGGCCTGTGCCTTGGGTTCGAGGACATTGACGGCGTTGTAGGCGATTTCACGAAGCGAGAACGGGATGTCCTCAAGGGTCAGGGCGCCTGCTTCGATCTTTGACAGGTCGAGGATGTCATCAATGATCGCCAGCAGTGCCTCGCCAGAGTTCTGGACTCGTGCCAGCAGGAGACGCTGTTCCGGGTTCAGATCGGTTTCAAGCAGGATCGACGTAAAGCCGAGAACGCCGTTCATGGGTGTGCGGAGCTCGTGGCTCATGGTTGCAAGAAAATCCGACTTGGCGCGATTGGCCTGTTCGGCCTCGCGCTTTGCCTCCTCGATTCGCAGATTGGCGAGATGACGCTCCGTGACATCGCGGACGATCGACACCACTTCGGAGACTGCCCCCGTCGACCGATCACAGATGACACTGGAATTCGCCTCAAGCCAGAGCTGGCGTCCATCCTTGTGACGCCCCCGGATCGTGATCAGTGTTGGACGCTTGTGTTTTATCATGCCCTCGAATGTGCTTTGGACAAGCGGGATATCCTCGGGGATACATGCCGTTGTGACTTCTTGGCCAAGGATCTCACTCGCATCATAGCCAAACACGCGGCTATAGGCGGGGGAGGCGAAGGTACAACGGCCGGATGCATCAAAACGACCAATGACGTCGCTGGCGTTTTCTGCGATCTCACGGGCGCGTGCCTCACTGTCGCGGAGCGCGGCTTCAAGTCGCTTGCGCTCGGTCACGTCGGTGACCAACACGATCGTGCGTGTGATATTGCCTGCGGCATCACGCTGGGCAATCGCCGACATCAGGACATCGCGGGTATCCCCTGCCTTCGTGAGAATTTGTCCCGGCACATCGACGACGCCACCGCTTTGGATGAGTTCAGGGCGCAGATGCAGGGGGAGTGCCTGTCGCGCCGCGCGGGTCATGAACTCATCGCCCTTCCGCCCGATCACCTCCTCGCGGGTGTAACCAAACAGGTCAAGCGCCTGGTTCGTTGCGGTCAGGATCTTGTTGGTCGTATCGACCGTGTAAATGATCGCGGGCGCATTGGCGTAGAGCGAGCGATAATTCTCCTCACTTTCCTGCAATGCGGTCTCGGCGGCGTGGCGTGCGGAGATGTCGGTCATGATGCCGATGATTTTGGCGGGTGCCCCTGTTTCGTCCCGGACCAGGCGATTACGTGCTTCGACCCAGATCCAGCCGCCGTCGCGAGGCTGCACGCGCGCGACAAGTGTAACGGAATCATCACCGCGCGATAGTGCGGTATAAGCCTCCTTAACCCGCTGCGCATCGTCGGGATGGAACTGCTTCGTTATCTTCAGGCCGATCAGTTCTTCGGGCTGGTAACCAAAGACAGTAGTTACCGATGGTGAGATATATTCGCGGTAGAGGTTCAGATCGAGCTGGAAGATGACGTCGGAAGCGTGCTCGACAAGCAGGCGATAGCGAGCCTCGCTTACTCGGAGCGCGACCTCTGCTTCGATCCGTGCGCGTATCTGCCCGGCGATCAAACCGATCAGAAGCACGCCTAAAACAGCGACGCCGCCGGCCAGAAAATTGCTTACGCTGTCCTTTGTTCGGGTGTGCTCATCCTGATCCTTTAGGGTGTCCCGGATTGTGGCGATATCGGCGCGCAGCGTGGCCAAGGCCGACCGGTTCGCTCCGAGATTGTCTTTGGTGTCAGAATTGGCCAGAAGACCAGAATTGCGCGACAGGTCGGAAACTGCTGCGTCGATACGGCTGTCGCCGGATGAGAGGTGTGCTTCGAGGCGATTTAGCCGTTCCGCAGTTGCCGAGGCGAAAAGGAGAAGCAGAAGCGCAATGGCCAACACGATCGGGCCCAGCGTTTTCCCACGATCTCGCCGCAATATCCGTCTACCAGACCGCATCACCACCTCGATCAAAGGGGAATCGCGCACCACGACCGGATTGCACCCCTTTCCTGTGACCCTGGCCGCGCTTACGGCCTCTAGGAGCACGATAATCCCGAGACTATTGATATCTTGTTAGGAATGGCGCGCGGAGCTATCCAGATATGGTCGCGATTAAGCCGATAGCGTCTGAAATACATCCTCTTCAGGTAGTTGCTTGGCAATATGGGCGCGATGCCAGAGCGCATAGAAGAGAAGTGTCCACGCGGCGAAGCCCTCGCGCTTACCATCGATCTTGGCAAAAAGCCGCTCGACGGCATCAGGCAGGCATATCTCCCTGATTGCAGGCTGCCGGGCGAGCAAAGGCCCCAGCGTGCCGCCACGACGGCGCAACCACTCCGCGACAGGGACGGTGAAGCCCTTCTTGCGCCCCAGCGCGTCGGCGGCCGGCACCTTGGTGTTGAGCCAGGAGCGCAGCAGCCATTTCCCCAATCCCTCGCGAACCTTCAGACTATCGGGCAGGCGGAACGCGAAATCGGCAATGCCGCGATCCAGAAACGGGGTCCGCCCCTCCACACCATGGGCCATCAGGCAGCGGTCGAGCTTGGTCAACAGATCATTGGGCAGCCAATCGGCGCAATCGACGGCCTGGGCGACCTGCAGCCGCGTGCGGCCGCCATCATTTGCCCGGACTTCCGCGGCAAGAATACCGTCACGCCAGCCGGTGACATCGTTGCGCAGCACGTTGAGGTCATCAAAATTCCCGCGCGCGCGGATCAGGCGGCCACCAGCCCACCATGGTCGCATGACACTGCGATAGCGGCCATAACCGGCAAACAACTCGTCGCCGCCTTCGCCGCTCAGGATCACCTTCAGGCCATGAGCCCGCGCAACTTCGGCAAGGCGGAACGTCGGCAGGATCGCGTAGTCGGCAACAGGGTCGTCCATCGCTGCGGCCACCCGCGGCAACAGGGTCCAGAAGTCGTTCTCGTCGAAGTCGATCTCGACGTGATCCGCACCAAGCGCCTCGGCGATGATGCGGGCCGCAGGACGTTCGTCAGCGCTGTGCGTGTGGGAAAAACCGATCGTGAATGTTGTCACGGGGCGGTCGTTGAGTTCCGCCATCATCGCCAGTACAGCCGTCGAATCAATCCCACCTGACAGGAACATCCCATAGGGCACGTCGGAGCGCTGATGCAAAAGCACCGAGTCACGCAACAGACTGTCGAGCATCGGCAGCGCGTCGTGATGGCTCAGCTCAAGCGGCCCGCCCATCGGCAGTGGCTCAATGCGGCGTCGCTCCACGACCCGACCCTCGGCGATGACGAGCGTCTCGCCCGGAAGAACCCGGCGAATGCCGTGGTATATTGTGTCGCGCCCGGTCGTGAACTGCAGTTGCAGCAACTCATTGCGAGCCTGCCGGGCGATCTCGGTGCCAACGAGTCCAGCCTTGACCAACGCCATTGGCTCGGAGGCGAAGGCGAAGCAGCGCGCCGTTTCGATATAGTAAAGCGGTTTGATGCCGAAGGGATCCCGGGCCAGGATCAAATGGGCCGAGGCCGGGTCATGAATCGCCAGTGAATACATGCCGCGCAGATGGCGGGTGAAGTCGAGGCCGTGCCGGCGATAGAGGTGAAGCGGGACCTCGCAGTCCGAGCTGGTGGCGAACACCACCGCTGCCATTTCTTCGCGCAGTTCCAGATAATTATAGATCTCGCCATTGCCGATCAGCGCGGCGCCACCTGGCTCGTGCAAGGGCTGATCGCCGGTTTTCAGATCGATGATCGCGAGTCTGGTCTGGATCATCCCGGTATTGCCGGAACGATATTGTCCGCTGCCATCGGGGCCGCGATGGGCCAGCGCCTCACTCAATTTCCCGAGTTGGGCGAAAGGTGCAGGCGAACCATCGACGGTCATGATCCCGGCGATGCCGCACATCAGCGCGCCACCCTGTCGAAAAATTCTTGGTACGCTGCAATCACCGTCCGCTCCGAAAACTGCCGGGAATAACTCTCATACCCCGCCTGCGCCAACGCATCGCGGGCGACGGAGTTCGCGAGGAGCAGACGGATCATCTGTGCCAGCGCATCGGCGTTGTCGCGCGGCACCAGCAAGCCGTCAATCCCTGGTCGGATCAATTCTCGAGGGCCCTCAGCATCGGTCGCGATTATCGCGACACCATGGGCCCAGGCTTCGATCACGACATTGCCAAGGGGTTCGTGCCGTGACGGGCAGATCAGGAGGTCAGCGGCGGCCAGCAGGGCCGCTGTATCCTCGCGCCAGCCGAGGAAGCGCACGCGTTCTGAGACACCCAGCTGTTGGGCCTGGTGTTCGAGCCGCTGCCGCTCCGGCCCCTCTCCGGCCAGCCAGAGATGGGCGCCGGGGACGCTTTCGAGCGCGGCCAGCAGCACGTCAAAGCCCTTTACGGGATGAAGCCGACCGAGCGCAAGCAGCAAGGGCGCGTCGTTTGGTGTTGTAAGTTCGGCGCGGCTGATGCCGGCCACCCGCGTTGCCTCCACGAAGTTCGGGAGATAATGCGACCTATCTTCCGGCCATCCGTTTTTGCGAAAATAGGCAACAATATCGCGGGTGTTACCAATGAGATGACCGCAGTGCCGGTAATATTTAAGGTCGTAATAGCCACCGAGTCGAGCAGCCAGGGTATAGGACCCCGTCGGCGTCACGGTTGTTGCGCGGTTCATCCAGGTCATAACAATCTTTGGATCGAGCCTTTTGAGCTCCCGCCGGATACTGAAGCGCGTCATGATGTCGAGGGGGCCGCCGAAGCGGAATTCGCGCAGAAGGATCCCGGCGTCCCGCAGACGCGTCGCCCGTGCCGGGTCGCGGCGAATCAGGAGATGTTGATCTTCACCGGCGTCCTGCAGTCCGATCGCGAGGCGGGTGAAGAAGGCTTCCGCGCCGCCGTGGCGGGCGCCCGCCATGATTTGGACCAACCTCGTCACGGCAGCAATTCTTCCCAGAGGCCTGCGACCTCTGTCCAGGAGAGTCCCTGTTGATGGGCGCGGCAGGCATCATGCTGCGCCTGCCACAGGCTATCGTTGCGCAGGAGTTCGATGGCATGGGACGAAAAGCCCGTATTGTCATCATCGGCGACCACGAAGCCGGTTTCGCCGTTGCGAACGCGCTCACCAAGGCAGGTCGATTGCGCCACAACGCCGGGTACGCCCGCGGCCTGGGATTCTGCGGCTGCGAGACAGAACGTCTCCCCTGGATCGCCGCCATAAAGGAAAACCCGGCTCTCAGACAATGCGTCCGCCAGCGCGGGTTTCGCCAAGGGCGGCGCCAGGAAGACGCCTTCATTCGCCAATGACTCTGCCTTGGCAAGAATCGGGGCAACCAATGCCTGATGTTTCGGGGCGAGATCGCCATAGGTCGCGAGGCTCGAATAAATATGAAGGCTCGCGGCCGGCACGTGAGGTCGGATTTCTTCGACCCAGCGATCAAGCAGCCAATCGAGCCGACGCAGCGGGTTCGAGGTAAAGATTGCCCGAGGAGGTGGTGGAGCCTGCCGAGGGAGGCCACGAAATACCGCATTCAGGCCGAGTGGGATGACGCGGCGACCCCTGCTTGGTACCCAAGGCGGCAAAGTGGTGGCGTGCCAGTTGCCAACGAAGACGACGACGGGCCGGCGGCGAAGGAGCCGCCACAGATAGCGAGCTTTGAGGAGGTAGCGGGCGGGGTTGTGGACCCAGAACGCAATCTGCCTGGCGCCGGGCATCAGGTCGAGCACGCGGGTACCCCGGTTGGCGATATAGAGATCGCAATGCTCCGGATGACTGCTGTCGATCGGTTTCCACGACACCCCCTCAAGTTCGAGGTGTCGGGTGGTGCGCGTGAAAGCCTGGACGCGATGACCGCGCGCCGCGAGCCCCTGCGCCAGCCCGATAAAGGCTGTTTCCGCGCCGCCCAGCGGTCCGGCGTTGAGGCTTCCGCCATCGAAGGGAACGCCATCATCGGCCATGACGATGGTGGCTCCACTCTCGCGATTCACCCGGCATGCGCTCCCAGAAAGACCAGCTTACCCAGACTTATCGCATTGGCGCGGGGATGGCATCCGCTATTCGCGCCGCGTTTCCGATTTCAAGCCCAAACGGCTCAGCGTGATTGGATGGCTTGGCATGACGCGGCTGCTCGGCTAGACAGGGTCGATGACGTTTGGGCTGACATCTTTGCGGGAGAACGAGGCGACCATGGGGGAAGGCAATGCCTAGGCAGGCCCTCTCGGTGCTGGTCGTCGCGCGTAACGAGGAGGTACACCTGCCCGATTGCCTCGCCAGCGCCGCTTTCGCCGATGAGATCGTCGTCGTGCTGGATCGTTCGACCGACGGCTCGGCAGAGATTGCCCGGGCTGCGGGGGCCAGGCTGATCGAAGGCGGCTGGCCGGTCGAGGCTGATCGACGTAATGCCGGGATCGCTGCGTGCGCCGGGCCCTGGATCCTCGAGCTCGACGCCGACGAACGGGTTTCACCTGAACTCCGGGCTGAGTTGGAGCCTGTACTGGCTGCTCCCGGCGCTGATTTCTACCTGATTTCTTTCCATAATTTCATTGGTGACATCTGGGTTCGCCATGGCTGGGGCGCCTATAACGGCACGGCCGCCAAGAGGGCGCTGTTTCGCAAGGGCCACAAGCTGTGGGGTGCCGGCGAGGTTCATCCCAAGATCACCTTCACCGGTACGGGGGGAATTCTGGCCGGCCATATCGACCACTACGTCTATGCTGATAGCAGCGCGCTGTTTGCGCGGCTCGACCGCTACGCCAGCGCTGCGGCGCGCGACGGTATCCGCAGCAATCAGGTCCCTGAGGTGACAACAACGACGCGACGGTTCTTTTCGCGTTTCCTGAAGTCCTATATCAGTCGCAAGGGACATCGCGAGGGTTGGCGCGGTGTGGCTCTCGCCCTATTTTCGGGGCTTTACCCGGTCCTCACCCACCTCAAGATCCTTGAATTGCGCGCGCAGGCGATGCGAACTGAACCCTTGGACAAGACGAAGAAATGACCGCTGTTTCGACATATTTTTACCTTGGCACGGCGATCGTCGCCGAAGTCATCGCCACCTCGGCCCTGAAGGCCTGTGATGGCTTTACGAAGATCGTGCCGACCCTGATGACGATCGGGTTCTACCTGGTTGCCTTCTGGTTCCTGTCATTGACGCTGAAATCGATGCCGACCGGGATCGTCTATGGGATATGGTCGGGTGTCGGGATCGTTCTGATCTGCGCCGTCAGTTGGATCTGGTTCAAGCAGACCCTTGATATCCCTGCCCTTGTTGGGCTCGGTCTGATTGTCCTGGGCGTTGTCGTCGTTAACCTGTTCTCGAAGAGCGTCAGTCTCTAGCGCCGGCGAGCGGCGAGCCTGATCGCCCCGATCTCTGCCGCATCCACCGTCAGACTGTCCATCAGGCTAAGCTGGCGGCGATGGTCGAAGCTCGGGTCGGTGACCAAAGCGTCGTAGCTGATCGGCGTCAGCACCGTCGCGGTATGATCGCCCCAGGGACCGTATTGTGTCACCGGGCTTGGCCCAAACAGGCCCAGAGTGGGCGTGCCCATCGCGGCGGCCATATGCATCAGCCCGGTATCGTTGCCGATGAACATGCTGCAGCGCTTGAGGCACGCGGCGACGACAGAAAGCGCCCCGGCGTCGACCAGATCGATCCGCCTGTCCGCAGGCAACGCTGCGAGAACCGGGGCAATGACTGCTCGCTCGCTGGGGGCACCAAAGATCGCTACTCGCGCTCCGGCGAAGACGGCACCGGGAGCGGTAAGGCGCAGCGCCAATTCGCCGAACCGCTCGCCCCGCCATTGCTTCGCCCCCCAGTTGGCGGAAGGTCCTATGCCGAGAATCGGTATGGGCCCGGCCCCGAGAAGGCGGTCAGCGGTCGCCTTATCGCTTGCTGAGATCCAAAGATGCGGCGCTGGTGGCTTTGCAAGATCGAAGAGCCGTGCCAGTTGCACGACCCGGTGTTCGCCAGGATCGCCTTTGGCGATAACGCGCCGATGCTGCGTCCAAAGCAGCCAGGACAGAGCCGAGCCGCGCAGATCGACGACAAGGTCCCAGCGGGTCATGACGATCTGGGCGTAAAGGTCCAGCCAATGTCGACTGTGGGAGCGCTTGGTGAGCGCGATCAGTTTCTCAAGCCGGGGCACGGCCGTGAACAGCGGCGCCGCCACGGGACCGGCGACGATCGTGACCCGAGCCTCGGGATACTGTTCCAGCAGTGAGGCAAGCAGACCTGTCGACAGTACCGCGTCGCCGATCCGCGTCGCGGTCACGAACAGGATACGGCGTACAGGGCTCGCAGGTAGGGGACCGAGGCGAACAAGCATGCCGCGGCTTATAAGCGTTCGCGACCGTGGAAATCCAGCGCCATGCTTTGGTATTGCCGATCTCGCAGACTTGCCAAGGATCGCTCGCAGGGCCACTTTCGTCAGGGGGTACAGGGATGGTGACGAAAATGGGCGGTTCCTACTGCGAATATCCAGGCCGAGCGGTGATCGCACTGTCGGGTAAGGATCGGGTTTCGTTCCTGCAGGCTTTGATCAGCAACGATATCTCGACTTTGTCGCCGGGCGGGGCGCGCTGGGCGGCGCTGCTGACGCCACAAGGCAAATATCTGTGCGATTTTTTCGTTGTCGATGCCGGGGAGCGCCTGCTGCTCGATATCGAGGCGGGGCGCGCCGAGGATTTGCTTCAGCGGCTGCGCCGCTTCAAGCTCCGCGCCAAGGTTGGCCTTGAGATCCTGCCCGGCGCGCAGGTCTGGCTCGGTTGGGGTGCCGCCGCCCTGGCGGCCATTGGGCTTAACCAGAACGAGGGCGGACGTCTCATTGCGGGTGGGGTAATCTTCGCCGATCCGCGGCTTGCCGGCCTGGGCCTCCGCCTTGTTGCGCTCGAAACCGAGGCGGAAAGGGTTCTCGCATCAAGCGGCCTTGAGGCTGCCGAATTTGCCGACTGGGATCGCTTGCGGATCGAGGCGGGGGTGCCAGAGGGGACGCGCGATCTGGTCCCTGAACAATCGATCCTGCTGGAAGCCGGGTTCGACGAGTTGCAAGGGGTGTCCTGGACCAAGGGTTGCTATATCGGGCAGGAACTGACCGCGCGCACCAAGTATCGGGCCTTGATCAAAAAACGGCTCATCCCCGTGCGGATCAACGGCGCTGCCCCGCCGTTTGGCGCCGTGATCGAGCAGGGCGGCAAGGAGGCGGGCGAGATGCGCTCAAGCCAGGGCGACATTGGCCTCGCCCTGCTGAGACTCGAGACCTTGGGTAATCAGGCAGGCCCTCTCTACGCGGCCGGCAGCACCCTGGTTGCGGCACTGCCGGCCTGGCTCAAGACCTGATCTGATCGGCCCTGTCTTATGCCGGTCTCGGGCGGATTTAGGCCAGATCAGCCAAGACCAAGTGCGAAGCGCTGCGAGCCCGGGACGGCTGCCACCCATTCGGCCGCACGATCGGTGTAGAGTTCCATTTTCGGCACGATCCCGGCGAGGCTGTCGAGCGTACCGGCCTTGATCAGCACCATGCCCGGCAGGGCCTCGGCGCGGCTCAGGATCGGCGAGCCGCAATTGGCGCAGAAGTAGCGATCAACGGCTCTGCCGCTATCCCCCTTGTCGTGGAATACCTTCGTCTCGCCGGTCTGGACGTAGTCGGCTTCGGGCACGCCGAGATTGGTCGAATACATTCCGCCGCTCTGCTTCTGGCAGTTTTGACAATGGCAGACCGCGACGAGTGCCGGTTCGCTCTTGATCTCATAGCGGATGGCGCCGCACAGGCAGCCGCCGTGGCGATGGGTCATACTGGTATCCTTCCCCTGCTCGATAAATTTTCTGCGTTGCCGCCCTGTTGGGTTCCGGGCGTCGCATGTGGCATGGCACCGAAGCCCCGATTTGGTCAAGTGAAGCTATTTTTTCGGCAGGCCGAGTGCCGCGTCCACCGACTGCAGGGTGTCGAGCATCCAGGCCTGATAGGGTGTATCAGGCGGCTCCAACTCGCTGATGCCTACAACCGGAATGCCGGCCTCACGGGCAATACCGAGCAAACGCGTAATCGTCGGATCGAGAACCTGGTTGTTGAAGAACATGATTTTGGCGCTGCGATTCCGAAGACCTTGCTCGAAGGCGGCAACGTCGCTCGCGCTTGGCTCGGTGTCGTTCATCACGCTCAACTGGAAACGGGCATCGCGCATTTGCAGCCCGAGCGCCGCTGCCATATAGCCGAATATGGGCTCAGACGCGGTGACCGTCTGTCCGCCATGACCGGCTTTGATACCCTCTATCTCGCCGTCGATCGCCTCCAACGACGCCAGAACGGTGTCAAGCCTGCGGGCATAATCAACCTGATGATTCGGATCTGCGGCGATGAGGGCTGCCGCGATGGCTCGGGCCATGACGGGCATCGTCGTTGGGTCGTACCAGATGTGTGGATTATCGCCAGGTTTGCGGTGGACAAGGTCACCGGCAACGATAACCTGACGGTTGGCGACGCTGGATGCCGAGAGCAGTTTGGCCATCCAGGGATCGTAATCGACCCCGTTTGAGATCACGATCTGGGCGTTGGCGAGCGCCCGTGCCGTCGATGGGCTGGCTGCGAAGAGATGGGGATCCTGGTTCGGGTTGGCCAGAATCGCATCCACCGTGACCCGATCACCGCCAATTTGCTGCGCGATATCGCCATAAAAATTCTCCGCCGCTACGATCGCGATCGGCGCCGCTTGCGTTGGCCGGCAAACGAAGATGAACAAGAGGATCAGAAGAAAGCGAAGTCGCATGAGGCATTTCCGCAGGTCTAGGCAGGAACAGATCTTTCCTGTCCTTGCGGTCAGGCTTTCGACACAAATCGGTCACGCCACCGCGCTAAGTGTCATCATACAGATAACGGAGGTCGTGTCTCCGTCAGTTGGTGGATTACAGGGTGAACTCGCACCGTGGCAAGGCCAGACGCAATGACCGATCATCAGCCTGCTTTACAACAGGCATTTGCGGCACAGCAGGCTGGAGGACTGGATCAGGCGGAGCGCCTTTATCGTCGAATCCTTGCTAAGTCTCCGCGCAATGCCGAAGCACATCATGGCCTTGGGCTCGTTTTACGTGATCGCGGCGAGGCGGCGGCGGCACGACGGTCCCTGCGCCGTGCCATCGAGCTTAATCCTAGGGCGGTTAATGCCTGCTTCAATCTCGGCCGGCTCTGCCTCGCCCAGCGCGACCCCCATGAGGCGCGAATCCATCTAGAGAGTGCGGTCGCGCTGAAGCCAGAGTGGATCGATGCGCGTATTTTATTGGCGCTCGCCCTCACCAAGGTTCAGGCCCCCGCCCTGGCCGAACGTCTGCTGCGTGAGACCGCCATGCGGGCACCGGACAACCCTCATATTGGTGTGATGATCGCCAATACGCTGATGCTTCAAGGACGCGGTCGGGAGGCCGGGCCGTTTCTTGAGGATGCTGCCAAGCTTATTCCAGCTCATCCCGCGTTGTTGCTGCAACAGGCTTGGTGTGCACGTTGGAATGGCGATTTCGCCACGGCTACCGCCTTGTGCCGCCAGCTCATTGGGCTTGAGGCTCGAAACGAACAGGCCTGGACCACATTGGCCATGATAGCGCTTGAGGATGAAAGCGCGGGCGCTGCGATGTCGATCATCGACCAGGGGGCTTCTCATTGTCCTAGCAGCCTTGATGTAAGCCAGTTTCGGGCCTGGATAACGTTCCTTGATCGCGGAGCAGAGGAGGGATGGGCCTGCATGCGGGCCTGGCTGCACATGGGCGCAATATTGAGGGGAGTGAGCCTTCACCTGCCGGAGACGCCATCGAGCCTTGCCGGGCGGGACGTTGTGATTGAGTCCGATCAGGGTTTCGGTGACAGTCTTCATTATGTCCGTTATCTGCCGCGGCTCGTGACACTAGGGGCGCGCGTTGTCTACGTCACGACCCCGCCGCTAAAGCGACTGCTTCGGCAGTCTGAGCTGGGCATTTCTATCGCCGAGACGGGGTCGCCAACGCCAAAGCGGGCTCAGCACTTGCCAGAGGCTGCCTTGCCAGTGCTATTCAGTGCTTCAAGAGAGGCTTTAATGGCGCCGGAAGCCTATCTCAAAGCGTCGGCGGCGGATGTCGGACGCTGGCGTGACCGGATCGGGGATGAACCCGGTCTGCGGGTTGGTGTGGTCTGGGCTGGGAACCCTT
This sequence comes from uncultured Rhodospirillales bacterium, assembly GCA_903923205.1. Lineage (GTDB taxonomy): Bacteria > Pseudomonadota > Alphaproteobacteria > ATCC43930 > CGMCC-115725 > CAIXXC01. The sequence goes on along the minus strand of CAIXXC010000016.1, from coordinate 24,838 downwards.
CCCATTTCAATGATTGTAACCGCTCGATGCCGGTCGATGCCTTGCGCCCCATCGTCGCCTGCCCTCGGGTTCGCCTATTCAGCCTTCAATTGGGTCCGCGACAAGGTGAATTGGCCGCATTGGCTCCTGAATCGGTTGTCGATCTTGCACCGGACCTGGTGGATTTCGCCGAGACGGCGGCGGTGATAGAGGCTCTTGATCTCGTAATCACGGTCGATACTTCGCTCGCCCATCTGGCGGGAGCCCTGGGTCGGCCGGTATGGCTCTTGCTCCCGCGGGCGCCCGACTGGCGATGGGGGCTGGAGGGAGATCAGACCGACCTTTATCCGAGTATGCGGCTGTTTCGGCAATCCACGCCCCGGGACTGGGCTGGTGTGATCGAACAGGTCGGGGACGCACTCCAGACGATGACGATGTCGTAGCTCTAGCGTCCAGGTCAGATGCCGAGTTTCTGGTTCCGCATCACGCAGAGCAGATCCAGGGCGATATGAGCGGCGGCGAGCGCCGTGATGTCGCTCTGATCGTAGGCGGGCGAGACTTCGACGACATCGGCGCCAATCAGATTGACGGGTCCCATGCCTCGGACGATCTCAAGGGCCAGCGCCGATGTCAGCCCGCCTGGAACAGGTGTCCCCGTGCCCGGCGCGAAGGCCGGATCGAGGCAGTCGATATCGAAGGTCAGGTAGCTTGGGCGATTGCCGACGATACCCAAAATCCGCTCTAAGGTCGCCTGGGCACCGAGGGCATGGACGGTCGGCGCGTCAAGGATGTTGATACCCATGAAATCGTCGTTCCAGGTGCGGATGCCGACCTGAACTGAGTGTTCCGGGTCGATCAGCCCCTCTTTGACCGCCTTGTAGAACATCGTGCCATGGTTCAGGGAATCGCTTGATGCATCTGCCCAGGTGTCGCAATGAGCGTCGAAGTGAATCAGCGACAGCGGCTGGCCAAAGCGTTCGGCATGGGCCAGCAAAAGCGGATAGGTCACGTAGTGGTCGCCGCCAAAGGTGAGCATCTTCGCGCCGCTGCCAAGGATCGTCCGGGCGTGGTTGATGATGCTGTCCTTGATGGTCAACGGGTTATGGGCATCGAACCAGCAATCGCCGTAATCGATGACAGCCAGATCGTCGAACGGGTCGAAGCCCCAGGGGAAGGGCTTCAACTCGGACAATTGGACCGAGGCTGATCGGATCGCCGCGGGTCCGAGCCGCGCGCCGGGCCGGAACGTGGTGGCGAGATCGAGCGGGATCCCTGAAATAACGACATCCGCCCCCGCCAGATCACGGCTATAGCGCCGTCGCAGAAAGGACAGAACCCCGGCGTACGTGTTTTCAATCGAAGAGCCATAAAGGCCGGGGCGCCTAATGGCCCCATCGCCTGGGGTGAGATCGCTCAACTCGAAGTCCTCATCAATGGTTTCATACTCGCCCGAGCCTTCGATGTGGTTCAGGCGTTGCGGCTGGGGTCGTCGCTCTGGTTCAGCGCGGCATGAGCTGCGGCCAGGCGGGCGATCGGCACGCGATAGGGCGAACACGAGACATAATCGAGGCCGGTCTCGGCACAGAAATGGATCGAGGCCGGATCGCCACCATGTTCGCCACAGATGCCGAGCTTGATATCGGGCCGTGTCCGACGCCCTTTTTCTGCGGCCATCTTTACCAAGGTGCCGACACCCTCGATGTCGATCGAGACAAACGGGTCCCGCTCGATGATCCCCTGACGCTGGTAGGCGGTCAGGAACGCGCCAGCGTCGTCGCGCGACAGGCCGAAGGTCGTCTGGGTCAGGTCATTGGTGCCGAAGCTGAAGAATTCGGCGCTCTCAGCGATCTTGTCGGCGGTGATGGCGGCGCGCGGCAGTTCGATCATGGTGCCGACCAGATAGTCGAGCGGCACCCCGGCGGTGGCTGAGACTTCGCCCGCCACTTGATCGATCAGCGCCTTGAGAACGTCGAGTTCCTTCTTCCAGGCGACCAGCGGAATCATGATCTCGGCGATGATCGGCTCACCGCCGGATTTACGGATTTCGACCATTGCCTCGAAGATCGCACGGGCCTGCATCTCGTAGATTTCGGGGTAGGTGATGCCGAGGCGGCAACCGCGATGGCCCAGCATGGGGTTGGATTCATGCAACGCCGCCGCACGATAGCGAACATAGGACAGCTCCTTGCCCGTGGCCTTGGCGACCTCCTCAAATTCCTGCTGCGACTTCGGCAGGAATTCGTGCAGGGGCGGGTCGAGCAGGCGGATCGTCACCGGCAAGCCCTGCATGATCTGGAACAGTTCGACGAAATCGCTGCGCTGCATCGGCAACAGCTTGGCAAGCGCGGCCCGGCGACCGGTAATATCCTCGGCCAGGATCATTTCGCGCACGGCGATGATGCGATCGGCGTCAAAGAACATATGCTCGGTCCGGCACAGGCCGATGCCTTCGGCACCAAAGCGCCGTGCGGTCGCCGCATCAAGCGGGGTCTCGGCATTGGCGCGGACTTTCAGCTTGCGGACCTTGTCGGCCCAAACCATCAGCGCCGCGAAATCGCCCGACAGATCGGGCTGGATCGTCGAGACGGCACCGAGGATAACCTCCCCCGTTGAGCCGTTGATGGTAATGATATCCCCGGCCTTTACCGTTGTGCCCATGACGCTGAAGCTCTGGGCCTTGTAGTCGACCCGGATATCGCCGGTACCCGCGACACAGGCGCGGCCCATGCCGCGGGCGACCACGGCGGCGTGGCTGGTCATGCCGCCACGCGTCGTCAGGATGCCCTTGGCGGCGTGCATGCCGTGGATATCCTCTGGGCTGGTTTCGATGCGGACGAGAATGACGCTCTGCCCTTTCTGCGCCAGCGCCTCGGCATCCTCGGCCGAGAACACGACACGGCCTGAGGCTGCACCCGGCGAGGCCGGGAGACCACGGGCCAGGACCTGCTTGGCGGCCTTGGGGTCCAGTGTGGGATGCAGGAGTTGGTCAAGCGAGGATGGATCGATACGGCGGACCGCCTCGATCTCGTCGATGACGCCTTCATTGGCGAGGTCGACGGCGATCTTCAGCGCCGCCGGTGCGGTGCGTTTGCCGTTGCGCGTCTGCAGCATCCAGAGTTTGCGCTGCTGGACGGTGAACTCGATGTCCTGCATGTCGCGATAATGCGCTTCGAGCAGGTGGCGGACGCGGTCCAACTCGGCGAAGACATCCGGCATGACCTCTTCCATCGCCGGAAGCGTTGTCCCGCTCGCGGCCTTGGCGGCAATCGTGATGGTCTGCGGCGTCCGGATGCCGGCGACGACATCCTCGCCCTGGGCGTTGACGAGATATTCGCCGTAGAACTCGTTGGCACCGGTTGAGGGGTTGCGGGTAAAGGCGACGCCGGTCGCGCAGTCATCGCCCATATTTCCGAACACCATGGCCTGGACGTTGACGGCAGTGCCCCATTCGGCAGGGATTTCGTGCAGGCGACGATAGGTGATGGCGCGCTGGTTCATCCAACTGCCGAATACCGCGCCGATCGCACCCCAGAGCTGTTCCTTGGGGTCGGAGGGGAAGGGACGGCCGAGATGCTCAAGCACCACTTCCTTGTACCCCGCGATCACCGTCTTCCAGTCATCGACGGTCAATTCGGTGTCCAGATGGGCGTCGATCTCGAGCTTGTGGTCTTCGAGGATTTCCTCAAAATAGTGATGCTCAACGTCGAGCACGACCTGACCGTACATCTGGATGAAGCGGCGATAGGAATCATAGGCAAAGCGCGCATCACCGCTGCGTCTTGCCAGCCCCTCGGTGGTCTCGTCGTTAAGGCCGAGGTTCAGAACGGTATCCATCATGCCCGGCATCGACGCCCGCGCACCGGATCGCACGGAGACGAGCAGCGGGTTTTCGGCATCGCCGAACCTGGCACCGATCAGCGTCTCAATATGGGCAAGCGCGGCCTCGACCTGGCTTACCAACTCGGGCGGATAGGTTTCGCCATTGGCATAGAAATAGGTACAGACCTCGGTTGTGATCGTCAGACCCGGCGGCACGGGAAGGCCGAGATTGCTCATCTCGGCGAGATTGGCGCCCTTGCCGCCCAGGAGGTTGCGCATCTCGGCTCTGCCCTCGGCGGACCCATCTCCAAAGGTATAGACCCATTTCGTCATGATCTTCTTATCCTTCGATCCTGGAGAAATCCGCGACCCGGTTCAGTGTCAGCCATATCTGCCCCAGTATCCGCAGACGATTGACGCGCAGCGCCGGTTGCTCGGCATTTACCGTTACATGCTCAAAGAAATCGTCAACGGGTTGGCGCAATTGTGCCAGCGATGCCATCGCCGCGGTGAAGTCTTCTGCCGCCAAGAGACCAGCGCTTTCCGGCGTGATCCTGGCGAGGCAATCAGCCAAAGCCCGTTCCTGAGGCAGCTCAAGAGCGGTCACGTCCGGCGGCGTGACGGTATAGGCTGCGCCGTCTTTTTTCTCTTCGATTTGGACGATCTTGAAGGCGCGACGATAGGCGGTCAGCAGGTTGGCCCCGTCTTCGCTGGCGACGAAGCCCTGCAGCGCGCGGGTGCGATCGACGAGGCGGACAAGATCATCCTCGCCGCCGAGCGCGAAGACGGCACTGATCAGATCGTGGCGGATACCCTGTTCGCGCAACGCCACTTTCAGGCGATCGGCGAAGAACTCCATCAGTTCGTCGAGGATCTCACCCGTCGCCGTCGTGATTTTCTGGTCCGCGAGCTGCGGCCCTAACACGGCAAGAGCCTCGGCGAAGACACTGCGCAGCGGTAGGCGCAAGCCGTTTTCCAGGATGGTCCGGATAATGCCGAGTGCCGCCCGGCGCAGGGCATAGGGGTCCTTGGAGCCGGTCGGCTTTTCGGCAATCGCGAAGAACCCCGCCAGGGTATCGATCTTGTCGGCCAGCGCGGCGACGATCGCGGTGGCCTCGGTCGGGACATCGTCGGCAAGGCCAACAGGAGCGTAATGGCGGGCGATCGCCTCGGCAACCGCGTCCGGCTCGCCGCCGTGACGGGCGAGGTAGCGGCCCATGACCCCCTGCAATTCCGGAAACTCGCCGACCATGGCGCTGGAGAGGTCCGCCTTGGCCAGCAGCACGGCACGCTCTGCCAGCGCGACGTCAGCGCCGGGGACATATCTGCAGAGGGCAGGCGTCAGCGCGGACATGCGCTGCACCTTGTCGCGAACGGTGCCGAGCCGCGCGTGGAAAATCCGCTCAACCAGCTTGCCGACGCGGCTTTCCAGACTGGCCTGACGATCCTGATCCCAGAAGAATTGGGCGTCCGACAGACGCGCGCGCAGTACTTTTTCGTTGCCCGCGATCATCTGTGCGCCGCCGTCGCGGGTCTCGTTATTGCCGACGACGATGAAATAGGGCGCAAGGCTGCCAACGCCCGAGTTCTCACAAGCGAAGTATTTCTGGTGCGTGCGCATCGACGTCGTCAGAACCTCGGGCGGGAGGTTCATGAATTCAGGCTTGATCCTGCCGATGCGGATGACCGGCCATTCGATCAGTCCGGCGACCTCATCCAGCAGGCCGGGATCGCTCTTTAGCTGGAGGCCCAGCGGGGCTGTGAGGGCTGCGGCGTCGGCTATAATCTTCGCTCTCCGCTCGGCGGGATCGATGACGACCTTGGCCGCCAGCAAGCTTGCGCGATATCCCGCGAAATCCTCAACGATGATCGGCTCCGGTGCCAGGAAGCGATGGCCCTCGGTCACGTTCGAGAAAGGGATGGTGATTTCCGGCCGGCTCGGGTCGGAAGACCCAAAGCCGATCTCGCCGCCGATCGGGGTCCCGCCGAATACCGCGACAATGCGATGGAGCGGGCGGACCCAGCGCGCGGTGCCATGGCCCCAGCGCATCGATTTCGGCCAGGGGAAGCTGCGGATCAGCTCCGGCAGCTTCTCTCGCAAGACCTCGATCGTGGCGCGACCGGGCACGTGTTGTATCGCGAAATAGAATTCGGCATTGCCGACAGCGCGTATCACGCAGGCATCAAGGCCGGCAAGGCCGGTCGAGGCAAGGAAACCCTGTATCGCCTGTTCTGGGGCGCCGACACGAGGACCCTTGCGCTCGGTCGATTTGGCCGCCTGCTCCGCGGGCAGATCGTCGATCACGCCAGTGATGCGCCGAGGCGTGGCGAAGCAGCGGATGGCGTCAGCAGGGATGCCGGCACCGCTGTCTTTGGCGAGATCAAGGAGACGGGCGCGCAATTCCTCGGCGGCGCGGGCCTGCATGCGGGCGGGGATTTCTTCCGAGAAGAGTTCGATCAGGAATTCGGGCATGGTCTCAGCTCCCGATCCCGGAAAGCCAGGTTTCGCAGCACGCCTTGGCGAGTGTGCGGACACGGCCGATATAGCTTGCCCGCTCGGTCACGCTGATGACGCCGCGGGCGTCGAGCAGATTGAACAGATGACTGGCCTTCAGGGTCTGGTCATAGGCGGGCAGGGCCAACCCCGCTTCTACCAGCGCCTGGCTTTCAAGCTCCGCGTCACGGAAATGCTCGAACAGCTTGGCCGTATTGGCGCGCTCGAAATTATAGGCGGAAAATTCCTTCTCGGCGCGCAGGAAGACATCGCGATAGGTCACTTTGGTATCGCCCGAGCCACCGTTGTAATCAAGGTCATAGACCGAATCGACGCCCTGAATGTAGGTGGCCAGACGCTCCAGCCCATAGGTCAACTCGGTCGACACCGGATCACACTCGATGCCGCCGACCTGCTGGAAATACGTGAACTGGCTGACCTCCATCCCGTCGAGCCAGACTTCCCAGCCCAGGCCCCATGCGCCGAGCGTCGGGCTTTCCCAATCATCCTCGACGAAGCGGATATCATGCAGCGACACATCGATGCCCAGCGCCGCCAGACTGTCGAGGTAGAGCTGCTGCGAATTGGCGGGCGACGGCTTCAGGATGACCTGGAACTGGTAATAATGCTGCAAGCGGTTCGGGTTCTCGCCATAGCGCCCGTCGGTCGGCCGCCGCGAGGGCTGAACATAGGCTGCGCGCCAGGGCTGCGGGCCCAGGGCGCGCAGGGTGGTGGCCGGGTGGAACGTACCGGCACCGACCTCGACATCATAGGGCTGCAGGATGACGCAGCCCTGGTTTGCCCAGAAGCTCTGAAGGCGCAGGATCAGCGCCTGGAAACTAGTCGCGGAGAGGCTGGGCGGCGCCATGATCGTCAATCTTCAATCCCTTAATACGGCATCAGCCCCCGGGTAACCGGGGCCGCGAAACCTAGATTCCGCAGCGCATATAATCAAGGCAACATTGGCGCTACAGGGTTGGGCAATCTGGCCTGTTGCAGCCGTGACCGCTGCCCTGAGTGACGTAGGAGTCGCATTTCGGGCATTTGACGAGGTCAACAGCCTTGGGACGACGCCCACTCGCCGGTGCGGCGTTGCCTGCGTCTGAGGGCGCTGCCGGTCTGCCGGATTGAAGCTGCTGCCGACGAAACCAGTTCCAGACGTAATAGACGACTGCAGCGAGGATGAGGAGTTTCCAGAGTGACCATCCCATCAGATCAGCTCCAGCGGGGCGGCGTCGCGCAGGATCGCGTCTGCCGTCGTGGTGAAGCGGCCATCGGGCAGGTGCAGGATCATACCGGACAGGAGCCGTGTGGGCGTCTGGATGCCGCGCCTTGCCCGCACGATCACCCGCTTGGCCGGTTTGCCGTCACCGGGCCAGAGCGGGAAAATCGTGATTTCTCCAGCCTTTCCGGTCAATTCCGCCAGCAGTGCATCGAGCCGGTCGGCGCGGTGTATAAAGGTGATTGAGCCGCGATTGCGCACCATGGCGAGGCCGAACCGCACCCAAGTGCGCAAATCCGTCGCCCCTTCGCTGACCGCCTGGGCCTTGCCCGGATTGGGAGGCAGCGAACCGGCCCCGGCCTCAAGGTAAGGCGGATTGGCCATGATGTGATCGTAGCTGCCGGGGCTGAGGCGCGGCGGTGGATTGCGGATATCGCCGACCATCCCCTCAACCTGGTCGTTGAGGCGGTTAAGGGTGGCGTTGTCACCGAGCAGCCGGATCAGATCGCGCTGGATATCGATGCCAGTCACCCGAACGCCGGGGCATCGGGTGGCGAGACACATCGCCGCGGCACCGGTGCCCGTGCCGATCTCCAGCACCGCCTCCCCGGGCTGCGCTGCTACGGCTGCGGCCAGCAGGACCGGATCGATCGCCGCGCGCAGGCCGTCGACAGGTTGCCGCAGAACAACACGACCACCCAGCAGCCGATCTTCGGTCAGGCCGGGTGCCAGAGGAACTGCGTTCAAATTCACCACAACCCCGGTCATGCCGATCCTTGTTCAATGGTCATGCGTTGGCGGCATAGTATCGCGTTGCGGGGGAAAATTGCAGGGCGAAACGCCCGATCCCGCCGCCGAGGTTGCTTGACCCTTGCTGTACTGACCCTATTGTGACGAGAGAGACGTGTCATGTAGCGTTTGACGAACAGGAAAAGCCGCGCTACGGCAGGGTATCACCGCGAGGGAGTAACAGGAATTGGCGGTTTCACTGCCGGGTTTGGACGATGGAGCGTCGGGCGCGCGGGCACCCGTCGGTGACCTGAGCGCGATCCAGGAACTGGTGGCGCTTGACCTTGAGCGCGTCAACGCGCTGATTCTGGATCACATGCAGAGCCCGGTCGCGTTGATCCCGCAACTGGCCGGACACATCATCGCGGCCGGCGGCAAGCGCCTGCGGCCCATTCTCACGCTCGCGGCGGCAAAGCTCTGCGGCTACGAGGGCGATCGTCACTACCCGCTCGCCGCCGCCATCGAGTTCATGCATACGGCGACCCTGCTGCATGATGACGTCGTCGATTCGAGTGATCTTCGTCGCGGCCTTGCCACCGCGAATGCGGTCTGGGGCAACAAGCCCTCCGTGCTGGTGGGTGATTTCCTGTTCAGCCGCGCCTTCCAGATGATGATCCTCGAAGGCTCCCTGCCGGTGATGAAGATCCTGGCCGATGCTTCCGCCACCATTGCCGAGGGCGAGGTGCTGCAGTTGATGACGGCCAACGATATCGCGACGACGGAAGAAGCCTATCTGCAGGTCATCGCGTCCAAGACTGCGGCGCTGTTTTCGGCTGCGACAAAGATCGGCGCGGTCGTCGCCGGGCGCTCACCCGCTGAGATCGACGCGGTCGAGCAATACGGCCACAATCTCGGCATGGCCTTCCAATTGATCGACGACATGCTCGACTTTTCCGCCCGCGAAGCGGAACTCGGCAAGGCTGTCGGCGATGACTTCCGCGACGGCAAGATGACGCTGCCCATCGTGCTCGCGATCGGCAAGGCCGACGCCGAGGAGCGGGCCTTCTGGCACCGCACGATGGAAGAGCAGGACCAGACCGATGCTGATCTGGAACATGCGATCATGCTGTTGCGACGCCATCGCACGCTAGAGCAGACGTTCGAGCGCGCCCGCGAATTCACCGATCGAGCCGAGGCGTCGATCCGTATTTTTCCCGACTCTCCGGCGCGGCGCGCCCTCCTCGATGTTGTCGCCTTCTGCCTTCAGCGCGGGTACTGACGACCGGTTCGGCGTGGGTCAGATAATGGTTGTCAGTCCGGGGGATGGTCTTTATAAGGTCGCACCTCGGCGGACGGAGTGTAGCTCAGCCTGGTAGAGCACTAGCTTCGGGAGCTAGGGGCCGGAGGTTCGAATCCTCTCACTCCGACCAAAAGCCGCGATCCTTGTATCCGCTCAGGCGGGGCGAGAGACCGGCTAGACGACAGGCTTGCGTCAGGCGATGAAATTCGCTACCTCACCGCTCCGGATTGGGCTTGCGGTTCAGGTCCGAGGTAAGCAGTCACGGCGGGCGTGTAGCTCAGCGGTAGAGCACTACGTTGACATCGTAGTGGTCGGAGGTTCGATCCCTCTCGCGCCCACCAATTTTCCCCATTAAGATCAAGAGATTAGCAGATGGCCTTCGGGTCAATCTGGCATTCTCATGCAATTCTAGACAGATTGATAGACAGATTGGGTCCAGGACATGCTGGTCGGCGGCACCGATGAACTCCGCGCGACCGCCGTCATCATGCTGAGATCGCGGAGCGCACCGACCTTCTCTCGAACCCTATGCGGCGTGTCTTAAGCCCGTTAGAGAAGGTCGAGAACCAAGGGCGAGTGGTCGGATAAGCCGCCCTTGCCACACCAGCGTTCCAAAGGCTCCACTCGGCATGAAGCGCCTTCAAGCAGGCCAGCAGCGCCGAATGCGTAGTCGATGTGGTAACTCTTGCCAGCGCGCCAGAGATGGGTTTGATCCGGCTCTTCATCGTGCCCGATATCATTGAGGCTATGATAGGCGCTCTTGAACCCAATCTCGTCGAACGCGGTCAGGTGATGGGCGAAGTTGTTCAGGTCGCGCGAAGTGTCCCAGCGTCGATGGTTATTGAAGTCGCCGATCACCAACGAGGGGGCCTCCGTTAGCCAGTTACCGAGTTCGTCGATTGCGACGAGGACCGGCCCCCGCATGGTCTTCTTCCCTAACCGAGTCCGGTTGTTGAACGACCATACAGCTAGGACGTTTAAGCGCCGGGGGTAAACGATCTCGAACGGAAGCAGCACGTCTAGACGCGAGGGGTCGTCATCCCATCGGCGTCTGATTTCTGACCAGCAGGCCGCAACCCGAATCTTCACGCCGTCGGAGGCAAAGACGCCGAGACCCTTGTCCTCTGTCGTTGCGTCAGCCTTGTTGATCCAAAGGCATTGCGTTGGATCAAGACTTAAATTTCGTCTCGCCAACACAGATGGAGATGCACACTCCTGTACGATTGAAATGTCGGGGCGAAGCTTTTGCAGATCTTCCCACTTGCTGTGGAACTTCATGTGGCAATTCCACGAGACGAGCCGGAGGGACGCCTGGTTCATTTTTAATGTCAATCTTGGGAAGGTGCCAGCACGATCAGCGGTTGGCGATGCGAACGGCCCTGGAGATTGGGCCGCCTGGATAGGACGTTAGCGGGATTGGTTCTTGATGAACATGCTGGGCTTAATTGGCCATCTGCACTTAATTGCAATTTAGCCATTGCAATTGGACCTGTATAGAGACCGCTTGCCGCCATCGGGCTGACCAGCCCGCACAGCGTAACCCTCCAACCTCGGCTGCTCAACTTTCCGGGAACAGCCTAGGGAAAAGCGTATCAAGGGTGTCCACGGGGAAGCGGAGCGATACAGGCCCCTTCGGCGTGTCCGATGCCAGCAGGCCTGCATCAATCACGTCATTGAAGACCCTGCGCGCTGTGCGCTCCGGTAGCCCAGTGATGCGGGGCACGTCACCGCGCTCGAACTCCCCGCGGATCAGTGCCTCTTCCAATAACCTAAGGGCCTCCGGCTTTAGTGTGTTGCTGTGCCGGACGTAGTTACCGAACCGGCGCGACAGTGTGTCGATTGAGAGAAGGTCTGACATGAAGTTGACCTGGTCCAGGCAGACTCTCAGGAACCACAGAACGAACTCGATCAGCGCACGAGTCGAGAGGTTGCCACGACCATCCAGGTCACCCTGACGAGGCATGTCGGCGTGATCCATCATGCCCTTGTAGTCGCCACGGCTCTCCAAGCCGCGTGCCAGCCCCCTGGAGACCGACCAGAGGCCGTGCGCGCCTACTCCGGCTATGTGTCCCATGGCATGGCTCATCAGGCGGCTGACCCGCCCGTTGCCGTCGGGGAAGGGGTGGATGAAATTAAAGCGATGATGGGCAGCAGCCATAGCAACAATGCGCGATGACTTCCCAAGCGGCTCTAGTCGATACCGGTCCTCAAAATAGCGCATGAAGTCGGCGACGCGATCGCTGGAAGGTGGCTGATGACGACCGACGGTCACATCGTGTTCCGGCAGCGCGCGCCAAGTGCCAGGGGTCATACTGACTTCCAACTCACCAACCTGCAAGGTCAGCATCTCGGGAGCGGCACCCTTATAGAACTCACGATGAAGCCAGAGGATGAACTCGCGTGAGGCTGGCTCCGGAAGTTTTCCTTCCAGAGCTAAACGATCGACTTGCTCCTGGACACGGACATGCGCAGCCGCTTCGACCTGAAGGTTGCGGCGCTCTTTGTCGTCGTCTAGGTTCCCGACGAGCGCGCGTTCAATGTCCTTCGGGCGAGTGTGATGCCCCTCAATCAGGTTGCTGTAGTAGCTGTTCATGATCCGAACGAGGCCGGCGAGATTGGACGCGGTCCGGGGGTGAAGTGATTTCCCCAGCGTAGCGGTCGTGGCCGCGAGTTCCGCCACTACGTCTGAGATGGCTTCGGGGATAGTTTCAAGTCTTGCGGGCTCGATCCGTTCAACGGGTTCGATGTTCACGGTTTGGCCGATCTATGAATTTTATAATTGTATGATCTTAAACGAGTAAACCGAGTCTATCTAGTCAGTTTGGCCGATCTTTTGGCCGATCCTTCGCGGGATGCGTCTTTCCCGCATCTGGCCGCTTATTGGGGCGTCCTAACCTACTGAAATAGAGATGTTATTCTCGATAGATTCGGAGAATTGGCCGGTTACTTGGCCGATCTGAAGCCGTATCGTGGTGCCGGTTCCTTAATTGCTTTAAGGAACGGCGCGGGGTTGAAGAGCGCCGCAGGATCCTGGGACGATAACTCTAGCCGCCTACTTAACGCTCCCAAGCGTACCCTTACAGCTATCTGTCCAGTGAGATATTGCAATTAAGTGCAAGATAGATGGGGCCTGGAGCTTTCGCTCTTGGCTGCGTCGTCGCGCAGGATCACCAGCTACTAACCGGATCGCCGAGGCGCTGGTCTTATATATGACCGAGCAGATTAAGGGGCTCCCCTCTGAAGCTGTGGCAACGTATCGGATCGCGACCCTTGGTGAGTGGTGGGGCGACAAGACCCTCGCTGACGTTAACGGCAAAACCTGCCGGGACTACGTGACGTGGCGTACCAAGCAGAAGGTCCGGGTAACCATTCGAGCAATGAACGACGAGTCAGCCAGGGCTGTTACAGTGGCGACGGCGCGACGCGAGTTGGAAGACCTTCGAGCGGCGATCAACTACCACCGCCGTTAGGGTCTCTGTAACGCCGTCGTCGAGGTCTACACACCTCCCAAGGGAAAGGCCCGAGACGTTTTCCTGGAGCCCGACGAGGTCGCAAAGCTCTTGTGGACGGCATGGCGGCTGCGCGAGGTGCAGAAGGTGTCGCGCACTCCGGGCTGTGCCGAGGTTCGGCCGACCAGACGCTTCACCACTCGCCACATCGCACGCTTCATTCTGCTCGCGCTTTACACCGGGACCCGCCTTGATGCGGTGCTGGGAGCGTCGTTCGTGAAGACGCCCGGCATGGGCTGGATCGACCTGGAAAAGGGGATCTTCCACCGGCTCCGAGAGGGTAAGACGGAGACGAACAAGCGGCAGCCTCCCGCGCGGATCCCAGATCGGCTGCTGCACCATCTCCGCCGATGGCACCGTCTTGGGATCTCGAAGAGGGCGGTTATCGAGTGGAATGGCAAACCCATCACGACGTCGGTCAAGACAGGCTTTGGCCGGGTGGTTCGGGAAGCCGGTCTCGACAAGCATGTCACGCCGCACACGCTGCGCTATACGGCGGCCACTTGGCTGATGAACGCCGGCCACGACGCCTATCAGGTCAGTGGCTTTCTCGGCATGAGCCCGAAGATCCTCGACAGCACTTACGCAAAGCACCACCCCGACTACCAACGTGAGATGAAGGGTGCGTTCGGCAGAACCAGGGTCTCAAAATGAATCTGTCTAATAGACAGATTGTAGACAGCTACTAGGTCGAGATTGAGGGAATCCCTAGGCAATTAATTGCACTCGAATCTACCAGAGTTGAACAGATACAACGAGTTAGGAAATAAGAACGACGTTGACATCGTAGTGGTCGGAGGTTCGATCCCTCTCGCGCCCACCAAACTTTCCCCTGTTACCAAAAGCTTAGAAGATCGACTTCGAGGCCGCGTTTCGCCCGACGAGGGGAATGGAAGGAGTGTCGTTTGTCGCGGTGCTACCTCATCAATCCTTATGATCATCCAGCTGATCCAGAAAGGCGTCTGCGTCGGCAAGGACAAGCGCAGCGCGATCGGGCGACCATCCCGCCAGGGTTCGGTAAGGCATCGCCATCCTGGGGTTATCGGAAAGCCGGTCTTTCTGGCGGATCAGAAACGCCCAGTAGAGATAGTTGAAGGGACAGGCGTCCGGGCCGCTCTTCTGTTTCACATCATAGCGGCAGCCCGCACAGAAATCGGACATGCGATCAATATACGCCCCCGATGCCGCATAGGGTTTCGACGCCATCCGACCGCCGTCGGCGAACACGGCCATGCCGAGGGTATTGGGCATCTCGGCCCATTCAAACGCATCGGCATAGGCAGCGAGATACCATCGCTCGATCTCGTGGGGCGTGACGCCAACCAGCAGGGCGAAGTTACCGGTCACCATCAGCCGTTGGATATGATGCGAATAGGCATAGCGGATGGTGCCGTCGATCGCTTCGCGCAGACAGCGCAAATCGGTTCGACCGGTCCAGTAGAGTGATGGCAGGCGTCTGCTCGCCTGCAACGCGTTCATGGCGGCGTAATCCGGCATCAAGCTCCAATAGACGCCCCGTACATATTCGCGCCAGCCCAGCACCTGGCGGATGAAACCTTCCACCGCGTTCAACGGTGCCGCCCCTGACCGCCAGGCGGCTTCTGCCGCGCGGCAAACCTCGGCCGGGCCGAGCAGCCCGAGATTGAGGGTCGGCGCGAGCAGGGAGTGGTAGAGAAACGGCGCGCCGATTTTCATGGCGTCCTGGTAATCGCCGAATTCCGATAGTCCTTGCGCGATAAAATGATCGAGCGCGCGCAGCGCATCGGCGCGAGTCACGGGCCAGCCGAATTCATCAAGCGTGCCGAAATGATCGGGGAAGTGCTGCTCGACGAGCGCCATGACCGCCCGCGTCGTCGGATCGGGCGGAAAGCGCAGCCTGGCGGGGGGTATTGTCCGCGCGGGCAGGCTTTTGCGGTTGGCATGATCGTAGTTCCATTCCCCGCCCGCGGGCACCGCGCCGTCCATCAGCAGGTTATGCTCCCGCCGCATCTCGCGATAGAAATGCTCCATCCGCCAGCTCCGCCGCCCCCGCGCCCACAGCGAAAACCGGTCATGACTGGCAAAATATCGATCATCGGCACGGATCTCGACCGCGATGCCGAGAACCGACGCCCAGCCCTCGATGTGTGTGCGCACACGCCACTCCGACGGCTCTGTCACGACGATCCGTCTCGGGTCATGCCGGGCAATTGCCCGTGCCACCTCGGTCGTGAAGGCGCCGGTATTATCGGGATCGTCGAGCAAGACATAATCGACGCGCACGCCGCGCCCGCGCAGTGCCTCGGCGAAGTGCCGCATCGCCGACAGCACCAGAACAATCTTCTGCTTGTGGTGCGGGACGGTGGTGCTTTCCTCGCGCACTTCCATCATCACAACAATATCGTTCCGGGGATCGAGCCCGGTCAGCGCAGAAAGATCGGGCGACAGTTGATCGCCGAGGATGAGCCTCAAGACCGTCATGACAGGGACGGTTTGTCAGGAGCCGGTGCCCTCGCAGATGCGCTGCGGCAGCGGTCGGAGCGGTATTCCACGTTTTCCCCGTCGCGTGCCCATTTCTTGCGCCGCATCTGCGCCATCGGCCTATTCCCGCCCGCGCCGTAGCCGCCGAAAGACGCGCGAGACCATGGGACGCAGGGGCAGAAACGCGCGATAACCAAATTCCAGGACGGCCAAAACACCGGGCAGGGCCGCCACGCGTGCAGCCCCTTGCCACCCCGGCAACCGCTTCCATACCTCGACAAAGGCCGCCGCCCCTGAGAGGGTCCGCCCATCGCCTGCCTGGACGTGAAACCGCTCCATGGCCTGTTGTCGTGTCACTCCGTCCGGTGCCGACGCGCCAACTGCAGAGACATCGACAAAGCGAAGGGCACCTGACCGGTCAAGCTTGCGGTAATAGCCGATCTCCGCCTGGCACAGGGAGCAGGAGCCGTCAAAATACAGGGTTGATTGACAAGAAGTTGACGCCACCGACATATCCTGGCTCCCGGACGATGATCGAGCGAGGACAAGACTCGCCTCCCTCCCGGCCAGAACCTCGCCCAGCTTGCGGGATGAATAAAATGCCGACGATCAGAAGATAGATCGGGCTCCGACTGCAGCAAGCCTGCCCCTGATCGGTGATGCAGTTTCAATGTCAGTTTAGCGGGGATCCCCAACCGGGGCAGACCAAAGGGCAATATCGAAAACCGTCATTTTGAAAGACGGCTCTGAAATAAAAATTCCTGTCGGGAATATTTCGTACGAGACTGGCAAGTATTGTGATCATCGTTACCAATATCAACAGCGTGAACAGCAAGCTGGCCCGTATCGGGGAGGCCGTAGAAATATACATGTTCATCCCAAAACGCGACTTCGGTGCGGGAGGAGGAGAGCTTTGTTTTTGGAACCTGATGTGGCATTTATAATACGGATTCCTAACGAAAATGGCAATAATGGCTCCACTTTTCGTTAGTATCGGCGTTAATTTATTCAGCGGCCGCTTCGGCGGCTCGGTCTTACTGTTCATCCTTTTTGCGGAAATGTTGTCCTATCGCGTCCTGACCTATGTCACAGGGTCCCTCGAGCGGCTGGCGGCGGTGATGCAGAAACTCACCGATGGTCAGTTTGATGTCACGATCCCGGCAACACCGCAACCCGCTCAAACAGCGGGCAATAGGACCGTACTGCTGGGCTAAATATGGCCTAGTTTATATTCGAAGAATATGTACAATTATTCATAAATCGTTGGCAGAATTGTCCTTTTAATAAGAGGGTAAAAAAATAACTGCGTTGGTTTCAATAGAAATTGGACGTTTGACGATGATGGCGAAAAGAAAAAATAGAAAGAATCTAAAAATACTTTCGCTTGGCCTGGTGTCGGTTTTCGTTTTGATAACGATACTCATTTTCTATCCGAAAGAACATCCGGTCGGGACGCAAACAGGGCCAACCACTGTTGTGACCGAGATAAGGCCGAAGAACCTATCCATATTCAATCCGAGATACTCATCCGACCCCGAGAACGAGATCAGCTTCGTCAATGCGATTTTCAATATACGGCAACAATATCAGGCGGCCGGCGGAGACGCGGACCAGCCCGCGCTGCAGTTGGCACGAGCCCGCTCTCTCTGTACCGCCCTGCGGTCCCGATTGCGCATGCGCGATTGGATCGGAACCATAAAGAGCTTCAGCGTTACCCCGGACGGGCTCGGCGGATTGAAAATCGAAATCGCCGATAATGTCTATATCAGTACAAACAATAATTTCATTTCCAAGAGTTCGGATTCCGTCCCGATCGATATTCAATCGCCAAGCTTCGCCGGCGTAGATGCGATGCAGCCTGGCACCGAGGTGATTTTTTCAGGCAGTTTCTTCCCGGACCCGACGGACTGCGTTCAGGAAGTCAGCTTGACGTTTGCCGGCATGATGACAAGCCCGGAATTCATCTTCCGCTTCGAAGGAATTTCCCGGCGATAAGAAGCGCTGTCGGCCTCTGTGTGGACGATGACAACGGATCGCATAGCATCGCTTTCGCTCATGTCCGCGCGCCGCCAGGAGTCAACTGACGACTTCGGCGATCTTGAAATCTGATGCCACGCGCAGGAACAGCAGCTTTGCCGGTCCTTCAAGCACCCGGGTCTTGTGGCCTTTGCCGCTGGTGTCATCTGCCATGAAGATATCACCCGGCCCCCAGTGGCGGCGCCCGCCATCCGTGGTTTCGACCTCGAGACGACCGGTCAGGACGACGACGAGTTGGCGATTGGGCGCCCCATGCCAATGCTGGTCGAGGGCGTCCGGCAGTTCGGCGAAAATCGCGCTGGCAATCTCGAAGGGTTTGCTGAGGCCATAGACATTGCCGTAGGCGTCGGTGAACGAGGTTGGAAAGGTGAGCGCGTGTGTCTCGAACGTCGATCCGCGGTCTGGCGTTTCGAAAAAGCGAATCAGGTCCATGGCTGTTCCTCAGCTCTTGATCTTGGGCGGCCATTTTGTCGTCGCGCGCGAAGCCTGTCCATGTCCCGCAGGGCCGATCCGGCTTGACGACGTGCGATTTCTCCCCGCCAAGTCGTCAAGCCATCACCATCGTGCTGGCGTGACGGACGGAGATCGCTCTTTTGACCCTTATCCTGAATATTCTCTGGCTCGTCTTTGGCGGTTTGGCGATGGCGCTCGGCTGGCTGATCGCCTCGGTTCTGATGGCTGTGACGATTGTGTTCATACCCTGGTCGCCGGCAGCATTTCGGATTGCCCGCTACTCCCTGTTGCCGTTTGGTCATGAGGTGGTCGCCGGGAATGAGGGTGCGGTGAGCACGCTTGGCAACATCTTCTGGTTTGTGCTGGCGGGGTGGTGGCTCTGCCTTGGTCATCTGATCCTGGCGCTCGGCTTCGCGCTTACCATCATTGGCCTGCCCTTTGCCTGGGCTCACCTGAAGCTCGCGAGGCTGAGTATCGCGCCCGTGGGCAAGACAATCATCCCGATGGCCTGAACCAATCCCGGTCGATCCCGCCGCGCGAGACGGCAGTTTCTGCCGGGCGACCCCCGCCGGCGCCGCCGACGCAGCTTCGGTAGAGTTTATATAACCATATGTATTTTATGGAGAATATCGAAATTCCCGGGGCTTTCGCGCGTGGCATCCGGCTTGCTCCTGCTGCTTGAGGAAGCAGGCTGACAGGGAACTGCCCGGATGACGATGCAGACGACGATCTATCGCGATCATGAATTGGTTGCAGAGCGCGAAGCCCGGGGCTGGCGGGTGAGAATCACGGACACCCATCGCAAGACCGGTCTTCATGCCCATCCCTTTTCCGCCTTTGTCGAGGCCCGGTCGCAGATCGATGCCCTGTTCAACAGAGGCGCGCGCCAGTCGATCTGGATCGATGTCGCCCGAACTCGTCGCGGGCGTGGTTTGATCGCCGAGTTGCGCAATCTATCGGGGTGGTTCCGGTCCGCGCTGAACGGCCCAACCCGGCGAGCCTAGCGCGGCTGACACCACGGGTGCGACTTTCGTTTTCCCTTCTAGCCGGCGTGGGTTGCCACGGACACAGCGGGATCAGTCTCTTTTGGCGTATTCCTCTACCATCGCCAGACGGTCCTGGCCGAAAAACATCTCGCCGCCGACAAAGAATGTCGGCGCGCCGAAGACACCGCGGCGAACCGCTTCTTCCGTCGTGTTGACAAGGGCCTGCTTGACCTCAGGGGTCTGGACCCGCGCAAACAAATCCTCCGCATCAAAGCCCGCAGCGGTCAGAACCTCGCGCAGCACGGCTGGATCGCCGAGGTTGCGCTGTTGCTCCCACAAGGCGCTGAAGATCACACCAAGATAGCGCTCAAGCTCACCGCCGGGCGCGCAGGACGCTGCACCGCGCATCAGGGCCAGCGTGTTGATCGGAAAATAGGGGCTGACGCGATATGGAACCCCATAGAATTCGGCATAACGCTCGATATCACGCATCATGTTGGCGCCCTTGGCGGCCACCTCGACAGGGCTGGCGTTGCCGGTTGCCTTGAAGACGCCGCCGAGCAGCATCGGGCGATAGGCGATGGTCGATCCGGTTCGCTGGGCAAGGCCGGGCATCTGGGTCCAGGCGAGATAGGTGGTCGGGCTGCCAACGTCGAGGAAGAATTCGATCGGGGTGGGCATCGTGCGGTCTCCGTCAGAAGGTTTCGATCCAGGGGCGCAGGTCAAGTTCATGCGTCCAGGCCGTACGCTCCTGGCGATGAACTTGCCAATATGTCTCTGCGATATGCTCGGGGTTAAGGATGCCATCCCGGTCTTTCAGGGCATGGCTTTCGGGAAAATTCTCGGCGATCCAGGCGGTATCGATCGCACCGTCGATGACGATATGGGCGACATGGATGCCAGCGGGTCCGAGTTCGCGCGCCATCGACTGGGCGAGGGCACGCAGACCGAACTTGGCTGCCGCGAAGGCCGCAAAGCCGCTCCCGCCCCGCAGGCTCGCCGTGGCGCCAGTGAACAGGATCGTGCCGCGCCCACGCGCCTGCATCGGGCCTGCGACCGCCCGACCGGTCAGAAATCCGGCAAAACAGGCCATTTCCCATACTTTTCTGAAAACGCGCGACGTTGTTTCGCCCAAGGGGAAACGCACATTGGCGCCGATATTGAAGACGGCAACCTCGATCGGTCCGATCTCGTTCTCGATACGATCGATAAGTGCGTTTATCTGATCTTCGTCGCGGGCGTCCGCACCGAAGGCGACGGCGCGCCCGCCCTCTGCCGTGATGGTCGCCACGAGCGGATCAAGTCGATCCGCGTTACGACGGACAACGCAGGCAACGAAGCCTTCACGAGCAAACCGGCGGGCAATCGCACCCCCGGTGGCATCGCCGGCGCCTATCACCAGAATGGCAGGATCGGGCATCCACATAGCCTCCGCAGGCGCCTTGAGAGGCGCGATGGATAACTATATAAATGATAGTCACCCGCTGTCCAGCGCCGCCGCCGACTTACGCAGCGTCATGAAAAATGATGCCGAGGGTTCGTCTGGTCCCATGGCGAATCACGCCGACGCCGTGCCGCATGCTTGCCTTGGCCCAACCACGGGCGCTCTCGATCGGCCGGTCGCGCACCGGTATGATTGCGGCGTCACCCTGATCCAAGGCCAAGACAATGGGCCGCGACAGCATGCGCGCCCGGCCTTCTACCAGAATCAACTCGCCGCCGCCGAAGTCGCGTTGGGGCTTGTCGAGCAGGATAACAACCTGCAGCGGAAAGGCGAGCCGACCGTACAGGTCCTGATGGAGACGGTTGTAATCCCCCGGACCATAACGCAAGAGCAGGGGCGTCGGCCGGGTCTGTCCGGCGGCGGCGCAAAGCTGGCTGAGCTCGCGGTGCGTTGGTGGCCAGTGATCGGTCTGGCCGAGGCGGGCCGCCCATTGGTTTGCAATCGCCGCCAGGGCCGGATAAAGCCCCTCGCGCAGGCTTTGCACCCTGTCCGGAAGGGGACGATCAAAATACCGATATTCGCCTTGGCCGTAACCATGGTGTGCCATGACGACGGTTGAGCGGTACGCCACCTCCGGCGCGTCATAGAGCGCGCAGAGTGCGGTGCAATCCGCAGACGAGAGCAGGCCGGGAAGGACGGCATAACCGTCATGATCGAGGGCGGCGGTGGTCGTGTCGACATTGATGGCGGTGCAGGGATCGCGCATGACGGCTCCGGTGGGGTGTCGCTGGCGTCAATATCCGGGATCGTGCGGCTGTCGGGCGCTCCGATCCTTGCGGTATAGCGAATTACTCGCCGCTTTTTGGCCAGTAATCGACAGCAGCAAGGCCTTCAAGCGCGATCCCGTAGCCGAGGTGGTTATGCATCAGTCGCTTCAACTCGTGGGTGAGTGCGACCCTGGCATAGCGGCGGGTGAGGACCGGGCGCCGGGCGATCATGCGGGCGAGTTCCCAGGCACGTGCCATCAATTGCGCGGGAGCGAGCACTTCACTGACAACGCCAAGTTCGAGCGCTGTCCGAGCATCCAGCGTCTGGCCGGTCAGTAAAAAGTAACGACCACGATTCATGCCAAGGAGCTGCGGCCAAACGATATGTACGCCGTCTCCCGGAACCAGCCCCGCCGGGAAATGCGGCGCATCCTGGAAGGTCGCCGTCTCCGCCGCGATCACGATATCCGAAAGGACAGCCAGTTCGGCATGGATCAGCGCCGGGCCATTGACCGCGGCGATGATCGGCACTTCGATATCGAGCAGGTTGTTGAGCAGTCGCTTGGCGTCGAAATACATTTTGTCCCAATTCTGGGGCGTGATGTCGCCGAAGCTGCCCTCTTCGAACCCGGCACAAAAGGAGTCGCCCGCACCCGTCAGGATGATCACCTGGTTGTCGCGATCAGCGCCGATCTCGGCAAAACAATAGCCGAGTTCTTCGTGTGGGGCCGCGCCCCAGCACAGGCTGCCGCCGCCCGTATGGAGTGTCAGTTCCAGGATGCCGTCTTCGCGACGCATCGCGATATGATCGTAGCGAGTGGCATAGTCGTTGAACACCGGTGCTGCGACGGGCATGGCGGGTATCCTTCTTTCTTCTTCAAGGTAAGGCTTGGATATGAAGGTAGAACAGGATCTTCCACTTGACGAGGGGACGATAATATCCGGTCAACTGCGGCGTTGCCGACTGGCTTGGCCGATCCAGCGATTCAAGGTTGCGTAGAGCGTCATGCGGTCGATCGGTTTTGAAATGTAATCGTCCATCCCGGCGGCAAGGCAGCGGTCGCGATCCTCAGTCATCGCGTTCGCCGTCATCGCCACGATCGGGATGGCACTTCCTTGCGGCAGTTCCCGAATTCGCCGGGTCGCAGACAGGCCGTCGAGTATGGGCATCTGTACGTCCATGAGCACCAGATCGTATTGCTTGGCTTCAATAGCGACGATCGCTTCAACGCCATTAGCGGCGAGGTCGCAGGTATACCCGCCTGCTGCCAGGAATGCGGTTACGACGGTGGCGTTGATGCGATTATCCTCGACGACCAGGATCTGACCCGACCCGGTGCCTTCGTCTGGCTCCACTCCAGGATCGCTCGCGATGATGACGGGGGGCTCGAGTGCTTCGGCATGACGCAGAATCAGTTCGAACCAGAAGATCGACCCTGCAGGCTGATTGCCTTCGACGCCAATCGTGCCGCCCATCAGTTCAATCAGATGTTTGGAGATGCTGAGGCCAAGCCCGGTGCCTCCAAAGCGGCGGCTGATGCTATCGTCGGCCTGTTCGAAAGGGTTGAACAGTCTCGACCTTGCTTCGGCGGCTAAGCCGATCCCACTATCGCGAACCTCGATCTTGAGCTTCAAGTCGTTGTTTTCCAGCGTCGACCCTGTCGCGACGACCGTTATGGCGCCTTTCTCGGTGAACTTGACTGCGTTTGCGATCAGGTTCAGCAGCACTTGCCGCAACAATGCCGAATCACCCTGGAAGAACGCTGGCGTTGGTAACGCGAGTTGTGTCGACAGCGCGAGACCCTTGGCCTCTGCCGCAGACGAAAAGGCGATGGCAGACTGCTCAACCAACTCGACCAGATTGAAATCCGCGACTTCGACCGTGAGCTTGCCGGCCTCGAGCTTTGAGAGATCGAGAATTGAATCCATGATCCTCAGCAGTCCGCTCGAAGAGTCATGGATTGTATCGGCGAAGAAGCGTTGTCGTGGCGTCAGCTCGCTATCGCGCAAGAGCTGGTTCATGCCGATGATGCCGCTCATCGGCGTCCTGATCTCGTGGCTCATCATGGCCAGAAATCTCGATTTCGCGAGATTGGCCTGCTCCGCGCGTTGCTTCTCCGCGATGAGCTGCGCATTCAAGGCGTGGGTTTCGGTGACATCCCAGAGCGTCCCCAGAATGTTGATCGGGCGACCCAGGATATCAGAGATCAAGCCGGCCCGTGTCTCGAGGTAGCGCACGGAGCCATCTGGGCACACGACCCTGAACTCTGCCGCCAAATTCTGGCCGGCGATGCAGTGATCGATCGCCTGCTGGAAATTAGGCAGATCCTCGGGGTGCAGGAGGCTCCACCAGGCCTCCGTTGGGGGCTCGACTGCGGTACCACCGAGCCCGCAGAGCTGCCGCGTGACAGCGTCGGTGGCGACGGTGCCATCGACGCACGAAATTTCCCAAATTCCGACGCGTCCGGCCTGGGTCGCCGCCACGAGCCGATTATTGGCATCAAGCAGCCTGCGTTGGGCATCCTTGAATTCGGTGGTGTCCTGCACGATCCCGAAAACGCCGATAATAATGCCGTCGCCGTTGACGTGACATTGCGCAACCTCCAAGACCTCGCGAACCGTGCCGTCATGGCGCAACATGCGGCCGTCGAAGGAATAACCATTCCCCGAAGCCAACGCGGTCGTAAAGCTTTCGCGATGGCGTTGTCGGTCGTCTGGATGCCAGCTTCGGACACCAGTCATGAGGTCCGGTCGACCATCACCCGGCGGTAGCCCCTGGATCCGATACATTCCGTCCGACCATTCGATCTGCTGATTGGCCGGATCGAAATGCCAGGTACCCATCGTCGCGAGCCGTTCGCCGAGCGCGAGGAGCCGATTGGACTCCTCGATTTGATGCTTGGCAGCCCGCGCAGCTGCCTCAGACCGCTTGCGCACGGTAATGTCGCGGGCGGTGACAACGGCTCCGATGACGCCGCCGTTTTCATCGCGGACGGGCGCGAAGCTATAGCACGCGTCCCATTTCTCACCCGTGTCGCGACGCAGCAAGATACAGTCGATATTGGCCTGGGTTTCGCCACGCAATGCCCGGGCGATCGGCCATTGGTCTGGCGGAACCAAGTCGCCGGATTCCGAGAATACTTCCAATAACGCGGTATAAGCGGTGAAATGACGAGCTGTCGGATCGTGATTGTCGAAGCGATGAAAGGTCGCGAAGCCGTCGCTGATCTCGATGAATTCACCATTACGGTTGGCGACGACGAATGCATCGTTGATGCTCGCCAGCGCCGTCCAGAGCTTGCTGCTGTCGATTTCGTCCGCAGCCCCTCGCGTAAGTGGTGTGTCCGTGGTCATCGCCTTTGGCTCGCTCGATCGTTCTGCCGCACAAGCATTTGTCAATTTATCGAAGATGCCGCCGCAGGAAATAGATCCTGTGACAGATCGTGATCAAGACTATCCTATGACACCGATAAAAATTTAATAAAATTGATTCTATCGAAACCAATATTATAAATTAATCTTCATTATATAATTTATAATTAAGATATTGTTAATTTGTACTTAAAATATTAATGGTATGATCTTCAAATATTTAAAATATCAATTAGTTTTCGACCGGCGACCGGCGACCGGCGACCG
>CAIXXC010000015.1 GCA_903923205.1 uncultured Rhodospirillales bacterium | reverse complement strand
GCGTCGAATCTCAACCCTAATATGAATATAACTTTTAGTTCGTCGTATAGGTTGTCGTTCTCGGATCGGATTCGGAACACCGCCTGGGTTCAAACGGCGCGCAGGCGGGCGACGACGCGGGCAATCGCGCAGAACTCAGGTACGCTCAACTCCTCGGCGCGCGCGGTCTCGACGACCCCGGCTTCGGCGATGATCCGGTCAGTATCGAGCTTCAAGGATTTCAGGCTGGAGCGCAGCATTTTGCGGCGCTGGCCAAAGGCTGCGGCGGTCACGGATTCGAGAACGGCGAATTCCGCCGCCGCCTGCGGTTCCGGCCTCGGGGTGAGATGGACGACGGTCGAGGTGACCTTTGGCGCCGGCAGGAAGGCGCCTGGAGGAATATCGAACATCAGCCGTGGCTCGGTCAGCCATTGGGTCAGGATCGACAGCCGCCCGTAGGCGCCGCTGCGCGGGACTGCCGCGAGTCGTCCGGCGACCTCTTTCTGAAACATCAGGGTCAGGCTCTCATAGGCGCCGATATTGCCGAGCCAGCCGATCAGAAGCGGCGTCGCGATGTTGTAGGGCAGGTTGGCGACGATCCGCCGGGGCGCCGTAATCAGGCTTGACGGGTCGAGCGCAAGGGCGTCGCCGGGAATGATCGTGAGCCTGCCGGGGAAGGCTTGCGCGAGTTCCTGCAGGGCGGCCACGCAGCGGTCATCTCGCTCGATCGCGACAACCTCGGCAGCGCCGCCTTCAAGCAGGGCGCGGGTCAGCCCGCCCGGACCGGGGCCGATTTCAACCACGCGGGCACCGACCAGATCGCCGGAGGCGGCGGCGATTTTTGCGGTCAGACGCGGGTCGAGCAGGAAATTCTGGCCGAGGGACTTGCGAGCGTCGAGGCCATAGCGGCGGATGACATCCTTGAGGGGCGGCAGGCTCACGTTTTACTGCTTCCGGCGCGCGCCTGCGCCATCTCGGATGCGAGTTTCAGGGCGGCGATCAGGCTCTCAGGCTTCGCTCTGCCCGTTCCGGCAATATCAAGGGCGGTGCCGTGATCGGGCGAGGTGCGGACGAAGGGCAGCCCGAGGGTAATATTGACGCCGCGATCGAAATCGATGGTCTTGAGCGGGATCAGCGCCTGATCATGATACATGCACAACACCGCGTCGTAGCTGCTGCGGGCCTGGGCATGAAACAGCGAGTCAGCGGGGGAGGGGTCCGAAATCGTGATGCCTTCACCACGCAGGGTCGCAATCGCCGGGGCGAGGATGCGGGATTCCTCGTCGCCGATGGTGCCGGCTTCCCCGGCATGGGGGTTGAGACCGGCAATGGCGAGGCGTGGTGCGGCGATACCGAAGTCGCGACGCAGTGATGCGGCTGTGATCCTGCCGGCGAGGATGATGGCGGCGCTGCTGAGATGGGCTGCCACATCCCGCAGGGGAATATGCACGGTAACGGGAACAACGCGCAGGCCCGGGCAGGCGAGCATCATGATCGGCTCGATCCCCGATCCTGCCAGCGCTGCGAGAAACTCGGTATGGCCGGGATGCTTGAAGCCGGCGGCATAGAGCGTCTGCTTCTGGATTGGGTTGGTCACCAGCGCAGTGGCGTCGCCCCGCATGACAGCGTCCACCCCGCGTTCGATTGCGGCGATCACGGCGGCGGCGTTTGCCGGATCGGGCTTGCCGGGCACGACCGGTGCCGCCAGCGACAGCGGTAGTACGGGCAGGGCTTCACGCCAAACCGACAAAGTCTCGGCAAGGCTGTTGATCGCCCGAACGGGGACAGAAATCCCCGTGGCCGCAGCGAGTGCCGCCAGCCGCGCCGGATCATCGATCAGGCAGAACGGGGGTACACCCTGATCGCGCCCGCACCAGGCGCGAAGCGCGATCTCACCACCAATCCCCGCCGGTTCTCCCATCGTCAGGATAACAGGCGACATCTTCGGGTCGCTCAGTTGCGAAGGTCGATGAAGGCTGTCCGCCGCAATTCCGAGAGGTAGCGTACGGAGGCGTTCTGGAACTTCTGGTCGATCAGTGCGTTCTCAACGGCGGCGCGATTGATCTCCTGAGCCCCGCCGGAACGGCCGCAGACCATATAGACGCCGATACCGCCACGGACGGGCAGAGGCGCGAACGGCACGGCTACTTTTGCCTTCTCGACGATGGGACGCAGGGCGCCAGGTACCTGGCTCGCCATGACATCGCCGATGGGTCCGGAAAGATCTGGCGAGATCTTGTTACCCAGGGCGTTGAGCTCGGCGCAGCTGCGCAGATCGGCGGTCATTGTCTTGGCCTTCGCGATTACGGCATCGGCATCGGCTTGGGTCGCGTTCGCGGGCAGAGGGAAGACGGCTTGGGTCAAATTATATCGAATCTCATCAGACGGGCCGCCTTCGCGCCGATCGATCAGTACCAGGATGTAATAGCCGCCGGTCAGACGAAACGGCCCGCCCAAGGTGCCGGGCTGCATCTGATTGACGATCTTCTCGATATCCGGGGGCAGCGTGCTGGGTGTCACCCAGCCGAGATCGCCGCCGGTCGCGGCGGAGCTGGCATGGGAGAACTGCCGCGCGACCTCGGGAAAGGAGGCGCCATGCTTGATCTGGTCGAGCAGATGCGCCGCACCGGCCGCGACCTGCGAATCCTGGGAGGGGTCGGAGACCGGGAGGAAGATTTCGGCAACGTGACTTGCTGGCTCGTTGGCGTGTTTCAGGATTTCCTTGATCTTCTCATTGATCTCGTCATCGCCGACGATCAACGCGGGGCCATAGCGTCCGCGCACGACCGAATTCCACGCGAAGCGGACGGCAAGCTGATCGAGCAGTTGCTGTCTCGTGGTGCCGTGGCTAAGGAGGAACTTCTCGAGGGCGCCAGGCGGCATTTTATTGCGGCGTTCAAGGTCATCATATTCGCGCGTGATTTCGGCATCGTCGATGGTCACCCCTTCACGCTTGGCCTCCTGCATCTGCAGCGTTTCATCGACCAATTGGTGGAGAACGTCCTGATAGATGCGTGCCCGCGCCTGTTCGTCCGTATCGCCTTTCGAGTTGAGCAATTCCAACTTTACCCGGGCATCGACATCAGCCTTTGAAATCAGTGTGTCGTTGACGACAGCCGCAATTCCGACGTCCTGCGCTGTCACCGTCGTTGGATCAAAGGCAATGGCGAGCATGAGCGACAGGGCAATAATCGATGGGAAATGGAGACGAAACACGACGGAAAATCCCAGGGAAACGAGGTGAGGGTATGGAGAACGGCGAAAGTCTACACATGATAGGAGAGGCGGCCAATCCTTGCCACGTTCGGCACGGGTCGCCAAATCTGTAACGCCCCCCGATACGCGGCGCGCCTTCTGTTGCAACCGCCGCTTATAGATGGCCACTTGGCAACTCAACTGAACCAAGATTTTTGAACACGAGCTGGAACAACACCGCATTGTCCGGTTTGATATCACGGTCGCGCGTGCCGGTCTGGACAAAGCTGGTCACGAACGACATGCATTCGTCCGTGTAGCTGATCGCCACCCGGTTAGCGAGCGAACTGTTGAGGGTCGTCAGGTTCTGCGGGTTGTTGAAGATGGCATAGTAGGGCGTAACGCCTGCCTGGATTCCCGATTGCTGGATCGATTCGCCGACGTTACGCAGCGTGGACATGCTGAAATTCCAATAATTCGTGATTTGATAGCTAAGTCCGCCACCAATCTGACGGAGCGCGGCCTGCGCGTCGCGCGGATCGCTGCTGAGCGAAATGTAGGTCAGCGACATGCGCAAACGGGGCGGCCCAAACGTCGCCGAGAATTGTTGATTGCGGATGTTGAAATTGCTGCGGGCCAGCCGAACATGCCAGCCCAGGTCGAGGAGTCGGCTTGGCGAGAACGTGATCCGGCCGACATAATCCGATCTGCGGGAATTGAGGCCGGTGCCGGGCTGAAATGGCGTTGCGTTCTGGAAGCGATAGCTCTGGCCAAAGAGTGCCTCGCCATGGGGCCCGCTTCGGCCATACCACGCCGCTCTCATCGCGTAATCGGTCCGTTGTCCGCTATCGACCTCGTCATAGCCATAGAGTCGGTCGGGAACAAACAGATCGGCATCGCTGTAATTGAACGCTTGGCTGTCGTTGTTCACGATCCTCTGGCTATTGCCGCCAGGCGGTGCCGCGTAGACCGCAGCCTTGGGCTCGATAAGCCATGAAGACCCCCCTTGGCCGTAACGTGCGAATGGATAGCGCCATTCCAGGCCCAACTGCGGATAGACCCGCCCCGTCGTGCCGGTGTAGGTGCCGTTTCCGCTCGGCACCGGCACTTTGGAGACGTAATAGGAATCCCCGCGGACCGCGATCATGGCCTTGAATGCTTCGCCGTCCGGAGTGATCCATGGTTGATCGTAGCGTGATCCAACCGACAATCTTTGCGCCGAAGGTCCTGATTCCCTTACGACATCCAGGATGTCGGCGGTTGACGTGAACTGGCCGCCCCAGGTGTTGGGGCGGCCATACCAGGTATAGGCGGCAGCGGGCATCACGTAGGGTTGGGTGCGATCCGTGATGCCCTGACGCAGCGCCTGGAATGAATAGGCGGTCATGGCCCCATAGTTCCGGCCGTCGAAATTCTCAACGAACGCGTTCGACGACAGGAAGCTGTTCTCGGTGTCGATCTTGTAGATGCGCGTATAGGTCTGGTCGGTCGCGCGGTTGATATCGAAGCCGGTGGAGAGCACCGCAT
>CAIXXC010000014.1 GCA_903923205.1 uncultured Rhodospirillales bacterium | reverse complement strand
GAGCCGCCGATCCAGTTCTGAGACCGCCGAAATTCGCCGGGATTTTTTGTGCCGCCACGCCCGCTTTGAAGCAGTCGTTCGTGCATTTCGCGTATCAGGCGCAGTGACAGCGGCAGCTCTTCCAGCCGCTTCAGCCCATACATCATTGCATCGACGTAGTTCGACACCTCGCGGATGTCGTCGATCGGCTGTCCTGCCTGAGCCTCGGTCTCGAAGCGGAGCAGATCCGAAAGGGTCGATTGAGTTCCTTCTATCTGGGACGAAAGGACGGCTTCCTTCCTTACATACATGTAGAGAAACAGCTCCTGGCGCGGCAGCAGAATAGTGATGCCGTCCAGACGACCCAAGGCGCGTTCCGCCAGACTGAGCCGATCGAGAAGAGCCAGAACATCGATTGGCGGTTCCGGTGGCAGCGCGGGCGGTACGAAGGCGCGCACGATTTCGCCCGCAACAGGGGTTACGACGAATCTGCCTAGCCGCGGGTTGGAACTTGATTCGGACATGACCCATCATACGAGAGAGCCTCTATTTAAACAATTGGCGATTGGCTTAAATAAGGGTCAGGCTAAGGTAAGGGCGCCTAAATAGCGGCGTCACAATCATGGCAAAGGGCGCGCAGTGGTACGCGGCTACATTATTTTGCCTGCGACGGCGGGAAATTTCACATTTCGGCACGATGAAATTGCCGATAACATTTATTGCGCGCCAAATTCCTCGCGAAAAATTCGGTGTTGAATCAAGCCCTACTCATCGTCCGCGGTGAAAATCGGCGCGATACGTTGGAGCACCTCTTCAACGATATGTGCAGGCAGACGCTCGACATAGGTCGCCTTTCGTTCAACAGATTTGAAGTCGACCGCTCGAATTTGCATTAAATCCACCACCCCAGTGGTCTTGGTTCCTGCGCCGGACAATGACACTTGAAAGCCGACGTTACGAGCGAGATTGGCTGTCGTGCTGATCGGCGCCACGTAAATCAAGTTTGTCCGCCGATTATACGCATCAGGTGAAATGACGATCGCAAAATGCTCGTATTTCATCTCCTGGCCGGCCGCTGGCGAGAAATTCAAATGCCAGACGTCGCCCCGCTTCGGATGTTTGGCGCCAGGGGGCACTAGACCTCACTCCCCGATGGTCGCATTTGTTCCCAGGCGGCGTGTTCTGGACCAAGATCAACCTGATCAGACATCTCAGAAAGAAGCTCTGCGAGAGAATATTTGCGTTTGGTCGTGGTGACCGGGATGATCACCTGCTCGCCCGTTTTCGTGTAGGCGATACGCGCGACCGATCCATCTGTGACATGCAAGTCCGCAGCATACGCACTTGGCCAGATTACAGACAATGACCCGCCGGTTTTGCGGAACTTCACCTCAGTGATCGGCCGAGACTCGTCGATTTCTAGTGAGCGGCTCATAACGCCTCCCCGTCAGGTTCAATAATGTTGAACCTATGCCGTGTTCAATAAAAATTCAACTTCATTCTTTATGCGAATACGAGTCGTCATGAAGCGTCTATCGCATCCTTGATAGGTCTCGGTTTGATGATCAGCGGCATGTCAAATGGGGCTCACCTCAAGGTTTGCGCGCTAGAACACGCATTGCAGCACGAACCGAGAACATCGCTAATGGCGATATGGGGTGACGATCAACGGCGATCGAAGTGGGTTGAGACTGGGCTCAAGCTGGCGATCCTGTGAAATTCCCGATCTCGACCGAACGGTCGGGAAAGGTCGCGGTGATGTGCAGCTCGCCGCCCATAGCTGAGATCAGGTCGCGCAATGTGCTGATCTTCATGTCGGGACGGCGGACCAGTTTCGAGATGGCCGGCTGCTGCACCTCCATGACGTTCGCCAGTTCCTCCTGGCTGATACCGAGACCTTCGCGGAGCTGCTCCAGGCTGACCATCTCGGCCGTCAGCTTCGCCTTGCGCGCTTCATTCGCGGCGAGACGTTCTGGGCTCCAACCCTTTTTGAGGTCGGAAAACGGGCGATGTCCGCTCATTTCAACAATCCTTCCTGCTTCAATTCCTTCAGATGCACGTCGTAAAGCTCGTCCGCGACCGGGATCATCCGCTCGTAGAAGCGGTCGTCTCCGGTCTTGTCGCCTCCAATCAGCAGGATCGCCGAGCGACGCGGATCGAAGGCGTAGAAGACACGCAGCGGCCTTCCTTCGCTCTGAATCCGCAGCTCGCGCATGTGCGAGTGCCGCGAATTGCCGATCCCCGACGAGTGCGGAAAGCGTAGGTTCGGCCCTTGCGCGATCAACAGGTCGACCGTGAAGTCGATCGCATCTTGATCGGTCTCGCTCAGATCGACGAACCAGATTCCGAACTCATCGGTATTTTCGACGTCCCAACTCACAGGCCAAAGTATTCCATACATGGAATATGTGCGGGATCTCTTGCCGAGTCAATCCCGCGACATCCCGCGCCAAACACCCGCCTGCCTAGACGCCTCCCTGACGGGCCTACCTGTCGAACAATCCCGGACCCTGGGCGGTCGTATAGCCGATCGCCGAATAGCCCGCGGCGCGCTTGGCCGCCATGCGGGCGAGCACCGGGACGTCGCGGTCGA
Source organism: uncultured Rhodospirillales bacterium (assembly GCA_903923205.1). Taxonomy (GTDB): domain Bacteria; phylum Pseudomonadota; class Alphaproteobacteria; order ATCC43930; family CGMCC-115725; genus CAIXXC01. The sequence goes on along the minus strand of CAIXXC010000014.1, from coordinate 290 downwards.
CGTAGTCATAGATGACCACTTCCCGCTTGGGGTCGTGAAGCCGGTGAAGACGACCGGCATACTGCGCCAGGGTTCCCCTCCAAGCGATCGGCATGGTGAGGAAGAGGGTGTCCAGGCGCTGGTCGTCAAAGCCCTCCCCGAGGTAACGACCCGTCGCCACGATCACCCGTTCGTCCTGCTCCGGAATCGCCGCAAGGCGATCCATCGCCTCTCGCCGCTTCCGCTCACTCTGGCCGCCACGTAAGATGATGACGTTCTTAACGAAGCGCGAAAGCCGATCGGCCAACGCT
>CAIXXC010000013.1 GCA_903923205.1 uncultured Rhodospirillales bacterium | reverse complement strand
ATCGAAGACGGCCACCACGGCGGCAAAGGCTCTGACGCGCACAAGGCGGCAGTGACCGGCGACACCGTTGGCGATCCCTACAAGGATACCGCAGGCCCTGCGGTCAATCCGATGATCAAGATCACCAACATCGTCGCGCTGCTGCTGCTGGCGGCGCTGGCCGGCCACGGCTTGTCATAACCTGCTGAACCATCGGCAATTGCAAAACCCCGTCCGGGCTCTGGCCTGGGCGGGGTTTTCTTTTGCCTGCAGCGCGGACGGGCGAACCAAAGCTTTTGGCACAGAACAATTTGAACCGGATTTTTGCCAAGGTTTCAGTGCCGGAGCGAGTCCTTTTAGCAAATGGTCAATGACCCTGATTGCCTTCTGCGCGCGCGATACCCATCATTCCGCAGGGGGACTGTCCAAAGTCAGCGACAGGGCCGAGCAATAATGCTGCGAAATGAGGAAATAATGCTGCGAAATGAGGAAATCTACGAGGCGTTGTTCGACGACGATGCCTTTTCAGCGCTTCCCAACACGCTGGCCAGTCAATTTGGTGCAAGGTCCGGATTGATAAACTGGACCAGCTCAGCCGGAAATATCGAGAACCTGGCCCACAGCTATTTCACTCACGAATTCCTCGGCCCTTATGCCGCACGCTTTGTGAAGACTGATCCTTGGCAACAGTGCGCCTTTTTTCCACACCGCATCAATACGATATTCAGCGCGGAGGACGAAGTTCCGCAAAGCGCGTTTCGACGCAGCCCCGTTTACGTCGACCTCATCAAATCCATCGGTGATGATACGTTCCATTGTATGGGCGGAGGCTTTTCCACGCCTTGGGGCATGGGAGCAGTCGGGCTCAACCGCGCCGAACGGGCGGGCCCCTTCACCCGCAATGAAGTCTCGGCCCTGGCTGCCTATGCCCACAACATCCGGAACGTGCTGATGGTGCGCGGCGAATTGTCGGGTCTGCGCCGTTCCACTGCACTTTTGCACGGCATCCTCGATGCCTTTGCAACCGCTGCATTGGTGATCACCGCCAATATGCGGGTCTTGTACCTCAACGCTGCGGCCGAAAGCATCATCACCTTGGGCGATGCCATGAAAATCAGCATGGGTTTGCTGACCGCAAGGGATGCCGAAGGCCAAAGCAGACTGAACGCGGCCGTGCACAACGCCACGTTGCGCACCCAACCGGCAACCGCAAATGTGACCCTCAACAGATTTACGACAAGTGTCGAAGTGACCGAGCCCTACTTCACCTCGGTTACCCCGCTGGCCAGCCAGGGAATATCGGGCGCCCTTCTTGTCTTTCGCGATCCGGCCGCGGTTCTTCCGGGACACTACCTGGAATTGCAGCGATTTTTTGGATTGACCAGGGCAGAAGCCAAGATCGCGATCGCCCTTTCAATGGGGCATTCGACCGCACAGATCGCCGAACATCGCGGCGCAAGCGAAGCGACGGTGCGCGGCCAGATCAAGGCGATTGCCGCGAAGATCGGGGTTAGCCGGCAGTCCGCGATTGCCGTTGCCGTGGCCCGCATTCCACCAATCCGGTCGGTCTGAAGCGTGATGCGTTTGATCTGAAACGTATCACGCTTCAGCATTCCCCATTTTCGCATCGATAGAGCGCTTTCCGACCAATCTGGATCACCGTGATTGCGTCAGGACGCCCGGTGGCGAGGCGCGGTGCGCCGCGGAGGTTGCCCCTGCAAGCATCGCAACGCTGTCCACCGGGTGTCCTGACGCAACCCCGTCGGGGCGGGCCGCTTTTGGCCCATCGCTACGTCGCTCGTCCGTCACAATGGGTCCGCATTGCTCCTTCCTCGCTCCTTGCGCTGAGCCAAAATCGGCTCTGTCACGGTGACCCAGATTGGTCAGAAAGCGCTCTAATTCGCAAAAGACAGGTACCCACGTTTTTGCACAATGCTCTCGGCAGCGTGGCTCAAACACCGCATGAAATTCATCGAACCCATCCCCCAAATGAGGGATGAAACCGCCGAACACTCTCGATACTTTGCTAAAAAATAATTGATATTTTTCAATATTTTGGTAAATAACGAGGGAATCTCAATGAAATTCGGACTTCAAAAGCTGATTTTGCTCTCGGCAACCTCCACATTGGGCTTTTTTACAGCCGTTCCGGAAAGCGGCTATGCCCGCACCGAGCAGAAGGCGGAACTGGTGATT
>CAIXXC010000012.1 GCA_903923205.1 uncultured Rhodospirillales bacterium | reverse complement strand
TATTTGGCGCCGCCCGCCGCGAAAGTACCGTCCCGGGTCGCGTCGAGGGCCTGCGACTGGATATGAGCGACGCCGCGGCAACCACCCAAATTCTTGGGGATTGGCTCAGGGATGCCGGGCGCATCGACCTGCTGGTCAATAATGCAGGGTTCGCCATGGTCGCTGGCGCCGAGGAGTCGAGTGATGCTCAAGTGCGAGCGCTATTCGACACGAACGTCTTCGGCGCAATGCGAGTCGCGCGAGCCGTGCTCCCCACAATGCGCGATCAGGGCGCAGGGAGAGTCGTCAATATCAGTTCGATCTTCGGCTTTCCGCCTGCGCCGGTTAGCTCTCTCTACGCAGCCAGCAAGCACGCTCTCGAAGGCTGGTCCGAGTCACTCGACCACGAGGTACGCACGTTGGGCGTTCGCTCGATTCTGATAGAACCTGGCTTCACCGCTTCCGATATCTCGACCCACATGCCGGAGGCCGATGCGGCGCTCACCGTGTATGACCAAGGGCGTGAGGGGGTTCGATCGGTGTTTGCGAAGGCGCTGGCCGAGGCGCCCTCGCCAGATACAGTCGCTCGCGCCGTCCTCCGGCCAGCCACCCTCTCGCAGCCTCGCGTGCGATATACGGTTGGCCGTGAGGCAGCGACTCTTGCATTGTTTCGCCGCGCAATGCCGTCGTCGGTATTCGAGCGCGCATTCCGTCGCCAATTCTGTCTGCCGGCGAATTGACCCGAGGTCCGATCGACTGTCCGATTCGCCCCGCCTCGAACGTCATCACTAAACGCGGCTACCGCACCCTTATAGGAGATACTCAATGAAATACGACATCCCGACGGCTTTGGCGCTCGCCACATTCTTTGCAACCAGCACCCTCGCTGCGCCCGCGCCTGACAGCGGCGCCAAGACCCTGGCGCAGCTATCTGGAACTTATGCCAGCACTGGACCCGAGGACTGGGGTCGCGGGACCTATGGAACGCGTGAGTTTTCCTTTCATCATGGCCAGTGGATGCTGCATTTCGTGCTGGCGCTCGACCCGGCAATGACGAACAAGGTGTTCGAGTTCCGAACCGCCGGAACCTACGTGGTCGCTCGCCCGTCCGCGACGGTGGCAGGCGCCTATGAGGTCGATTTCCGTGAGGACGCCAAATACGTCACGTTGCACGCCACCGACCCCAAACTGGTGCAAGCGTTCGGCCTTGCGAGTTGCGGCCTGACCTCCGGCGTCGAAAGAAACGTCTCCGTTAACGGGTGTGCAGGCTGGAAGCCGGTGTCTGTCTGCTCGAGCGACTACGATCTGCTGATGCTCGACGAACAACGCGGGCTGCACTTTGGTGTTCGACCCGAGGATAACGACATGTGCACTCCCGACAAGCGGCCGACCCGCTTGTTGCCGGCGGTCGTCAAGCGCTAGCAAACCAATAGGCGTGCGCCGTTTCGGGGCGCCCGTTCATCTTCGACGGAAGATGCACGTAGGCCGCGTGCCTAAGCTACCGAGTCGGGTTTTTGCCAGTTTTGCC
>CAIXXC010000011.1 GCA_903923205.1 uncultured Rhodospirillales bacterium | reverse complement strand
CGACGCGCCAGTGTTGCAGGGATGAATATGCGTTCTCTTCTGCTGCCGTTCGTGGTGGGAAGCCTCTCCTTGTTCGCGGCGGCTATGGCGCTATTCGTCATGGGTCGCATCGGTGTCGTCCCCTTGATCGCCTCTTTTGCCTGCGTCGCGTTTGGTGAAGTACTGGTTCTGCGCCTGTACCTCGACGGCTTCCACGGACTGCGCCGCGCCCTCGTCAGATTAGCCCGCAATACGGAAGAACCCCCGGAGACGGCGTTCGCAAGCCCGGCGATCGACGGAATATGGCGCGGTAGCCTTCGTGTCGCCGCCGCCGGCAATCGGCGCGCCCAAAACCTCCGGAAGGAACTTGACGGCGTCACGGAAATCCTGACGACGTTTCCCGACCCCTTGGTACTCATCAATGCCAGACGCGAAATTGTCGATGCAAATGCCGCAGCCCGAGAGCTCTTCGGCGAAACCTTGGTGCGTCGCGATCTTTCCGCAGCCATCCGCAACCCGGGTATCCTTGATGCGGCCGATGCAGTTCTCCGTGGCAGCCAAGGAGCTGTCGTCGATTTCGAAGTCGCCGCCCCTGTAGAGCGCCAGTTCAGCGCCCGCGTGCTTGCATTGCCGAGAGCGAAAATCGCCCTGGAGGACGAGTCGGCTATTGAAATCGGTGACCAGGATCCAGATCTGGAGATATTCCCGATCGATCCCGGCTTGCAAGATCGCGAGCGTCCGGTTGCCCTTATCGTCCTGCACGATTTGACCGCACTCAAGCGGACCGAGCAGATGCGTGTCGACTTTGTCGCCAACGCCAGCCACGAATTGCGCACACCCCTCTCCGCCTTGCTCGGATTTATCGAAACCCTTCAGGGGCCTGCCGCCGACGACTATGATGCGCAAAAGCGCTTCCTTGCGATCATGCATGAGCAGGCGGCGCGGATGACCCGTCTCGTCGAGGATCTACTGTCGCTGTCACGCATCGAGATGAATGAACATCTGGTGCCGACAAGTCACATCTCGATCGCATCGATTCTGAACAACCTGATCCAGTCTCTGGAACTCAAGGCCGCAGCGCGCAGCATCACGATGGAACTGCGCCTGGGCGGCTCCGGTCAGGAGGTTGTCGGCGACTCGGACGAGCTGCTGCAGGTCTTTCTGAATTTAATCGATAATGCGCTGAAATATGGGCGACCCAACAGCGCCGTGACAATTTCAACGGGCCCTTCAAGTCGAATCCGGTCTGGTTTAGCAATTTCCGTTTCAGATCAGGGCGACGGGATCCCTCGGATGCATCTCCCGCGACTGACGGAACGATTTTATCGCGTTGATACGGCGCGATCGCGTCGACTGGGCGGGACAGGGCTTGGTCTCGCAATTGTCAAACACATCGTCAACCGACATCGCGGCTTCCTCGAGATCGACAGTGAGATCGGGGTCGGCTCGGTCTTTACGGTTCATCTGAGGCTGGCCCAACCCGTCACTAGCCCAGTAGGTGTGGTCGAACCGTTGCGCCGTGTTGCCAACGATGCCAGCTGACCAACATCAACAGGGCGGATACTACCGTCGTGTTACGCAGTCGCAATCCTTTTGTCATTGAACTGTAACACTGGCCCGCTACCACAGTGACTGTGTCGTGGCGCAATTGGCTACGCGACGAAATTATACAGTGCAGGAGAAGCTCTCGTGAACATGATCACAACGAAGCTGTTTGGCGTTCTCGCCGTCGGCGCCATTTCGGTGGCATCGATTGGATCCGCCCAGGCGATCGACATTTCAGGAGCAGGGGCAACCTTCCCTTATCCGATTTATTCCAAATGGGCCGAAAACTACAAGAAGATCACCGGCGTCGGCTTGAACTATCAGTCGATCGGCTCTGGCGGTGGTGTGAAGCAGATCAAGGCTAAGACCGTTGATTTCGGTGCGACGGATGCGCCGCTGACCGGCTCCGAACTCAGCTCAGCCGGACTGACGCAGTTTCCAATGGTCATCGGCGGCATCGTGCCCGTCGTGAACATTCCAGGCATCGCCTCTGGTCAGTTGAAGCTCACCGGCCCCATCCTCGCGGACATCTATCTCGGCAAGGTCACGACCTGGAAGGACCCGGAGATCGCCGCCGTCAATCCGGGTCTGGCCCTGCCCGACCTGTCGATCGCCCCGATCTATCGTTCAGACGGCTCGGGCACGACCTACAACTTCACCTACTATCTCGCCGCCGTGAAGCCGGAATGGAAAGATACGGTTGGCGTGAACAAGTCGGTCGACTTCCCCGTCGGCCTTGGTGGCAAGGGTAATGAAGGCGTTGCCGCTTTCACCAGCCGCACCGCTGGTTCGATCGGATACGTCGAATTCGCGTACGCCCTTCAGAACAACCTTCCTTTCGCGCTGATGCAGAACAAGGATGGCAATTTCGTCGCGCCGAACTCCGCAGCCTTTCAGGCTGCCGCTTCGGGCGCGGACTGGGCCTCTATCCCGGGCTTTGGTCTGATCCTCGCCAATCAGGCGGGCCCCACGGTTTGGCCGATGACTGCCGCAACCTTTATCCTGATGTACAAGCAGCAGGATAAGCCTGACGTGGCGAAGGCTGCGCTGTCCTTCTTCGACTATGCCCTCACCAAGGGTCAGCAGGACGCCCTGAAGCTAGATTACGTCCCGCTTCCCGATGCCCTCGTGCAGCAGATTGAAGCTTCCTGGAAGTCGATCACGGCGGCCGACGGCAGCCAGATCTGGAAGTAACTTCACGATGATGTGCCCTGGTCCGGAATGGCGACATTTCGGACCGGGCCGTTTGCTCAGGACGAAGGATCGTGACCGTGACCGATAGCGCGACCATTTCGGCAGCCAGTTCGGCCAGGAAGACGGCTTTGACCCTCAGAGGTCCACAGAAGCTGTTCGACCTGTTGTTTGGCGGAAGCACAATCTTTTTTGCGGCCCTCGTGCTCCTCATCCTGGGGGGTGTTGTTTTCTCTCTTGTTTCGGGCTCGCGCCTCGCATTCTCTACCTTCGGCACCGATTTCATTTTCTCCCAATTCTGGAACCCGGTGACGAGCAAGTTTGGCGCCCGCGCGCCGATATACGGCACGCTGATGACATCATTTATCGCGATGCTTTTCGGGGTGCCAATCAGCTTCGGTATTGCTGTCTTCCTCACAGAGGTCTGCCCGCCGGTTCTGAAACGTCCCCTCTCCGTTGCGATTGAACTCCTCGCCGGTATCCCGAGTATCATCTATGGCATCTGGGGCCTGTTTTTCCTGGCTCCCTTCATGCAGTCATATGTCGAGCCGTACTTGACTTCCACGCTCGGCGCGGTGCCGGGGCTGGGCATACTCTTCTCTGGTCCACCGCTGGGAATCGGCATCCTGACTGCGGGGATCATCCTGGCGATCATGATCATCCCGTTCATATCCTCGATCATGCGAGAGGTATTCGAGACGGTTCCGGTCATGCTGAAGGAATCTGCCTACGGTATTGGCTGCACCACCTGGGAGGTGATGTGGAACATCGTGCTCCCCTACACCCGTGTCGGCGTGATTGGCGGTGTGATGCTCGGTCTCGGGCGCGCGATGGGCGAGACAATGGCGGTCACCTTCGTGATCGGAAATTCACATCGAATCGCAAGTTCGCTGCTGGCGCCGGGCCAGACGATTTCCTCCACGCTCGCGAATGAATTTACCGAGGCAACGGAAGATTTATACACATCCTCGTTGATTGCCCTGGGCCTGATCCTCTTCGTCATCACGTTCATTGTTCTGAGCTTCGCAAAGGTCATGCTTATTCGTGCCAACCGTCAGGCGGGGAACTAGGAGCATGGCAGCAACTCTCGATATGACCCGCTATCGTGGTCGCCAAGTCCAAAGCCGGATCGCCCTGGGCCTGGCCTGCGCGGCAACATCGGTTGGCCTGTTTGTCCTCGGCACGATCCTGTTGACACTGCTCTGGAATGGACTGAGCGCGCTACATCCGACGATCCTGACGCAGATGACCCCCGCGCCTGGCAGCAAGGGTGGCCTTCTGAATGCCATAGCAGGCACCATCGCCATGACAACGGTGGGCGTCGCTCTCGGCACACCTGTCGGGATCCTCGCCGGTACCTGGATTGCTGAATACAGCCGCGGCAGTGTGCTTGCCCAAATGGTTCAGTTCGTGAACGACATCCTCCTGAGCGCGCCGTCAATCATCGTCGGTTTGTTCGTCTACGAACTGATGGTCGTGCCGATGGGCCATTTCTCTGCTTGGGCGGGCAGTGTGGCACTGGCCATCCTTGTCGTGCCAGTCGTCCTTCGAACGACGGTTGATATGCTGGGCCTGGTACCCAGCGCCTTGCGTGAAGCCGCTGCCGCGCTTGGGACACCAAAATGGCGCACGGTAACGATGGTCTGCTACCGTGCCGCCATGCAGGGGATGCTGACAGGCATCATGCTGGCCGTTGCACGCGTTAGCGGCGAAACGGCGCCCCTCCTCTTCACCGCCCTGAACAACCAGTTCTGGAGCACGAACATGAATGCGCCCATGGCGAATCTGCCGGTGGTGATCTTCCAGTTCGCCCTTAGCCCCTATGAAGATTGGCAGCATCTCGCCTGGGGTGGTGCCATCCTCATTACCTTTACGATCCTGACCCTGAATATCCTCGCCCGCTTCCTCGCCACATTGAGCAGTCTGAAGCAATGAGCACAGAACCCATGCAAACGCCGATCGACGGAACCAATGATTCGTACCCTGATGACTCCGGGTCCACGAGAACCGCTCCATTGGAGGCCAAGTCGCCCGTAGCCGAGATGACCAACAAAATGGTCATCAAGGACCTTCGCTTCTATTATAAGAAGTACGAGGCCTTGAAGGGCATAAACATGGCGCTTTATGACAAGCATGTCACGGCGTTCATCGGCCCCTCGGGTTGCGGGAAGTCGACATTACTGCGGGTTCTCAACCGGATGTACCAGCTCTACCCTGGACAATACGCCACGGGTGAGATTCTGGTCGATGGCCAGAACATTCTCGACCCGAAACTTGATCTCAATCTGCTTCGGGCGAAAATTGGCATGGTGTTCCAGAAGCCAACGCCGTTCCCAATGTCGATCTATGACAACATCGCATTTGGCATCAATCTCTACGAGAAGCTTCCCAAAAGCGAGCTGGACGGCAGGATTGAGCACTCCTTGCGGAAGGCCGCGCTTTGGGGTGAGGTCAAGGACAAGTTGAAGCAGAGCGGCCTCGGCCTGTCGGGCGGTCAGCAGCAGCGTCTGTGCATCGCCCGCGCGGTTGCGGTTAAGCCCGAGATTCTCCTGATGGACGAGCCCTGCTCTGCCCTCGATCCGATCTCGACTCAAAAGGTCGAGGAACTCATCAGCGAACTCAAATCAGACTACTGCATTGTGATCGTCACACACAGCATGCAGCAGGCGGCGCGCAGCTCCGATTATACGGCCTTCATGTATCTCGGCGATCTGATCGAATTCAACGATACGGCGACAGTCTTCACCAACCCTTCGAACAAACGGACCGAAGACTATATTACCGGGAGATTCGGCTGAGCAGGATCACAGATAGAGCGCCCGTTTAAGGAACCGCGATCATGCCAAACGAGCACATCGTTAAGACTTATGACGAAGAACTGAATCGCTTGACCAACACCATCGTGGCGATGGGCGGCCTCGCCGAGAGTCAGTTGTCGGACGCCATTCACGCCCTCGTCAAACGGGACACCAACCTCGCCTCGGAGGTGGTCGCTCAAGATCCCCGGGTTGATCAGCTCGAAACCGAGGTTGAAAGCCAGGCACTGCGTCTGCTCGCCCTGCGCCAGCCCTTGGCGCGCGATCTGCGCGAGATCCTGTCTTCGCTTAAAATCTCCAGCGACCTTGAAAGAATATGCGACTACGCCGCGAATGTCGCAAAGCGCTCGATTACGCTTTCACAGACCCCAGTCGCGCGTCCTATCCAAGCACTGCCCCATATGGCGCGGATCGCCCAGACCCAAATCAAAAATGTCCTCGATGCCTATGTTGAGCGTGATGCCGAAAAGGCGCTGCAGGTGTGGGAGGGCGATGAGGAACTGGATGAACTCTACACGAGCTTTTTCCGTGAGTTGCTGACTTACATGATGGAGGACCCACGGTTCATTACCCCGGGCACGCATCTACTATTCATGGCGAAGAACATCGAACGCATCGGCGATCATGCAACTAATATCGCCGAAACCATCCATTTTCTAATCCATGGCACACCCCCGCAGGGAAGTCGCCAGAAGCGCGACCGGACCTCGAGTTCAGTCGTCCTGCCCGGACCCAAGGGCATTGTAGATAGCGAGACCTCTACCCGATGAAACCAATGGTCATGATTGTCGAGGACGAAACCGCCCTCGTGACGATGCTTCGCTATAATCTCGAGAAGGAAGGCTTTGAGGTCTGCGAGGCCAACGACGGTGAGGAAGCACTCGTTCAACTGGCTGAACGCAAACCGGATGTCGTACTTCTCGACTGGATGCTGCCGCTGGTGTCCGGGATCGAGGTCTGTCGCCAGATCAGGCGGTCGCCGGTATCGAGAACCGTACCCGTCATCATGCTGACTGCACGCGGCGAGGAGGCCGACAAGGTCCGTGGGCTGAACAGCGGCGCCGACGACTATATGACCAAGCCCTTTAGCCCAAGCGAGTTGATCGCCCGGGTCCGTGCCGTCATGCGGCGGACCAAACCGGATGCTTCGGCGGAAGCACTCACCTTCGCCGATGTCTCGATGGACTTGGCCGCGCATCGGGTAAGCCGCAACGGCCGCGCGATCCACCTCGGCCCGACTGAATATCGTCTTCTGCGCTTCTTTCTCGAGCACCCGGGCCGAGTCTTCACGCGCGAGCAATTGCTGGACTCCGTGTGGGGCCACGATGTCTACGTTGAACCCCGCACGGTCGATGTTCATATCCGCCGCCTGCGCAAGGCCCTCAACGGACCGGACGAGATCGATATTATCCGCACGGTGCGCTCGGCAGGCTACGCGCTCGACGACGACCAGCAATAGTCCCGTCGCCCGCAGATTTAGGCCGAAGCCTCGTGGAGGTGTCGGGCCACATCTGTGAGTGACTGGTCGCTCCGGGCGTTTTTGTTCACCATGTCGATACCAAAGACACCGCGGGTTTGCGGCTCGCGGATCACGACCATTGGGTCCTCAAAATCGCGGACGTAGCCCATCGCGAAACATCCCATCTGATACCCCATGACCTTCAGGAGGTCGTCGGGCAAGGTTCGGGCGATATTCATTGGGCAGGACAGATATTGGTTTTCCTCCTGTCGCACCCAGCCGACGGCGTAGGTGATGTTGATCGCTTGCCGGAGCCGATCAGAGACATTGGCCCCGGCACCGTGAAACACCTTGCCCGTATAGAATAACGCTGAACCACGCTTCATCACGGCGGGCAGGCTGTCCGCCTGGGTATAGGTTTTTCCACGTCCGGCATACTGGCTACCCGGCACTATACGCGTCGCCCCCATCTCCTCGGCGTAATCCGTCATCGCCCAAAGCAGGTTGCACTGGATGTGATAATCATCGGGGAACGGAAAGAAATCCCAAGCCAGTTGGTCCTGGTGCAACGGTTGCGCTGCGGAACCGGGGTAGACGCTGATGATCTGCGTCAGGTGCAATTGGAAGGTGGAGGCATGGCCGAGAAACTGGCCTGCCGTCGCGATCGCGAGTGGGTTCATCACAAGTTCCCGCGCGGCCTCCGAGCGGGCGATCATAGAGCCTGTCCGGCGGGTCTGCTTGCCGACAAAGGCGTCCTGGCCAAAGGGTGTCGCCTCGACATGTGGCCCCATTTGCGCAGCAATGCGATCCATCAATTCATCAGGAACCAATTCATCGACAATGGCATAGCCGTGTTCCAGAAGGCTTCTGGATACATCGGCCGCCGTTGAGGTTGATGGGAGATGAATGAGTGACATCAGGGCGCTCCTATATCGAACGTGAACCATTGGCTGCGTGTCAGCCCAAACCGGCAGCGGCCTTCAACGGCAGCATGGAGGTTCCTGTCAGCATTGCAAATATCAGTCCGCGCTTGACGACGTGGGCAGAGGCGTGTCGTTTCGAGCCTTCCAGACAAAAAAAGCCCGCCATCACGGGCGGGCTTTTTGTCCTGATACCGCAGGTTCAGGCCTTGGTGGCGCGGTCCATCGCTTGCCGGATAAGTGCAGCAGCTTCTTCTGGTCCAACCCACTGCTTCACCTTTACCCACTTGCCCTTTTCCAGGTCCTT
>CAIXXC010000010.1 GCA_903923205.1 uncultured Rhodospirillales bacterium | reverse complement strand
TCGAGCACCTGACCGCCCGACCGGAGGGGCTCTCGGTGCTGATTGCGAGCTCGAAGACCGACCAGGAAGGTCAGGGACAGGTGGTCGCCATTCCGGCCGTGCGCGACTCGCCCTATTGCCCGGTCCGCGCGGTGTCGGACTGGCTCGTCGCCGCCGAGATCCCGACGGGGGCGGTATTTCGGTCGATCCGGCGCGGCGATCGCGTGTCAACCGAGCGGCTGGGCGATCGCAGCGTCGCGCTCGTGATCAAGCGACTGGCGACGAAGGTGGGACTGGACGCGAGTCGGTACGCAGGGCACTCGCTGCGGAGCGGGTTCCTGACCAGCGCAGCTCAGAACCGGGCGAGCATCTTCAAGATGGCCGACCAGTCGCGCCACAAGTCGCTGGACGTGCTGCGCGAGTACGTCAGGAACGAAGAGAGATTCGACGATAACGCGGGCCACGGCCTGCTGGCGGAGCAGCACGACCGGAGTCAGTCGACCGATCACCAGCCAACGTCGCGATAGGCGAACGGTCATCATCCTACCTAACCTCGGTGTCTGGAAAATCGGGGGAAGGTCAGTTAGATCCGGCGTCAATTGCTTCGCTGGAACGCAAGGCAGACCCGCTTCCTGGGATCGGGTTGCGTAGGACTTGACAGCGCCAGCGATTTACTATCAATTAACTATCTAGTTAATTAGTGAATGAACGTGTGAATAAAGTATTCGAGGCCTTGGCGTCGGCACCGCGACGGAACATTCTGGCTTATCTGTCGGAAGCCGAATTAACCGCCGGAGACATCGCCGCGCGTTTCGCGATGTCTAAGCCCGCAATATCACGGCATCTGGCGATACTGGAGGCCGCCGGTCTGATTCAAGCGGACAAGCGCGGCCAGTTTGTCCATTACAGGTTAGTCAGGGAGAGCTTGGTAAACGTCCTCAACGGGTACCTTCAGGAGGTATGCCCTGTTTCTCGCCCTCTCAAGCGAGAAGGCAGCAAAGTCAGGCGGCGGACACGTGATTCCTCAACTGCGCTTTGAAGGCACCATCGCACGGGCGCCATATCTCGCGACGTCCATATCCGTCGTACTCATCCAGCTTTTACTGCATCATTTCGTGTACGAATGGCATCCGATGACTTCAGACAGTGCGCTGAATGGGATGGAGTTCCTACCCGCATTCACTCTTTGGAGTTATACGTCGTTTTCTCTTCAATGGCAGTTCGCGCTGTGGCCCCTCGTAGCTGTTGGGGTCATCGATATTTTCACGGCTTGGCTGCTTTTGACGTTGGCGATTCGCCGAGCCAGAACAACAGACCGATCACTGTTGCTGGCATGCCTGGCTATGGTTCCGTTCATTCAGATCCCGACCATTGGCTGGCTGGGCTGGTCGTCGGCCCAGAAAGACGGCAAGACCAGTGACGCTCCCGCTCGCGTACCGCTTGACGTTGCTCTGAAAGGCCTTTCGGCTGGACTGGTTGTCACCGTCGTATTGGAAGTCGTTGGAACGCTGGTTCTGCGTACCTATGGGTACGGGTTGTTCCTAGCCTCGCCGTTCATCGTTGGGTTCATCACGGCCTACATCGGCAATCGACGCTCCGACATCGGTTCCGGTGCGACCACGCGCCTCGTCTTGGGGGCGTGCTTTCTCGGTAGTGTCGGACTGTTGGCTGTCGCCGTTGAGGGTGTAATTTGCTTGGCGATGGCGGCGC
>CAIXXC010000009.1 GCA_903923205.1 uncultured Rhodospirillales bacterium | reverse complement strand
GGGTCGCCTTCCCTTGGCTCGAGTTTGACGGTGTCTGCGCCAAAGTCGGCGAACATGCGTGCACAAAATGCACCTGCCGCGATCTCACCGACTTCGAGAACGTGCAGTCCGGATAAAGCGCTCGCCACCATTGTCAGGACGGCATCTCGATGGGGGCTTCCTCGCCGCCCGCACCTTCGGCCGGCGGGGTCGTCCAATCCCAGCCGTCGCTATAACCCTGAAACTTGCACGGAATCCGCTGTATCTTTTCGACGACACGGGCCAACTTGTCATCATCAATCTCGATATCACTCTGGATCGGAAGATAGATCGTATCGGCAAGCCCGTCGTATCGCTCTTCAAGCTGTTCTGCAATCGTGTCATACGTGCCGCAGACCGCAAAAAGATCAATGATGTCGTCGGGGATGAGCGCCGCCATTTCGCTCCATCGGCCCGCCTTGGGATACGGCCTGACCTTTTCTCCGAGCTCTTCGAGACCGTGCAATCTCAGCACATCCCAGTAGGCCTTGGTCGAGCAGTAAAAGGCGATGCGAAACCGAACATACTCGCGCATCTTGAGCATCGATTCCTTATCGGGTCCGGTGGCGATGAAGCCGCCGGCGACAATCTCAAATTTGCTGCGTTCACGATTGCCGCGTGCCAGCCCTGCGTCGATTTCCTTGTTGCTGACTTCCGCCAGGTAGCGTTTGGTCGAGAACGGATGCAGTCGCACGCCATCGCAGACCTCGCCCGAAAGGCGCAACATGACCGGGCCAACCGCAGAGATCGAGATGGGCGACAGCGGCAACCCGGTCGGCTCCGGGGAAAAGTTCGGGGTCATGAGTGTCAGCGAATAGTTCTCGCTGAGAAAGTTCAGCGGCTCCTGCTTTTCCCATGCACGCCAGACCGCGCGCGTGGCGCCAATGTAATCGCGCATGCGTGGCCCGGGCGGCGTCCACGTCAACCCGTAGCGCCTTTCGTTGTGTCCTTTGACCTGCGACCCAAGGCCCAGGTAGAAGCGTCCGTTGGAGGCGGCCTGCAAATCCCAGGCCTCCATTGCCGTAATCGTGGGTGAGCGGGGAAAGGCGATCGCCACGGCGGTGCCCAGTTGTATGCGCTCTGTGACCAGGGCGGCGACAGCTAGCGGCAGGAACGGATTGTGCTGGTTTTCCAGTGCCACAATGGTGTCAAGGCCGGCCCGCTCCATCTTTTGTGCGAACGCCTGAACCTTGCGCAGGTCATGGTGAGGTAGCTGCGTTGATACTCTCATTGTCGTGATTCCCTGTTGGTCGGCATCTGTAAATCTTGTCGTTTTGCCGAGTTCTTTACCGAGTGAATTCATCGGTATACTATGATATCCATATGAATAATTCAATCAGATTTCAGGGGATTCGGTCGCCGGCATCACTGCTGGCGATGCCTTTGCCGGACCTGTTGGGTTTTGCTGCGGCATTGCGCGATGAAGGCCATGGAAATCTGGTTCACTACTCGCGAAAGGTGTTTGTCCCGCTGACGCAACTCTGCAGGGACGTCTGCCATTACTGCGTGTTTGCAAAGTCGCCAAGCGCGGTCGCTGCTCCCTACCTGACTGCGGACCAGGTTCTCTCGATCGCGCGCGCGGCCGAGGCGGCTGGTTGCACTGAGGTGCTCTTTACGCTGGGGGACAAGCCCGAGCTTCGATATCGTGCCGCGCGTGAGGCGCTGGACGCCCTCGGCTATTCAACGACGATTGATTACCTTGCTGCCATGTGCGAATTGGTGCTGCGCAACACCGGGCTCTTGCCGCATGCCAATCCTGGCGTCATGACGGCGGACGAGGTGGCACAGTTGCGCAGGGTTTCGGTCTCGCAGGGCCTGATGCTGGAAAGCGCTTCTGAGCGCCTGTGCCAGCCTGGCGGCGTTCACTATGGATCTCCGGACAAGGCGCCGGAGCTGCGGCTGGCGACGATCCGCGCCGCGGGCGAGCTCAAAGTACCGTTTACGACGGGAATCCTGATCGGAATCGGTGAAACCCGACAGGAAAGAATTGATGCGCTGACCGCGATCCGTGACCTGCATGCCGAATACGGGCATATTCAGGAAGTCATCGTGCAGAATTTTCGCGCAAAGCCATCCACCAAAGCGGCGCGAATGGCAGAGCCGGATTTGCAGGATCTCCAGTGGACGATCGCGGTTGCCCGCCTCATCCTTGGCCCGCAGATGAACATCCAGGCACCGCCCAATTTGTCACCGGCGCAATATCCGCGGCTCATCGAGGCAGGCATCAACGACTGGGGCGGGATTTCACCTGTCACGCCAGATCACGT
>CAIXXC010000008.1 GCA_903923205.1 uncultured Rhodospirillales bacterium | reverse complement strand
GAGCACTTTTTCATGATGATGCCGATCCAGGATGGGGTGTTGTGGATGTGGGCCGCGCCGGCCCCTGCGACAAAACCCGCACCCCAGGCCTCACAATAATGTTTGCACCAAGCTCGAAAGAATTGGACTTTAGCCACGGTCAGCTGTCGGACGGAAACCGGCCGGCATCTTCGGAGAGAAGAAAATGAAGTACGAAGAGTTTTTCGCCCAAGAGCTCAATGTCCTGAAGCAGGACGGTCGCTATCGCGTTTTCGCTGACCTGGAGCGACGTGTTGGCCAATTCCCGTCAGCGACACGACACGATGGTGGCAAGACACATGACGTCACTGTCTGGTGCTCGAATGATTACCTCGGCATGGGCCAGCATCCCAAGGTGCTGGCCGCGATGCACGAAGTTCTCGATAGCTGTGGCGCCGGGGCGGGCGGCACGCGCAATATCTCTGGCACCAATCATCAGCACGTCCTGCTTGAGCGTGAGCTCGCCGACCTGCACGGCAAGGAAGCAGCACTGCTGTTCACCTCTGGCTATGTTTCGAATTGGGCAGCACTGGGCACGCTGGCCTCGCGTCTACCGGATTGCGTCGTCCTTTCCGACGCCAGCAATCATGCGTCGATGATCGAAGGCATCCGTCACAGCCGTGCCGAATGCCAGATCTTCAAGCACAATGATCCCGAGGATCTTGACCGCAAGCTCGCGGCAATCGCGCCCGGTCGCTCAAAGCTGGTCGCCTTCGAGTCGGTCTATTCGATGGATGGCGACATCGCGCCGATCAAGGAAATCTGCGACGTTGCCGATAAGCATGGCGCGATGACCTATATTGACGAAGTCCATGCCGTTGGTCTCTACGGCCCCCGTGGCGGCGGCGTTGCCGAGCGCGAAGGACTGATGGACCGGATCACCGTCATCGAGGGCACGCTTGCCAAGGCCTATGGCGTGCTTGGCGGCTACATCGCCGGCAGTGCCAATATGTGCGACTTCGTCCGCAGCTTTTCCTCTGGCTTTATCTTCACCACGGCGCTGCCGCCATCTGTTGCCGCCGGCGCGGCCGCAAGCGTCCGTCACCTCAAGGAAAGCCAGGCCGAGCGGATCGCCCAGCAGGAGCGGGTCGCAAAGGTTCGCCGCCGTCTGGAGGCGATCGGCATCCCGATGATCGACAATCCCAGCCACATCATCCCTGTGATGGTCGGCAACCCCCATAAGTGCAAGATGATCAGTGATTGGCTTTTGGACAATCACGGCATTTACGTTCAGCCGATCAATTATCCGACGGTGCCGAAAGGCACGGAGCGGTTGCGCCTGACCCCCTCGCCGTTCCATTCGGATGGGGATATCGATCGGTTGGTGAACGCGCTTTCGGAAATCTGGTCGCAATGCCTGCTGGCACGCAAGCCGATGGCTGCGTAACCTAACGGGACCGAACCACCTCTCGAAAGCCCGATCTGGATCGCCAGATCGGGCTTTTTCATTTAATGCCGAACGGACCGTTCAAACGAACGATCGTGAGGTTGAGATACGCGGCAAAACTGACCCAGGCGAGATACGGCAAAATCAGACCGCTCGCCAGTTCAGACAAGGGGAACAGGCCAATTACAAGCGCCGCAACGGAAAGCCAGAGGAACACAACCTCGACAAGCGCCCAATCGGGACGTTTCCAGGTAAAGAACAACGGGCTCCACAGCACATGGAAGAAGGCATTGGCCGCAAACAGTGCCGCGACGTGGCGGTGCTCCGATGGATTACCGGCGCGCCAAGCCAGCACGCCCGCCCAGCAGGCGCATCCCAGGATCAGGGTCCAGGCGGGGCCGAACAACCAATCTGGCGGCTGCCAACTCGGTTTGCGCAGGCCGCGATACCAGGGCCCGATCTCGGTCAGAAGCCCGCCGGCAGCGAGCACGACAATGGTGATCACAACAGCAACTGTGATAACCATCATGCTGTGTTCGTTTTCATTTAAGCGTCCTTCTCACGGTGTGATTTCCGCCGGTACGCCGACTTCATTGCGCCTTAGAAACGGCAGGGTCCAGGGCGGATCGTAGAACCAGGCAAAGCTTTGCCCGCTGGCGCGCCAACCGGAGCCTTGCAGATCTTTCAGCAGTCCTTCGGTTTCGCGGGCGACAGCGGCAGGTGAGCGGTCTCCACTGAAGCGCCTGATGGCAACAACCATTCCGGGGGCAGTCCGCAGTTCGACAGCCGGATCATCAGGGATGGGCATGGTATCCAGCGTATAGGTCGATGGCGCGTAAAACGCGATCCGCCAGCCACCCCCGGCGTCGCGCCTTTCGGCCACTGGCGCTGTCATGGCGATCTTCTCGGCATTCTGCGCGACCGGCGCGGTCATCGCGATCTTGGCGTGCGCCTTGTTCGCGCCAAAGATATAGCCTGCAAGCCGCCGGAAACCCTGATATCTGGCACCGTTTTCATCGCTCGTCAGGACCGTCGACAACTCGACACGCGGACCATAGCGGCGAATCTCGAAGCCGCTTGCCTGATGAACCAGGGTGTAGCGCGGCTCTTCGGTGCCCGAACGAATGCCGAAGACCGAGCAGCCGGAAACCAGCAGAAGAACCAGGATGCTCCAGGCTTTCGTCATCGAAACTGATCCTATGGGCCGGGCGTCCGAAACTGGCTTTCGAATTCCGCCTTGTCATCTAGATATGGTGTCATAACTGGTTGCGACAAGAACGTTGTCAAAATCAAGCCAGCGGAGGCCGCTCTCATGACTGAAAAGATCGCAATCATCCTCGGCGCGACCCGCGGCATCGGTCGCGCCCTGCCCGGCGTTCTCGGCGCGGCGCTTGGGACGGGAGCCATCATATACGTGACTGCGCGCAATGCTGCCGATGGCGAACGGCTCGCACGCGAACTCGGCGGCGAAGGGGTCACCGCCCGCTGGCTGGCCTTCGACCTCGCCGATCCGGCAAGCCCGGCGCGGGTCGCGGCAATCCTGCGGGAGCGCCACGGCGGTGTCGATGTTGTGGTCCAGAACGGTGCCTATATGCCCCGAAACGGGATCAGCGCAGTCGAGGATGCACGCCCCATGATCGTGAGCAACAGCCACGGCACGTTGCGGGTGCTGCGGTCTTTCCTGCCAATCCTGCGACCTGACGGTCGACTCGTCATCGTTGCGAGTTCGATGGGACTTTTGCGCAATCTGCCGGAACATCTGCGCGCCCGGTTTGACACGACGCGGGCCGACCCCGACGCGATCAATGCCACGATGGACGCATATGTCAGCGCAGTGGAAGCTGGAGCCGCCGCAGCGGAGGGTTGGCCGGACTGGGTCAATTATCCATCGAAGGTGGGCCAGGTCGCAGTGACGCGTGCCTTTGCACGCTGGGCAAAGGAAGCAGGCGTCCTACCGGCAGGTGCCTTGATCAACGCCGCCTGTCCCGGTGTTACCCTGACAGATGCCACACGCGATTTCATGGGTACGGTTTTCAAACCGGAGGATGCCCAAACACCGGAACAGGCCGCGCTGGGGCTGGCACAACTGGCCACGCTGCCGGCCGGAACGTCCGAGCCCTATGGAGAGCTCGTCCGTCACGGCAAGGTGTTGCGCTTCGGCGATTAGCCGTAGAGGCGGACGATCCCGGTCAGATTATCGGCGCCCATGCCCATGGCCAGAGCCCGCGCAAACACGGCATGGACAGCCGCCATGACCGGGGCAGAGTCTCCTGATCCGGCCAGCGCTTCGGCATAGCCGAAATCCTTCTCGACCAGTTCGATCGGGAACATCGGGGCAAAATTACCGGCAAGCATTCCCGCCGCAGCGCCCTTGGCTGACAGGCTTGCCGTAGGCGTGTTGCCGATGATCTCGACGGCCTTGGCCGGGTCGATCCCGCTGCGCCGGGCGAGGCCGATTAATTCCGCCATCGCCGCGACCTGCACCCCGAAGAGGGTGTTGACCATCAGCTTGAGCGTCGCACCGGCACCGGGTCCGCCGGCAAGATAAGCGGCGCTGCCCATCGCGAGGAGAACAGGTTCGACAAGACCCAGCGTGGCCTCACCCCCGCCGACAAGGAATATCAACTGGCCGGCTTCCGCCTGCGGTCGCGATCCGGCGACAGGGGCATCGAGACAGGCGATACCGGCAGCGTCACAGGCCTCGTGAAGAGCCTTCGCAGCCTCGGGCGTGATCGTCGAGCTTTCAATCGCGACAGCGTCGTTTCCCATACCGGCAAGGGCGCCGGTTTCAGGATCGAGCCAGACGATGCGCGCGGCATCATCGTCCCTGACCATCGATAGGACGATATCGGCCCCAACGACCGCCTCGCGCGGGGTGGATGCGGCCTTCGCCCCCAAGCCAACCAATGGCGCCGTTGCCGCCGGCGTTCGATTCCATACCGTCACGGCGTGCCCAGCCTCGACAAGCCGCTTCGCCATCCGCCCCCCCATCGCCCCCAAGCCTAAGACCGATATCTTCGCCATTTGCCGCACCCATTCATCGCTTTGTTGCACATCAAGCCGACGCTGCTCTGGCCGCGCCGGTTTCGGATCGAGTGGTGAACTATAAGGGTGCCGCAGACGAGAGATAAGCGAGCGGTATCGCAAGATATTGATGCCGATTTTGCATGAATTCACTTCAGGTTTTTGGTCGAAGATGCGACGGTCAGGCGTGCCAAAGCGGCGATATGGGAGCGGTCCCGCCGGCTCGAACGCGATCTCCTGGCATTCATGCAGCGACCCGGTTGGCAACATGGACGTAGAACTTCTCAGGATATTCGTCGAGGTCGCGCGAAGGGGCAGTTTCGCAGGGGTCGCGCGGGATCGCGACACCGATCCCTCTTCGATTTCGCGGGCCATCACTCAACTGGAGAGGGAGATCGGGTTCCGCCTCTTCCAACGTACGACCCGGCACCTCGCGACCACTGAAGCCGGGGCTCTTTATCTTGCCCGGGTCGAACCGCTTCTCGACGAACTGGCGCAGGCACGCGATGAGGCTGCTGCGGTGAGCGGCGGTCCAATCGGGATGCTGCGACTCACGGCGTCGGTTGCGTTCGGTCACAAATGCCTAACCCCACTCCTGCCCCTGTTTCGAAAGCAATTCCCACAGCTTCAGGTGGAACTGCTGATGACTGATGTCAATCTCGACCTGGTCACGGAGAGAATTGATCTCGCCATCAGGTTGGCACCCAGCGTCACGGCAGACGTGATCGGCACCAAACTCCTGACAACGCAATACCGTGTCTGTGCCTCGCCAGAATATCTTCGAGTATCTCCAGTCCTGGCGGATCCGGCGGACTTATCCAACCATCGCGTCCTGCGTTTTTCGCTGCGCGACTTTCGATCACGCTGGCTTTTCCGGAAGCCTGACGAGACGACAGTCACGGGCGTTCAGGAAATACAGGTCGACGGCGACATCGTCAGCTCCAACGCGCTCGTCCTCCGCGATCTCGCAGTCGCAGGAAGCGGGCCTGCGCTTCTCGCCAACTGGCTCGTCGATGACGACATCGCTGCGGGTCGGCTCGTGCCATTGTTTCCCGAATACCAGGTGACGGCGACGAGTTTCGATACCGCAGCATGGCTGCTTTATCCAAGTAGAACCTATCTACCCTCGAAGGTAAGGGTCACGATCGATTTCCTGAAAGCACAGTTCAGGTGACGCTCTCCTCTACACGATACGAGAGAATTTCTCTTCGACCGCCTTGTGGTCTGCTCGCCAGGCATTGAAAGCGGTGATCGCACCTGCGGGGAAGACGTCTTCCTGGCCGCTCATGATCCCCTTGACGATATCATTAGCAACATCTGCGGGGGTATCCTTCGCCTTGTCCAGCGCAGCGACCATGTCTGTGTCGATGGTGGTCGGAAACACATTCACGACGGCGATCCCCCGAGCCGCGAGGTACGGGCGGAGTGACATCGCCATGGACCATGATGCCGCCTTCGAGGCATTGTAGGCCGAGAAGATCGGCGCGCTGACGAAGCACAGGAACGATAGAATATTGACGACGCCGCCGCCGCCCGCGGCCTCTATCACAGGCGTGAACGCCCTCGACATCGCCAGGGTCCCGTGCAGATTCGTCGCCATATTGCGGTCGATGATGTGACCCGTGACATCCAGGGGATTGGCGTAGTCGAGCACGCCGGCGTTGTTGACCAGAAGCTGGACATCGGATGCCGTTCGGGCCGCCGCCGCGATCGACGACGGCTCCGTAATATCGATACGGATCGGGATCACTCGCGCAGGATCGAACGCTAACGTCTGGGCCAGGCTCTCGGGATCACGAGCGGACGCATAGACCCGTCTTGCACCCTGAGCGAGCAGGGCGGCGACCAGCGCTCGCCCAAGTCCACGATTCGCTCCGGTTACCAGAGCGGTCTTGTCGACAATATCCATGTCCTGCGTCTCCTCGAATCCCAATCCCGTTCCGATCGGTCATACGTCTGACGGCGGGCCTGAAATAGCCGGATCGACACATGATAATCGTGCGCGATCCGCACCAATTCGGCCCTCTTGCGTCCGCTGGCTCGACGCAACTACCCTGCCCTCGTGACCTCGGCAGACTTGTTCGCCCATCCAGGCTGAACTCGGCTGCCGAAATCGCGAATGCGTGGGAGGCCCTTTCTGGACATGGTTTCGTCGAGGCTGCTCACGCCGCCGAAGCGACATTCAGGCGTTGCAAGACCGGCAGAAGATCGCTCGGCTCCGGACGCCGGGTGTAGTCGGGGTGGACTTCGGCATACGCGATTCTCCCATCCGGGGCGATGACGAAACGGGCAGGCATCGGCAAGCTCCAGCTCGGCTCGCCATGGAAACTCGGCAGGTCGAGACCGAAGCTCTTGTAGACCGCGACCAACTCGTCGGGGAGTTGGAAACGCAGCCCGAAGGCATCGGCAACGGCGCCGCCCTGATCGATCAGGATGGGGAAGCTCAGCTTGTTCTCACGCTGCGAGCGACGGCTATTGGCGGCCTGCTGCGGCGAAATCGCGACCAGCGATGCACCAGCCGCACGCACGGCCCCGGCGATTTCTTCGATCGCCTGGAGATCCATATTGCAATACGGACACCATATGCCGCGATAGAAAGTAACGACGAGAGGACCCTTGGCGAGGAGGGCCGCGCTATCGACCGAAGCGCCGTCGGCATCGAGGAGCAGGAAGGCGGGCGCGGCTTCGCCCGCTTTCTTGGCCCGATCCGCCTGACCTGAAGCGGCCAGAGCGGCGGTCGCCCGATGCATGACGGCGACCACCTCGGGCGGCGCCTTGTTAGCTTCGAAATCGGCCCTGAAGGCATCCAACTTTGCTTGCAACTTCATAGAATTCTCCATTGACGGGAACGCGCGGTATCGCGAGAACGCACTATCCACGATTTATGAATTGGGGTGTATACCATCCGTTTGAGTATGATATATTCATAATTCAAATGAATGATCGTCTTGTTGCGCTTCGAGTTTTTGTCCGCATCGCGCATCTCGGCAATCTGTCGCGAGCGGCACGGGAACTTGGCCTGTCGCAACCGTCGACCTCGCGAATTCTGGCGAACCTCGAGCACGATATCGGCGCGGTTCTGCTGCAGCGAACCACCCGCGCCATCACCCTGACCGAGGCGGGGGCTGATTATCTTGCGCGGGTCGAACCAATCCTGGCCGCGCTTGAGCAGGCAGATCATGCCGCTCGCGGTACGGGCGAGTTGCGGGGCGTTCTGCGGATCGCGCTGTCGTCGAGTTTCGGCGTGCGCGAAGTGATTCCGCGACTCCCCGCCTTTCTTGATCGTCATCCGGCGCTGAGGATCGATCTTGGTGTCAATGACCGCTATCAGGACCTGATCACCGATGGTGTCGATATCGCGCTGCGGCTTGGCCCGCTGGCCGATTCCAGTGCCATTGTCCGCAAACTCGGACAATCGCCGCGAATTCTGTCGGCGTCGCCAGGGTATCTCACCCGGGCGGGCGTACCGCAATCGCCCGAGGAGTTACAAGATCATGCTGTCATCATCGGCCCAGGCGGGCCCGGACCGAATGCTTGGGTTTTCTCGCGGGAAGGACGACGCCTCGCAATCCGCGTTCGTGGCCGCGTGACGACCGCGGCCAATGAGGCAGCGACGGCAGCCGCTGTCGCAGGGATCGGCATCACGGTGACATCGCTCTGGGGTTGCCGCACTGAGATTGCGGAGGGGGACCTGGTACGCATCCTTGCCGATTGGACGATGGAACCAGTCGAACTCCATGCCGTTTTCGCCGCTGGGCGACCGGCCACCCCGGCGGCACGAGC
The DNA here is from genome assembly GCA_903923205.1 of uncultured Rhodospirillales bacterium. Lineage (GTDB taxonomy): Bacteria > Pseudomonadota > Alphaproteobacteria > ATCC43930 > CGMCC-115725 > CAIXXC01. Next base: position 4,812 of record CAIXXC010000008.1, on the reverse strand, counting down.
GTTCGCAGATTACCTGATGCGAGAGTTGAAACAGTCGCTTCCGGCCAACATCAATGAAGAGAGCTAGTGTCCAGATCGCGCACTTCGTGATATCGAACTTTGCGTGAGCTAAAACATTAACTTGTTGAAACTAAGACAAATCAGATTCTGAAATTCGAGATCCTGAGAACCCAAATTTCAGAATCATCGCACTAGCCCCCGCATTTTCATCAGTGGCATACTTGATCAAACGGAGCCTTGGCGCCTCGATGCAAACGCGTGGCAGCGAACAAGATTGCTCCGGGGATTTGGGAGAAGGACAGAAATGAGTAAGACATTGAAGCAGACTCTCGATGCGGTGCTGAACGATGCCGTAAACGCGACACCGGGTGTGCCGGGCGTGGTCGCGATTGCGACAGATCGCAACGGCGATATCTACGCGGGCGCTGCGGGCAAGCGAATGCTCGGCGATGCAGCGGATATGACTGTAGACAGTGTCTTCGCCATATTCTCAACCACCAAAGCGATCACGGCTGCCGCCGCGCTGCAACTTGTCGAGGAAGGCAAACTCGATCTCGATGCTCCCGCCAGCACCTATGTGCCAGAGATCGGCAAGCTGCAGGTCCTGGAGGGTTTCGATGCTGCCGGTGCACCACGCCTGCGGGCGCCCAAGCGGGCGATCACAACCAGGATGCTGCTGCTTCACACCGCCGGCTTCGCCTATGAATTCTTCAACGCGAACTACAATCGTATGGTCACCGAACACGGCCAGCAGATTGTCTTCAGCGGCACGCAGGCCTCACTCCATACCCCTCTGATTTTCGATCCGGGCGAGCAATGGGAATACGGCACAGGCATCGACTGGGTTGGCCAGATCATCGAAAAGCTCACCGGCAAGCGTCTGGGCGCGGTGATGGAAGAGCGGATCTTCGCCCCCCTGGGCATGACGACAACAGCGTTCAGCATGACCAAGGAGATGCGCGCCAAGCTTGCCCGTTTGCACCAGCGCGAGGCCGATGGCTCGCTGACGCCTGTGCCCGATTTTGAGTTGCCGCCGGAACCGGAAGTGCACATGGGCGGCCACGGCCTCTACGGTACGGTCTCTGACTATACCAAGTTCATCCGGATGTGGCTGAACGATGGCGCCGGTCCGCATGGCCGCGTGCTGAAACCGGAAACGGTTGCTATGGCGGTGAAAAACGGCCTCGGTGACATGAAGATCAAGGCGATGCCCGCAATCCTGCCTGCGGTCACCAATCCAGCGGAATTCTTCCCCGGCATGCCGAAATCCTGGTCTCTCCCGTTCATGGTCAATGAGGAAGACGCCCCGACGGGTCGTCCCGCCGGGGCGCTTGGCTGGGCGGGTCTCGCCAATCTTTACTACTGGGTCGATCGCAGGAACGGGGTCGGCGGATTTTGGGCCACCCAGATCCTCCCCTTCGCCGATCCGGGGTCGTTTGGCGGCTACATCGCCTTCGAAACCGTCGTCTACGACAGCATTGCCGGTCGAAAGGCCGCCTGACGCCAGTCCACCTGGGCCGGCCTTTCGCGGCTGGTCCAGGCTTCCGGTCGAGAGCAGCAGCGGCTGGAAGAACCTTTCAGCCAAGACCTTCTGCACCGTATCGGCGGAAGGCAAAGCGTCTTAAAGTGATCTGGATTCCGGTTCGCTCCCAACAAGAAGGCGACACAATGTCCGAGCCCGCACCCGCAATAGCCGACCGCCAACTCGTCTATTTCCAACGCTTCGAGCAGCGGATGCGCGAGCGTCTGCGCAAGCTGATCACACCTGAGTTGATCGCCGAGCATCAGGCAAAACCGCTCGGCCAGCATTCGGACACGCTTGAACGGGTGATCAATTTCTTCCGCCGCGCGCCGATGCCCAACAAATACGTGATCCGGCGCAACGGCCCATTCACGAACTGCACATTTTCGATCCTGGCCTTTTCCGACCAACCGGGGCAACCGCCGCGCGTCGTCGACGACAAGCCCTACGCAACGGTGAACGAGGCCTATCACGCGGTCTTCCTGTTGCGCCTCAACGATCTCCTCGCCCGCTGAAATTCCGAAGGTTGCTGTGATGACAACGAAACAGATACTCGGCTATGCGGATCCCTGGTCGATCAAGGCCGGAGAGACCGTCTCCTTCATGGTCTCCGGCATCGGCATCGATTCGGTCGATGCCAAGCTTGTCCGCCTGATCCACGGCGATGAGAACCCCAACGGTCCCGGTTTTATCGAAGAAGAGATCGTGAGTGCGCTCCCCGCGACCCTCACTATCAAGCATCAGTTCTCGCCAATCGGCGCGCACGCCGTCGTCGCCGATCCCGGTCAGGTCTTGTCGCCGTCCGCTGACTTCACGCTCTATGCCTTTGTCAGCATCACCAAGCCGGGGCCGGACCGTCAGGTCATCCTGGCCAAATGGGACGCGACGGCATGCAAGGGCTATGCGCTCGGTATCAACAAATGCGGCCAGCTCGAATTCTGGGTTGGCGACGGCATGAACAGCGATCGGATCACCGTCGAGGCAGGGTTGCTGCGCAAGACCTGGTATTTCGTTGCCGCCAGCTACAACGCGACCACCCGCGAGGCCAGACTGCAGCAGATCGGCGCGGTCAATCGCTATTCCTCGCTGATCGGCCCCGTCGTGAATGTGAATTACGACGCCCAGACGACCAAAACTCTCGCGGTAGCACCCGCCAATCCCGGGCCGGAGATCCCCTTTCTCTGGGCAGCCGCGACTCTCGATACGACCCAGCGGGGCCGCCACAGGGGAATGCTCTTTAACGGCAAGATCGATCGTGCCGGCGTCACGGCAGAGGTTCTATCCGCTAAGGCGTTGGCTGCGATCGCCAAAAGCGGCGATCTCGCCACAGGGCCAAAGACACTCGCACGCTGGGATACGACGGCCGGCTATACCGATAGTGGGATAGGCGACACGATCGTCGATACCGGACCGCATGGCTTGAACGCCGAGGGTGTCAATCGTCCGATCCGCGGCATGACCGGATGGAACTGGCGCGGTCGTTCCGACAGTTTCAGGCTCGATCCTTCGCAGTATGGCGGCATCGTCTTTCATGAGGATGCGTTGACGGATTGTCGTTGGCAAAAGACGGTCAGCGTGACCCTTCCGGTTGAGGCGAGAAGCGGTGTCTATGCGCTGCGATTGCGCGCGGGTGATGTCGAGGATCACATCCCCTTCTTCGTCCGCGCGGCCAAACCGAAGGCGCCGATCGCGATGCTGATGTCGACCTTCACCTATCTCGCCTATGCCAATGAGTGCCTGACATTCGATGCGCCCATCGTCCAGGCGATCACCGCGCAAACCCCCGTGCTGACTGAAGCCGATCTTAGCTTCAGTCCGAGCCGCGAATACGGCATCTCGACCTATGACCACCATGTCGATGGCTCGGGGTGTTGCTATACTTCGTGGCGCAGGCCGATCCTCAATATCCGGCCACGCCACCGCATGAGCGCCATGAACTGCCCCTGGGCTTTTCCGGCGGATCTGTCCCTGGTCTGGTGGCTCGAAAATTCCGGCTTCGATTACGAGATTCTGACCGATCACGATCTCCACGCTGAAGGTGTCGCCGCGCTCGCGCCCTATCGCACCGTTATCACCAGCAGCCACCCTGAATATTATTCCGAGAAAATGCTGGATGGCACCGAGGATTACCTGACCCAGGGCGGTCGCCTCGTCTATGCCGGTGGCAATGGCTATTACTGGGTCTGCGGCTTGCGCGACGATCCGGCGGAGGCGCATTGCATGGAAGTGCGCAAACTCGACAACGGGTCGCGTGCCTGGCAGGCCGACCCTGGCGAAGGGTACCTGGCCACAACAGGAGAGCGTTCCGGTTTGTGGCGCTCGCGCGGTCGGGCACCTCAAAAGATCGTGGGTACCGGGTTTACCTCGGAAGGCATGGACGAAAGCCGGCCATTCGAACGCATGCCCGATTCCTTCGACCCGAAGGTCGCCTGGATGTTCGACGGCATCGGCGCCGATGAGGAGATCGGCAATTTCGGCCTTGGCCAGGGCGGCGCGGCGGGCATCGAGATCGACCGTTACGAACTCGCTCTCGGGACACCGCCGACTGCCCTGCTGCTCGCCGCCTCGTTTGACCACACCGACGGCTATCCGCTGGTGTCGGAAGAGATCGGATATTCTTTCCCCGGTCGTGGCGGAACCCAGGACCCGCAGGTCCGCGCGGATATGACCTTCTTCGAGACACCCAATGGCGGCGCCTGTCTGTCCACCTCTTCGATCGCCTGGAGTCAGGCCCTGCCCTGGCGCAATGGCGACAATAATGTCAGCCGCTTCATGCGAAACGTCCTGGCGGGATTCAGCAAAGCTGGACCTCTGCCCGGCGTGAAGGAGTAAGTACCCGAAGCAATTCGTCCCCACGCCCTCAAGGCGGGGGACGAAGCTGCCAATCTTCCCCTTGATTATCTCAGGCGATCAACGAGTCGGGACATCGTGAGGTCGCAAAGGGCCATCTGAGCGACACTGACGAACTCGTCTGGCTTGTGGCCTTGATCCATCGACCCTGGGCCGCATACGACCGCAGGGACTCCCAGATGCCCCGTATAGAGCCCCCCTTCCGTCCCGAACGCGATCTTGGTCAATGCGGGTGCATCAAGAAGGGCCGAAAGAAATCGCACGATTTCCGCATCGCGCGGAACCTCGAGGCCAGGATAAGCCGTGATCTGCTCGACGGCGATGCCGCTTGCCGGGTGTTCCTCTCGATGGGCAGCCGATAATTTTGCGGCGTCCTCGCTGATCGCTGCCAGGATTGCAGCGCCGTCATCTTGCGCCAAATTGCGTATTTCGAAATCGAG
>CAIXXC010000007.1 GCA_903923205.1 uncultured Rhodospirillales bacterium | reverse complement strand
CCGTATCTTCAAATCATACGACGATATCGTCGATCATTGCTGCCACGCCTGGAACAAACTCGTCGATCAGCCGTGGGCGATTATGTCCATCGGAATGCGAGACTGGGCACATGGGTTATAATCAGCCGGAACTGGTATTAGCCTCAAAAGGAGCAAGCCGCTCCCGCAGCGCCTTGTTTTCCGCCTCCAGCGCCGCGATGCGTTGATGGAAGGGTGCGACCGAGGGGGCGATTTCGGCTGGGGTGTAGCGGGGCGTGATGTGTTGCGGGCAGTTCCAGTCGAACGCCTCCAGGGTCAACAGGAGGCCGCGCTCGATTGCGCCGCGATAGCCCGGATCGCGCAGGCGTTCCGCGAGGTCGGGATCTTTGGTGAGGTCATGGGCCGCCAGTCGCCCGAGGATTTTCAGCCTTGCCCGGTTGGGATAATCCATCAGGATCAGCGCCACACGATTATCGGCGGCGATGTTGCCGAGGCTCACATATTGCCGGTTGCCGCGAAAATCGGCAAAGCCCAGGGTCTTGTCTTCGAGGATTTTGACAAACCCCACCGGCCCGCCGCGATGCTGGACATAGGGCCAGCCGGATTCGGAAATGCTGGCGAGGTAGAAGCTGTCGCGGGCGGCGATGAAGGCGGCCTCGTTCTCGGTAAAGCGGTCGGAGATGCGGTCGCCGCTGAACTCCTCCCATTGGCGGCGGCTGCCGTTGTCGCGCTGCGCCGCCTGCACGGACGGGGTGGCGAGGATATCGAGAAAGCCGTAAGGCATGCGATCAGCCCCCCTCGCCCGGTGTTACCGCCGCCCGCCGCCAGGGCGGGTCGAGCGCCAGAATCTCATGATAGACCGGGCAGCTCTCATCATGCGTGCCTGGCAGATAGCCGAGGCTCATCAGAAATTCTCCGACGATCTCGCCCCCGGTGAATTTGAAGGTCTTTTTGAACAGGGCCACCCATTCGGCCTTGGCCCTCGGGTGGTGCACGTCGAGCCAAACTTTGAGCGAGCCGTGACTTTGCTGAATCGCCAAAATCCGCCGCGCGTTTTCGATCACGGCGAGGATCTTCAGGCGGTTGCGGATAATGCCGGGGTCGGCCAGCAGGCGGGCGATATCGACCTCGTCAAAGGCGGCGACGCGGGCGATATCCCATTGCGCGAAAGCATTGGTGAAGCCCTCGCGCTTTTTAAGAATCGTCAGCCAGGAGAGCCCGGCCTGGTTGATTTCAAGCACCAGACGCTCGAACAAAACCGAATCGCGGTCCTGCGGGAAGCCGTATTCGGTGGCGTGATAGGGGCGATGCCAGGGATCGTGCGGCGCGGCCTGACAATAAGGATGCGCCATCGCCCCTAGACCCGGAAGAGGTGGACGTCGGTAACGGGCTTCTTGCCGTGGCTGCCCTGCACCACGCGGCGCACGGCGGCCTTGACCGTATCGCGTACCGCCTCGTCATCGCGACGCAGGGCCGCCGTCATGCCGAGGACGTTCTTTTCGATCAGCTCGCCGATCTGGGTGACGACGGCGGTGCTGTCGCCGAGCAGGCCATGCATCGTCACCTGCGGCGGCGCTGCGAATTTGCCGTTGCCGTCGAGCAGGATCGTGGCGACGGCGGCACCGTTCAGGGTGATGCGATGGCGCATCTTGAACGCCCCACCGGCCAGTGCGACCAGATTCTTGCCGTCAAGCCCAAGCCGTCCGGTCTCGACATGATCGATGATCCCCGGCGGTCCGGGGCACAACCGCACCATGTCGCCGTTTTCCGCGACCACGGTATGGGGCACCTGGCAATCCGCCGCGAGCTTGGCATGGGCGATCAGATGGCGACTTTCGCCATGGACCGGCAACGCCAGTTGCGGGCGCACGAGTTGATACATCCGCGTCAGTTCATCCTGCGCCGGATGCCCGGAGACATGGACGAAATGATCGTTCTCGGTGATGATTTCGATCCCGCGGCGGACCAGCTGGTTATGCAGGCGGCCGATGGAGCGCTCATTGCCGGGAATGATGCGCGACGAGAAGATGACCGTATCGCCGGGCGCAAGATCGATTTCGGGATGGTCCTGCGCTGCGATCCGATAGAGCGCCGAGCGCGGCTCGCCCTGGCTGCCGGTGCAGATCAGCAGGACCTTTTCGGGCGGCAGTTCGGCTGCATCCTCGGCATCGATGAAGGGCGGGGTATCGTCGAGGTAGCCGTTCTCGCGCGCGGCCTGTTCCATCCGATGCAGCGAGCGGCCGACAAGCGCGGGCGTGCGGCCGTTGGCATAGGCCGCGACCGCAGCCGATTGCAGCCGCGCCACGTTGGAGGCAAAACAACCGATGGCGACGCGCTTCCTGCACTGGCCGACCAGCTCAATCAATGAGCGGCGGACATCTGCCTCGGATCCCACCTCACCCGGCTTCAGCGCATTCGTCGAATCGCCGATCAGCGCCGCGATGCCCTCCTGGCCGAGCCGCTCAAGGGCTGCAAAATCGGACACATCGCCGATTAGTGGGTCGGGATCGAATTTCCAGTCGCCCGTGTGCAGGACGGTCCCGGCGTCGGTGCGGATCACCAGGGCGTTGGGCTCGGGGATCGAATGGGTCAGCGTGATCAGCTCAAGCCGGAAGGGACCGATCTCGAAATGCGACGACAGCGGCACCTCGATGATCGTGGCATCGCGCAGAAGACCGGCATCGGCCAGCTTCATCCGCAGCAGCGAGGCCGTGAAGGGTGTCGCATAGATCGGGCAGCGCAACTGGCTCCACAGATGGGGGATCGCGCCGATATGATCTTCATGGCCGTGGGTTGCGACAATCGCGAGCAGATCCTGCTTGCGCTCCACGATGAAGCTCGGGTCGGGCATGATGATATCGACGCCGGGCATGGTGTCGTCGGCAAACGAAATGCCGAGATCGACCATCAACCACTTGCCGCCATAGCCATAGAGATTGAGGTTCATCCCAATCTCGCCCGTGCCGCCCAGCGGCAGGAACACCAACTCATCCGGTCGGTTCAGATTGCCCTCGGGGGTGGTGGATTCGATATGGTCGCCGTAGCGAATGGGCATGTTTTCAACCAACTTGTGAACAGGATGCCGGCGCGACGGGAAACACGTCGCCGGCCATAATTCGTATCGGCCCGGTGGCCGTCTCCATCACCAGGGCACCGTCGGCGTCGAGATCGACGAAGGCACCTTCGATGGTGCCCTCACCCTGACGCACCGAGAGGCGATCACCCGGTCGATGCCCCAGCGCGCGCCAGTGCGCCCGAATCGGCTCGAAACCATCGTCGACCCACAGCCGCCACAGCGCATCCAGCCGGATCAGCACCGCCGCCGCCATCGCCGCGCAATCGAGACGCGACCCGTATTCCGCCAAGGCAACGGCACGATAGGGCAACCCAACGGGCGCGGATACGACATTGACGCCAAGACCCAGGACGAGCCACTGCACACCACCGGACGGCGCGGACTCGGTCTCCATCAGGATCCCGGCGACCTTGCCGCCCGCTATCAGGATATCGTTCGGCCACTTCAGTCTTACAAGACCGGGATCGGCAATCGCCCCGGCAATAGCCTCGGCAACCGCGATGGCGACGACGAAACTGACCTCGCCCAGGCGTTCCAGCGCGACGTCGGGCTGCAGGACGACGGACAGATAGAGATTGCCGGGCGGCGAGCGCCAGTCCCGCCCCTGCCTGCCGCGCCCTCGGCTCTGCTCCCGCGCCCAGATCGCAAGACCGTGGCCCGCCCCCTCGCGGGCAAATGCCTTGGCGGTATCGTTGGTGCTGCCCAGCACGTCATAGCCGATGACCCGGAACGGCGCGGGCAACGCATCCAGGCCGGGCGGCAAGGGCACCGGCCTCGGGTCGTCGGCCGGGGTCATGGAAACAACGTGTGCGCCGCCGCCCCCGCGATCGAGAGGAAGGGGCCGGGAATGACGCACAGGAACAGGACCACGCAGGCGGCGAGGGCAAAGATCGCCTGTTGGGTGCCGCTCGCGACATCGGCGTCAAGCGGCAGGCCCGGCTCGTCGAAATACATGACCTTGACGACGCGCAGATAATAGAAGCAGGCCACCGCGCTCATCACGATGCCGAGGATGGCAAGGCCGGGCATCCCGGCATGAAGCGCGGGCAGCAGCACGAACATCTTGGCAAAAACACCCGCCGTCGGCGGCAGGCCGGCCAGCGAGAGGAAGAAAATCGTCAGGGCCAGCGCCGCACCCGGCCGGGTCTTGGACAGGCCCGCCAAATCGGACAATGACTCCGCAATCGCACCATCGCGCCCAAGGCCGAGCAGCACCACAAAGGTGCCGAGATTCATGAAGGTGTAAACGCCAAGATAGACCAGCATGCCTCGCAGGCCCTCTTCGGTCCCGGCAGCGAGACCCATCAGGGCAAAACCGACATGGCTGATCGAGCTGTAGGCCATCATACGTTTGAGGTTGGTCTGGTTGATGGCGGCAAAACCGCCCACCACAAGCGAGGCCACGCAAAGCAACCAAGCGACATCATGCCAGGCCGCAGCCAGACCCGAAAACGGACCAAAGGCGAGACGGGCGAATACCGCAAGCGCCGCAACCTTTGGGCCGACGGCAAAGAACGCGGTCACCGAGGTCGGCGAGCCTTCGTAAACATCGGGTGTCCACATATGGAACGGCGCCGCCGAAAGCTTGAAGGCAACGCCGGCAAGAAGGAACACCAGGCCAATCACCGCACCAATGGCAGTCATGGCGTCCGGCTGCACCAGCGCGTGGCCAATCGCTTCATAGCTCGTCCCGGCGCTGAAACCATAGAGCAGCGAGGCGCCGAACAGGAGCAGGCCCGAAGACAGGGCGCTTAGGACGAAATACTTCAGCCCGGCCTCGGTCGAGCGGGCCGAGTCACGCTTGAAGGCAGCCAAGACGTACAGTGGCAGGCTCTGCAGCTCCAACCCGATATAAAAACTGATCAGGTCATTGGCGGTGATCATGGCCAGCATGCCCGTCACCGACAACAGCACCAGGACCGGCAACTCGAAGCGATCGATCCCCTGCCAGGCATTGAAACGAAGACCGGCGAGGAGGGTCGCAATCGCCGCCAGAAGCACAAGCGCCTCGGCGAAGACCGCGAAGCCGTCGGTCACAAACATGCCATAGAAGGCTTCGGCCCGACCGGCAGGGGCTTGGATGACAAGTGCCAGCGTCACGGCCAGCGCTAGGGCACCCAACAGCGGGATGCCCTTGGCAGTCCGCTCCGGTGCGGCCAGAACCCCGATCAACAGCAGGCCGAGGCTGGCAAGCGCGAGAAACAGCTCGGGCAGGGCCGGCAGGAAAACAACGGGGGTCATGGCGTCACCTTGGCAGAAATCGCCGCGAGTCTGACATCGGCTGAAGCGGTCTCGCTATGGGCGACGCCGCCGATCCCCCGGGAGATGAGAGCAGTCACGGCCGGTCGCATCGGATCCAGGAATGAGGCAGGGTAAATCCCCATCCAGAAGACAAGAACAAGCAGCGGAGCGAACACGAGCTTTTCGCGCCAGGACAGATCGAGCAGGCCGCGAAGGTCGGTGGCCACCAGGGTCCCGAAGACGACGCGGCGATAGAAGACGAGCATATAGCAGACAACCAGGACGACGCTGACCGCAGACAACGACGCGACCCAGGTGTTGACCTCGAAAGCGCCCAGCACGACCAGGAACTCACCGACAAAGCCACTGGTGCCCGGAAGTCCCATTGAGGCGAGAGTGAACACCATGAACACAAGGGCGAAGCCCGGCATGACATAGGCAAGCCCGCCATAACGGCCGATCTCGCGGGTATTGGTCCTGTCGATCAGAACCCCGGCGCACAGGAACAGCGCGCCCACGACAATACCATGGCTCAGCATCTGCAGGATCGCGCCCTGCACGCCCTGCTGGCTCAACGTAAACACACCGATCGTCACGAAACCCATATGGGCGACGGAGGAATAGGCGATCAGCCGCTTCATATCCTCCTGCGCCATCGCCACGAGGGAGGTATAGATCACCGCGGTCACGCTGAGGGCGAACACGAGCGGAATGAAATGCGCCGTCGCCTCGGGGAAGACCGGGATCAGGAAGCGCAGGAGGCCATAAGCACCCATCTTGTGCAGCACGGACGAGATCAGCACGGTCGCCGCCGTCGGCGCCTCTACTGTCGCGTCGAGCAGCCAGGTATGGACCGGCCACATCGGAATCTTGATCGCAAACGATACGAAGAAGGCCAGCCAGAGCCAGTATTGCCATTCCGGAGACAGGGTCGATGTCATCGCCACGGTAATGTCGGTCGTGCCGAGATGATAGGCCAGCGCGAGAATCGCGAGCAGCATCAACAGCGAGCCGATCAGCGAGTACAGGAAGAACTTGAAGGCGGCATTGATCCGGCGCGGCCCACCCCAGATTCCAATCAACGCGAAGGTCGGCAGCAGCACGCCTTCGAAGAAGAAATAGAACAGGACGAAATCAAGCGCGGCAAAGGAGCCGACCATCATCGTCTCAAGCACCATCAGCGCGAACATGTATTCGCGGACACGAACCTTGACCTGATCCCAGCAGATGATGATGCAAAGCGGCGTCAACAGGGTCGCCAGCAGGATGAAGAACAGCGAGATGCCGTCAATCCCAAGGTGATAGCCGATGTGGTAGACCGGCACCCATTCGGCCTGCTCGACGAATTGAAAACCGGGGGCATGGGTATCGAACCCGGTCCAGAGCAGCAGCGACAGGCCGAAGACGATTAACGATGTCCACAAACCGGCCCATTTCGCGTTTCGCGCAACGGCCTCGGCCTCGCCCCGCAGACCGAGGATGATCCCGCCTCCGAGAAGCGGCAGGAATATGACGAGCGAGAGAAGATGTGACATGCTGATGCGCGCCTTAAGGCCGGACGACCAGATACCAGGACACCAACCCGACAACGCCAAAGAGCATGGCGTAGGCATAGTGGAAGATGTACCCGGTTTCGAGCCGGCTAAACTGGATAGACAAGGCTCGCGTCGCCGCTACGGGAATGTCGGTCGTCAGGCCATCGATGACGAGTTGATCGCCGCCCTTCCACAACCAGCGCGCGAGAATTCCAACCGGCCGCGTCAACACGGCGTGATAAAGCTCGTCGACGTACCATTTGTTGAGGAACAGCCGATAAAGCAGCGCGAATGTGCCCGCGACCTGTCCGGGCAGACCAGGTGCGACAACATAGAACACCCAGGCAAGCGCGATCCCGAGGACACCAACGATCAACGTCACATGCGTCACCATCCAGGAGAGATGCTCGGCATTCGCCAAGGCCTGATGGATCGGCAGGATGAGAATGGAGGGACCCCAGAATGCCGCCTGACCCGCACCGACGAAGGATTCATATCCAAGATAGCCGGCAAAGATCGCGCCCAGCGCAAGGACGAACAGCGGCACCAGCATCACCGGGGGCGCTTCGTGAACATGGGACAGCCTATGGGCATCCATCCGCGCCTTGCCATGGAACGTCATGAACAGCAGACGCCAGGAATAGAAGCTGGTCAGGAAGGCTGCCGCAACACCCAGGATGAAAGCGTAGTAGCCAAAGCTTGACCCCGCCGCGTAGGCGGCGTCGACGATGATGTCCTTGGAGTAGAAACCCGCGAAGGGGTAAATCCCGGCAAGCGCAAGGTTGCCGATCCACATCAGCGCGTAGGTGATCGGGATCAGCTTCCACAGCCCGCCCATCTTGCGCATATCCTGCTCGCCGCCGAGCGCATGGATTACCGAACCGGCCGCAAGGAACAAAAGCGCCTTGAAGAAGGCATGTGTCGTCAGGTGGAACATCGCCGCCGGATAGGCCGAGACGCCCGCCGCGAAGAACATGTAGCCGAGCTGGCTGCAGGTGGAATAGGCGATGACGCGCTTGATATCGGTCTGCGCCAACCCGATTGTGGCCGCAAATATCGCCGTCGTTGCACCAACGACAACAACGGTATTGAGCACGACGGGCGCGTATTCGAGTAAGGGCGACAGCCGGCACAGCATGAACACGCCGGCGGTCACCATCGTCGCGGCATGGATAAGGGCCGAAACCGGTGTCGGGCCTTCCATGGCGTCCGGCAACCAGGTGTGAAGGCCGAGCTGGGCCGATTTACCCATCGCGCCGATCAGCAGCAGAATGCCGGTAACAGTGAGCGCATCAGGATGCCAACTGAGGAACGCCATCGTCTTGCCAACCATTTGTGGCGCGGCGGCGAAGACGGGCGTGAAGTCAAAGGTCCCGAACAGGACAAAAATCGCGAAGATGCCAAGCATGAAGCCGAGATCGCCGACACGATTGACGACAAAGGCCTTGATCGCGGCGGCATTGGCGCTTGGCCGATCGAACCAGAATCCGATCAGCAGGTAAGAGGCAAGACCAACCCCCTCCCAGCCAAAGAACAGTTGCACGAAATTATCCGCCGTCACCAGCATCAGCATCGCGAAGGTGAAGAGGCTGAGATAGGACATGAAACGCGGGATCGACTTGTCATGGGCCATGTAGCCGACCGAGTAGACATGGACCATGGCCGACACGACGGTAACGACTAGCATCATCACCGCACTCAGGCTATCGACCCGAATTCCCCACGACACCGACATCGGACCCGTATCGATCCAGCGGAGCAGCACGATCGACTGTGTATGATGGGCCAGAACCGCATCCTGGAACACGAACAACGATAGGGCAGCCGCAGCAAGAAGGGCCAGACAGGTGATCAACTGCGAGAGCTTGTCGCCAAGGCTGCGGCCAAACAAGCCGGTCATTGCCGCAGCGATCAGGGGCAGAAAGACAATGGCAACGGGAAGCGACATCGCTCAGCCCTTCATCAGATTGATATCCGTGACCGCGATAGAACCGCGACGCCGGAAGTAGACGACCAGGATGGCGAGGCCGATCGCGGCCTCTGCGGCCGCAACCGTCAGCACGAAGAGCGCGAAGACCTGCCCTCCGAGGTCGTGCAGGAAGGCCGAGAACGCCACCAGGTTAATATTGACCGCAAGGAGCATCACCTCGACCGACATCAACAGGGTGATCACGTTGCGCCGATTGAGGAAGATGCCAAGAACACCGAGCGAAAACAGGATCGCCGCGACTGTCAGATAGTGAGGAAGGCCTATCGCCATCATGAT
>CAIXXC010000006.1 GCA_903923205.1 uncultured Rhodospirillales bacterium | reverse complement strand
GGCGATTTCGCCGCGATTGGTCTTGACCCCGGTGATCCGGTTTCCGCTGATTTCGAAGCCGGTAACGTCCGTCAGTTGATGGATTTCGACGCCCATCTCCGCCGCGCGTTGCGCGTATCCCCAAGCGACGGCGTCATGTCGAGCCGTCGAGCCGACGGGGTGCCAGAGTGCGCCGAGGATGGGATAGCGGACATCTCGCGAAAGATTGAGTGATGGTTCAATCGCTGCGATCTCATCAAGTCCGATGACTTCGGACTGGACCCCAAGCTGTTTGTTGACCTCGGCACGCCAACGCATCGTCCGGATCGCTGCATCGGTGTGGGCGAGGGTGAAGTGCCCTCGTTGGGAATACATGATGTTAAAGTCGAGATCTTGGCTCAGGGTCTCCCATAATTCCATGGATTCCTTGTAAAAAAGGACGCCTTCCGGGGTCAGGTAATTGGCGCGGATAATCGCGGTGTTGCGGGCCGTATTGCCGCCGCCGATATAGCCCTTGTCGAGTACGGCGACCTTGCGGATACCGAAATTCTTGGCAAGATAATAGGCCGCTGCGAGGCCATGGCCGCCACCACCGATGATGACGACATCATAGGATTTCGCGAGTGGTCTTGGTGCGGGAATCTGCCGTTTGGGAGTTTGAAAACGCCCGAACAAACCATGCTTAAGTAGCGCTAGAGGCATCCCACCATTCCTGGGAAACTGAGCTGGCCGGAGGACACCGGAACCACGGGTCGACCCTAGCAGCAGGTTTCCTGACGGGCAATAAAATTAACCTGCATAAAACGCCGCGGAGGTGATCGATCGTTGCAATACAGATCGAGGTTGCGCGATCCAGTCTCCCGTACTTCGCCCGACCGTAGCGCCGGACCCTCATTAATGCAGCAACCGACCGGCAACCGATATCAGCAAGGCCGCTGCAAGCATCACGCTGAGCAGTTGCCAGGCGTGGCGCGAATGGCGCCAGGAGACCCAGCTTTTCTCCCCAGGACCATCCTTCTCGCCATGTAAGAGGCCTTCTTCAAGCGCCTTGGAGAAAGCTTCGGCGCTGGCAAAGCGTTGCTCCGGGTCGATTTCGATCGCGCGTTTGAGACACATGCCGAGCCAGGGAGGAATATCGGGTCTCAGACGCGCGAGCGGATAGTGTTCCCGTCGGCCAAAGGGGAACTCGCCGCCGGAGAACATTCTGTAGATTGTGACGCCGAGCGAAAAAACCTCGGATCGCGGACCTGCCGGGGTCTTTCCGAACAATTCGGGCGCCATGTACCGGGTCGTACCACCGAGTCTGCTGTCATCCGGGTCGTCAAGACCGGGAAGATAGGCCAAACCCAAATCCAGCAACCGGACATCGCCGTTGGACAGCAGAATGATATTCTCGGGCTTGAGGTCGCGATGGATGACCTGAAGTGCTTCAAGATCGCGCACAGCAGCGCACAGCTTGAACGCGATGCCCATGCCGTCCGCGAACGAGATCGGTGGGGTGCGCAGCAGACGGTGTTCAAGCGTCTCGCCGCGATAATACGGGAGAACCAGATAGAGGCGGCTCTGTCGTTCCGACGAGATGGGAAGATAATGCGCGACCCAGGGCCTCCGCACCGACGCTCCGATCCAGGCCTCTCTCATGAAGCCCGCCTGGAAGACCTGATCTTGCAGCATTGCTGGCAGCGGAAACTTGATGACGACTTCGCGATCCTCGACCGTATCGTG
>CAIXXC010000005.1 GCA_903923205.1 uncultured Rhodospirillales bacterium | reverse complement strand
CCGTATCTTCAAATCATACGACGATATCGTCGATCATTGCTGCCACGCCTGGAACAAACTCGTCGATCAGCCGTGGGCGATTATGTCCATCGGAATGCGAGACTGGGCACATGGGTTATAATCAGCCGGAACTGGTATTAGGGGTAAACTCTCGACGCTCAACGGCTGTTTTCTGCGGCTGCCGCGTCGATCAACTTGGCTAGTCTGAGGTCGAGCGCTGAAACCCCGCCCACGTCATGGGTCGATAGCGTGATATCGACCCTGTTGTAGACGTTGAACCATTCAGGATGATGGTCGAGCTTTTCGGCGGCGAGCGCCACCCGTGTCATGAAGCCGAATGCGACGTTGAAATCTTTGAATTTGAAAGACTTAACGATGGCATCGCGGCCTGCGACCGCCGTCCAGCCAGGAAGCTGAGCCAGCGCCGCTGCCGCGCCGACAACCGTCGGCCGGGTCATCGCTGCTTGCTCCGCATTTCAGTGATCGGAAAGATGCTATGCCCAAGGAGTTGCATGCCATCCATGATATCGGCGGTAATTGCTGCCTTCAGCCCCTCAACATCGCCGTGAGCAATCGCATCGATTGCCAATTCGTGCTTATCGGTAATTTCGGCGGTGCCGACGATCCCATAGACGGTGCGCATGAACGGGCCAAAGCGCACCCAGATACTTTCGACAAGAGGCACCAGAATATCGGAATCTGCGGCCCGGTATATCTCGAAATGAAATTTGTAATTCGCCGCCATATATTGTTCGGCGTCGCCATTCGAGTAGCTCAGATTCATCGTGGCATCATGAACCTTGATCCGCGCTAGTCGTTCCTTGTCGATATTGGCAAGCGCCCGCGCTGCGCATTCCGGTTCAAGCAGCAGGCGAGCGCGCATCAATTCGTCGAATTGTGGCAGCGTCATCATCGGGACCGAGACACGTCGATTTTTGCCGACCTCAAGGGCGTGCTCGGCAGAAAGCCGACGAATCGCATCGCGCGCCGGCATGATACCAACCTGAAGGGATTCGGCGAGACTCCGCAGGCTGATACTGCGTCCGGGGGCGAACCGGCCCACGGTCAGTGCCTGGCGAACAGTCTGGTAAACCTGTTCGTGAAGTGTGCTGAAGCCAGCATCCTCGCCATTTCCGGACTGATCGACAGAGCCGGGAAGTCCGCTCAAACTATGCATAGGGTTCTTCATGGCTGACGCGTACTTACCATCCTGGGTTGTCCTGATCTCGGTCGCTGGCGAAAGTCTAGCGCCGTTATCGTCCGCCCTCAACGCTCAATCCGGTCGAAGCATGGGCGAAGGAGCGTGTGATCCTGCGCATTTCGGACGAAGCCGCCTCCTATCCGGCGGCCTGGATTTCGGCGATGCGAAGAATATTGGTGCCACCCGGGGATCCGAATGGAACGCCCGCCGTGATCACGACCCGCTCTCCATCACTCGCGAAACCGTGGCTATAGGCGATCCGGCTCGCCTTCTGCACCATTTCGGAAAACGTCGTGATGTCGCGACTGACGACAGTATAGACGCCCCACGCCAGACACAACCGGCGAGATGTCGCGAGGTTCGACGTGACACACAAGATCGGCGCGCGTGGCCGTTCGCGCGCGGCCCGCAGGGTGGTCGAGCCTGAACTCGTGAACGTGACGATCGCACTCGCACCGATGGTCTCGGCAACCTGTTTCGCCGCAGCGGTTATGGCGTCAGCCGTTGTCGGTCGATGGTCCGGATGTTCGGAATCAAGGCCGATCCAATAAAGCGGGTCAGTCTGCACCCGGCTCATGATCCGGTCCATGATCGTCACAGCCTCGGTCGGGAAATCGCCGGCTGCCGTCTCGGCTGAGAGCATGACGGCGTCTGAGCCTTCATAAATCGCGGTGGCAACGTCCGAGGCTTCCGCCCGGGTCGGTGTCGGCGCCTTGATCATGCTCTCCAGCATCTGGGTCGCGACGATGACGGGCTTTCCGGCGGCCCGGCTGGCATGGATGATACGACGCTGCATGACGGGAACGTCCTCCGGCAGCATCTCGACACCGAGATCGCCGCGAGCCACCATGATGCCATCCGACAGCGCAATGATGTCTTCGAGCGCATCGAGCGCGGCAGGCTTTTCGATCTTCGCGAGGAGGAAGGCGCGGCCATCGATCAGTGCTCGACCTTCGGCGACATCGGCGGGACGCTGGACAAAGCTCATCGCGATCCAATCGACCCCAAGTTCCAGCGCGAAAGCAAGATCGGAGCGATCCTTGGCGGTCAAGGCTGAAATTGGCAATACTGCGTTCGGCACATTTACGCCCTTGCGATTGGATATCGTGCCCCCGGTAATGGCGATGACCTCCGCCGTCTCCTTGCCGGCTTGGACGACCCGCAGCCTGACTTTGCCATCATCGACAAGCAGTTCGGTTCCTTCCTTCAGGACTGCAAAAATTTCAGGATGGGGCAGGCATACCCGCGTTGACGAACCAGGCGTCGGATCAAGGTCGAACCGAAGACGGGCGCCGTTTGGAAGATCGATCTTGCCGTCAAGGAAGGTGCCGATGCGCAGCTTGGGGCCTTGCAAATCCGCCATGACGCCGATGGCGTGATGGTGGTTCTTTTCCACCCTTCGTATCCGCTCATAGGTCGCGGCGTGGTCGGCATGGCTGCCATG
>CAIXXC010000004.1 GCA_903923205.1 uncultured Rhodospirillales bacterium | reverse complement strand
GGATGTGGTGTCCGGCAGGCGAAATGCCCATGGCCACGAAGCGCTCGCCGCCGTTGCCCCCGAAGCGTGGAAGAAACTGGAAGAATCAACTGCGATCCTTGAGAAGGATTTCGGCGATATGCAGGACTTCGAGTTTACGGTTCAGGAAGGCACGCTGTACCTGCTACAGACGCGTTCGGGAAAGCGCACACCGATTGCCGCGGCGCGCATTGCCCTTGACCTGCTCGACGAGGGGACGATTGACCACGCGACAGCGCTGGCTCGAACGGAAGGATTGAAAAACAGCGACCTTCAGTCTGTTCGGCTCGAGTCAAACGACGATGTGTCGCTCGATGAGGCGCACCTCGCCACCGCAATGACTGCGTGTGCCGGCATCGTTTCCGGAGAAATACTCCTGAACCCGGATCACGCTGCCAGGGCGCACGCGGAGGGTCGCAAAGTGATCCTGGTGCGTCAGGATGCCGAGACAAATGATATCGCCGCCATCGAAGGCGCCGAAGGGCTGCTGACCCAGCGCGGGGCGCGAACATCGCATGCCGCGGTCGTCGCCCGGCAGTTGGGTAAGGTGTGCCTTGTCGGATGCACTTCGCTTAAGATCAACGCGTCCGACAACACGATTCAGTTTGGCGAGGTCCAATTGCGCGAAGGTGATTTCCTGACGCTTGACGGAAACTCCGGCGAGGTCTATCGCGGCGAAATCGCGCGCGTGCGCGTTGATGAAACTGCTCTCCAGAAGCGACTTGCAACCCTCAGGCGCGATTTCCATCTGGGCAAGAAAGCGAACGCCCGCGCGCCCGGATCAAAGACCTCTAAAAAGATGCATTCAAAAAAAGAGGGCAAATAAGCTGCTCAATCTGTGCCCAGGTTATTTGTTCGCGCGCCAATATGCCCCTTTCAGAGCGATCAAATTGGGTTGTCCACAAAGTTGTCCCCAATATCTGTGGATATCGTGACATTTGGGTGACGAGTCATCCTGAAGTGCGGTCGTCGAACCAGGCAATTTCTTGACTCCGTTTTACAAATGTCGCCTTATTTGAAAAGCGACTTTCCCGGTAGCCCTTCATAGGTCACGCCCAGAAAATCCAGAATCGTGGGCGCAATATCAACGAGACTCGTGGGCCCTTGAACACGCGATGCCGGGATGCCGGAATGGGCGAGCAGCAAAAACGGGTTGGTTTCCTGCGGGCCGAGGCCGCCGTGTTGTCCACAACCGATTTCCGGTTGCTCTTCACCATCCTCGACCATCCAGCGCGCGCCTTGCACGCCATACGCGTTCAGCTCTTGCGTTCGTGCCGTGTCGACAGCCGCGAAGAGATCCCCATCGGTCGGAAACTTCAACTCTGCGAGTTCCTCCATCGCATAGATCCTGCAAGCCCAGGGCTGCCGCGCCATCCGCGCAAGCAGCGGACCCATGCGGGGCTGAATGCTCCTGGCCACGTAGAGCAATGCCGAATTGCCCTGGGAAGCGACCGCAATTCGTCCATCCCGGATCTCGGCGGCGTAGCCGACCGAGGCGATCCAGTTGCCGATGTGAATGGACTTCCCGATCGTCTCATGCCCGTGATCTGACCCGACCATCAGCAGGGTGTCGTAGCGACCGGACGTCCGTTCGATCGTCGATACGACCGACCCTACCAGAGCATCGACGCCACGAAGCGCGTCGAGATGTTCGGGCGACCCAAGCGGATGGTGATGCAGCGTGAGATCGGGATTGGCGAGCCAGAGAATCGCAAGCGCCGGCGCATTGCGTTCAAGGACTTGCGCGCAGAACTTCGCGGTCATCTCTTTGTCCCCGGCGAGATCGTGCGAAACGGCGAGGTGCTGCTTTCCCTCGAGCGCAATCCCCTCGGGGCCGAATGAACCCGACCGATGGCATACGGTTCCATGGTGATCGGGAT
>CAIXXC010000003.1 GCA_903923205.1 uncultured Rhodospirillales bacterium | reverse complement strand
GCCCCGAGGGAACTGACGAGTTGCGACGTCACAGTCGATGTGTTGCGCTTGAGGTCTACCCGAAAATTGGCGATCGAATAGGTCAGCGCGCCGCCGTTGCCTGTCGGATTGCCCAGCGCCTTGTCAGTGCGATCATCCACCGCGAGCAACGACCTGTTGAGCCTGAAGCCGTCGACCCACCCGTCCTGGCTGCCGGCGGAGGAGACGATCACATCGCGCCGGTACATCTCGGGATCGACGACGAAGGTGAGTTGTTCTTGCGTCAGCGTGCGGTGCCGCAAGGAGATCGGCAGCGCGGTGCCGTCGAGAATCAGATCGCTGGGGCTGGGGCTGAAGCGGAACGACCCGCGCACCAGATAGCGCCGATAGGAGACATCATCGCTCTTCTGTTCGTTCTCGATCGTCACGCTCTTCAAGGCGCCGACCTGATTGAGGAACAGGAAATCCTCGATCTGCACCGCACCGGCGGATTTGAACCAGATGTCGACAGCGGCTTCGAACGTGCCCGTGTCGAAGTTGACGTTGACAAGTTCGCGGATGTTCATGCCGATCCGCACCACCGGAATCAGCGGATATTCCACTGGATCGATCCGGATCGCATCGGGATTGCGCCTGGTGTCGAGCGGCAACCGCGGCGCGTTGCTGATCTGAATCGGATAGGGGATTTGCTGGCGCTCGCCGTACACAACGAGTTTTGGCGAGATGTTGCGCTGGTTGCCGGCAGCAAAATCAAGCGCGCCGGTGAAGCCTGTGGTTTTGCGGCTCGCGCCGTTCAGGGTCTTGAGGAATTTCTGCAACGCCTGTTGCATCGCGCCCGGATTCTCGAGCGAGAATGTGCCTTGCGCCTTTTGATCGGCGATAAAGCTCGAAATCAGCAAGCCGGCGTCATGGCCGTAGGCATAAGCCCAGCTCGGGTCGTTGCCGTCATGCCCGGCCCGGTAGATATTGATAAGCCGCTGGCTTTCCGAACTGCCAACGCTGGGGGTGAAGGGCACGAGGCTGACGATACCGTCGGTATAATAGCCCAGTTTCAGGGCTTCGCGCGGCTCGTCCTTGAACCGCTGGGCAAAGAATTCCAGGGATGCTTCCCCTTCGGTCATGATCGGGCCCGCATAGCCGAACTCCCGCAACTGCTGGACCGCGATTGCCGCGGCATCCATCGGGAGCGAGATCACGATCGCGTCGCTGTAGACGGCCCGCCCGATCAAGTCCTCGATTGCCGCCGGCGTCGGTTGCGCGGGCCAGACGAGACGCGCCTGTATCACACCCGAAACGTTGCTGCGCGACGCGACGTCCATGTAGGACTGCACGAGGCCGTTCCAGAATCCTTCTTCCGACGTTCCTTCGGCAACAAGTTGAACGATCTGCGGTCCGTCGGTGATCCGCTGCACCATGCGACCAAGCATGAACCCGTTTTTGAACGCCTCGGGCTGCAGCGTGAACGTCCAGTCTCCGTTGGCGGTCTCGGTCGGATTGCCGATCGGCGCGAGCGCGACAACCGCGCCCTCGTTGGCCGCATCGCGCACTCCCGCAAACCCCATCGCCTCCGTCGGGCCCACAATGGCCAGCGTATGAAAGCCAGCCGCCGATCCTTGCGCCAACGCAACCGCGGCAGCAGCCCGGCCTTCGTCATTGCGGATGACCATACGCACGTCTCTGTCGGCGCCGCCGGCACGGATGGCGTCCTCGAAGCCGGCCCCCATGTCTTTACCGATAAACTGGGTCGGTCCCGATGTGTCGGTGATCAATACGACATCGAGCGGCGCCGACTGCCCCGCCTCGGTACGGCGCTCGACAATCCGGTCGCGCAGACCGAGCAGCCAGGGTTTGACGATCGTGCCGGCCTGGACGCAGAGCACCAGGCTGATCACCAGCGCGACGAGGCCGGTATGGAGGGAGGACCTTTGCATTCGGCTAGTTTCGCCCTGGGGCTCGACGATATTCGATACCGGAATCACGCATTCTTCAGCGTGCCGAGGGCTTCGAGTTCGTTCTTGCGCGTCGCCTTATCGAGAGACGCGAGGGGAAGACTGACGAAAATGCCGATGCGGCTGTGCAGGCGGTCATAGAGTGCATTGAGTTCCGTGGTCTCGGCACCCTCCGAGAACACGTCAGCCGACTGGCCACCCAACGGCCAGCTTGCCATCACGGGCCTGCCGGGAAATTGCGACGTGATCCAGGGGTCGACCGGCTCGTCGAGCCAGATGACAAAGTCCAGCACCGGCGCATCAGGGCGCGCGAAGTCATGCCAGGATCCGCATGCCAGGCGGGACACATCGTGGCCCAGCGCGCGCAGCTTCGCCACCACCGTTGGCCGCGGGTCCCCGGCCGGCGCCAGACCGGCCGAGAAGGCATGGAACATACCATGACCGACCTCGTGCAGGATGCATTCCGCGATCAGCGAGAGCCCATCGTTGTTCCGGCAGATGAAAAGGATGTTGAACGGTTGAATGGCGGTGGCGTTTGCGTCATGTGCCCGCGGCAAGGCGGGACGAGGCTCCGCCGCGCTCTTGCCCGCCAATCCCAGTTCAACCGTGAGGAAATTGATCGCCGTCTTCAACACGTCGGGATTCATCGTGTAGCACACAAATCTGCCGCGCCGTTCGGAGCGGACGATGCCTTGGCTTTCCAGGGCGGCGATGTGGAAGGACAGGGTTGTGATCGGCACCCCGAGCCTTTCAGCCGCGACGCCCAACGACAGGCTGCCATCCTCTGTCTCCGCCAG
>CAIXXC010000002.1 GCA_903923205.1 uncultured Rhodospirillales bacterium | reverse complement strand
GTCGATCATGTCGGCTGGAATACCATGCTCGTCGATGGCAAATGGGTCCCGACCTTTGCCAACGCCCGCTATCTGATGGGGCGCAAGGAATTCACCCATTGGGCCGATCAGGCCGATCAGGAAGGGTTATCGCCCTATCTGCGAGAGACCCAGGTCGCGGTCATGGCCGATTCGATCAAACCGATCTTCGATGCCGGCCTCGTCGATCTGGTTGAAACCGACCATCGTCTGTGCGAGGAGATTTCGCTGATGCCGACCCTTGGCCATACGCCCGGGCATGTCAGCGTCAAGATCGTGTCGAAAGGACAGGAAGCGCTTATCACCGGTGATTTCGTTCACCATCCCTGCCAGATGGGCCATACCGATTGGACTTCAGGTGTCGATTACGACGCGGCCCAGGCGACGCACACGCGGAATGAGGTCTTTGGCCGCTTGGCGGAAACGCCGACCCTGGTGATCGGGACTCATTTCGCAACGCCGACGGCCGGTCGCATTCGCCGCGATGGCAGGGGATTTCGCTTCGAGGTCGAGGAGCAATATCGATGACCGGGACCCAGGACGCTGCGGTCGCGGCAATGCTCGCGGATCGTTCGATCGCGGGCTCGGTCGCCGTGATCACAGGGGCTGCCCATGGTATGGGAAAGGCGACGGCGGAACTTTTCGCTGCGATGGGCGCGACCGTCGCGGTGGTTGATCGTGACGGGCCTGGCGCCGATGCGGTGGTGGCGGAGATTGCCGCGTGGGGCGGCAAGGCGGCTGCCTGGGCGGTCGATCTTAGCAAACGCGAACCGATTCCCCGCATGATCGCTGATATCGCGGACCGCTTCGGTCGTCTGGATATCATCGTCAACAATGCCGGGATCGGTCGCTTCGCAAGCTTCGACGACGAACGCTATGACGACGTCTGGGATCTGACGATGTCGATCAATCTCGCCGCCTATCAGCGGCTTGTCCGCGCCGCACTGCCCTGGCTGAGGCAAGCGCCCGAGCCGCGGATCGTCAATATAGCCTCGATCGAGGGCCTCGGCGCTTCGGCAACCCTTAGTGCCTATAGCGCCAGCAAGGGTGGCGTCGTGGCGTTGACCCGGGCGATGGCGGTCGAGTTGGGTGGTGACCGCATCACCGCGAACTGCCTGTGTCCTGGTCCGATCGAAACGGACCTGACGAGATTCATGCCACCGGAGGACCGCACCAAATTCTGCAAGCGCCGGCTTGTCATCAAACGTTTCGGTCTTGCGTCTGAGGTCGCGCAGATGAGTCTCAACCTCTGTCTCCCGGGCTCGCGGTATGTCACCGGGGCGATCATCCCGGTCGATGGCGGTCTGATGGCGCGGAATTCCTGAAGGGAAGGGTCACTGAGGCGAGCCGGTAACGGATACCTCCGACATCCAGAGATGCAGTGCGGCATAGGCGCGCCAAGGCCGCCAGGATTCGGCTCGGGCGAGCAGTTCGGTCGGGGTCGGGCGGATGCCCTTCGCGTCGGATAGGGCGCGCATCAAGCCGATATCGGCAGCGGGAAACGCGTCAGACTGGCGCAGTGCGCGCATTGCTATGTATTGGGCGGTCCAGTCTCCGATCCCCCTGACGGTCTTCAGCCTGGCAATGCTGGTTTCAAGGGCGCTGCCGATTGCGAACAGGTCGGGCTCCGCGCGCGCGACGGTCGCCAATGCCGACAGCGCGCGGGCACGACTGGCGGGCATGCCGAGAACGGAGAGGTCAGACTCGGCAATTATATCTGGCGATGGAAAGGCGTGGGTCAGAAAGGGGCACCAGGGATTGTCCAGGGGCACACCGAAGCGGGCCACCAGCTTGCCGGCGAGACGGGTTGCCGCCGCCACAGTGATCTGCTGGCCGAGGATCGCCCGGATCGCAAGCTCGAAACCATCCCAGGCGCCGGGGACGCGCAGCCCAGGTCTGATGTGGAGCAGCGGGCCGAGGTCCGGATCACGGCCGAGTACACCGGCAATCGCCTGAGGATCCGCCGCCAGATCGAAGATATCCCTTACCCGATTGACAATAGCATGATGATGGGCGGCCATCGCTCCAGAGATGGACAGCCGAAGCGTTGTCGTATCAGGCTCCGGTGACACGCAGATTGTCCCCCGCACGCCGCCGGTAAGAATCAGCCGATGGTAATGACCAGAAGCATCGACACATTCCACACCGGGAATTGCACGACTCTTTAGAAAGCTGGACATGGCTGCCCAGTCATAGGGTGGCGCAAAGGGGAGGTGGATTACTGTCATCGCGATGCCTGGGGGTATCTGTTCGCAGGGGTTGAGATCATGGAACCCGCGACTCTCGACCGCGAAATATTTTCCAGGCGCTTAATCCAGGGTCGCGAGATCGAGATCGTATAGCGGTCTTGTCCGCACGCTCCCCCAATACGAACAGCGGCCCGCTCCGAGGAGGGGCAATACGGCTGCCGATGTAGTTCATCCTGCCTTAGTCGCCGTCAAATGAGGCATCATGGCCACGTTAACGCTCCAACGTCGATGAATTACCGGGCTTTAGCCAATAAAATCGAAAGAGAGAAGTATTTCAATTCCTTGGCAGAGAGGTTTATAGTCGAAACAGTGTAGGGACGGATACGGCGTTCCGACGGTATACGGCTCAAGGACAGCGCTCGTGACCTTTTTGTATCCGCTTGATAATATTAGGTTCTTTTACAACCCCCCGGGTGCGGATGGGTGGCCCGATCTTGAACGGATAAACGTACGCCGCTTCGTGCTTGAGTGGGTGGCGAAGAACTGTGCCGGGGCGGCGCAGGCTCGTTTCAATGCCACCGAGAAATTGATGCCGCTTTCGGCCTTCTCGGAAATCGACTTCTCACTGCTTGGCCATGTCGGGGGCGGTACGGAGCGTGACTTGCTCTCGACCGACCTGTCGATATCCTTCGCCTTAAAGAATGATCATCGCATCTTTGCCGAGAAATGGAGCCGGACGAACTGGCACCGTTCGAAGCTGTTTGACACGAAGTATTCCGACACCGATTTTTCGATCTCGTCCTGCCTTTGGAAGCTCAAGGTCGAGTTGTCGCGGACCAAGCCAGAGCTGTTCGACTGGGTCAAGAACAACGTGCTTGGCGAATACGAATACTGCACGTTTTCCGAGAATAAAAAATGCGTCATGGGGCTCGAGTTCGAGAGTGCTGACGACGCATCGATGTTTCGCTACGTCTTCAAGACATAAGGTTGCCACGCGCGCCCTTGCGCGGCAGGTCGTTCTGGTCAGGATCGCTACATCAGACCAAGCGTCACGTAGCGGAGATCGCCGCCACGGTCGATCAACAGCAGAACTGACTTGCGGCCATCCTGGCGCATCTCGGCTACTCGCGCCGAAAGGTCGTTTGGCTTGTGCAAGGCAATGCCGTCAGCCTCGACGATGACGTCGCCGGGCGCCAGCGGCCCGCCCAGAAGGGCGTTGGCGCGGCCCGGATCGGTGACAACCACCTTCGCCTGATCTGAAAGCTGGAAACGGTCACGCAACGCCGCCGTCGGCGCTGCCACGGACAGACCCAGCAATTTAGTGACCGGCGGCGCAGGAGGCTTTCCTGGAACCGCTACAGTTGTCGTCGAATCGGGTGTCACCGTCTGCGGCTCGAACACGGCAGCATCCCCAAAGGTGACATTCACGGCCTTGGCCTGTCCGTCGCGCAGCAAGGCGACAGTCGCCTTGCTGCCGGGCGGAAGATCATAGACGGCACGTCGAAACCGCCGGAGATCGCGTACAGGGCGGTCACCGACGGCGGTGATGATATCGCCTTGACGCAAGCCCGCTCGGCTGGCCGGGCTCCCCGGCACGAGTGCGCCTAACAAAGTGCCGCTCGTCGTGGAAAGGTCGAGGGCTTCAGCCATTTCCGCGTCGATATTCTGCACCCGAGCGCCGATCCAGCCACGGCGGACATGGCCATGATGCTTCAACTCGTCGATGACGTGGCGGGCAATCACGGCGGGAATGGCAAAACCGATGCCGATCGAGCCGCCCGATGGCGAGAAGATCGCAGAATTGATGCCGATGACTGCGCCTGAGAGGTTGAACAGCGGGCCGCCTGAATTCCCCTTGTTGATGGCGGCATCGGTTTGCAGGAAATCATCATAGGGGCCGCCATCATTGATCGGCCGCCCCTTGGCGGAGATGATGCCGGCAGTCATGGTGCCACCGAGGCCGTAGGGATTGCCGATCGCGATCACCCAATCGCCCACCCGTGCCATCTCGCTGTCGCCAAATGCAACAGAGGGCAGCGGATGCGGCGGCGACACGCGCAGCAGGGCGAGATCCGTCAACACATCGCGACCGACAAGTTTTGCCGATAGTGTGCCGTGATTTTGCAGGATCACCGTGATCTTGTCGGCACCCTCGATGACATGATTGTTGGTCACGATCAGACCGCTGCCATCGATCACAAAACCGGAGCCCAGCGAGATCGATTTCTCCGTCGAATTTGGCGCCCCGTCTTTCTGCTCTGGATGAAGATCCTTGAAGAATTTGTAGAAGGGCGAGTTTGGCGGGAATTGCGGGACATCCTGACCCGGTGTGGGCGCCGCTGCCTTGGTGAGCTGAGTCGATGAGATATTGACGACGGCCGGCAGCAGTCGCGCCGAGAGGTCGCCCAGGTCCTTGCCCTGCAAGGGCGTGGGAATCGCCGGGCCAGCGGCGGGCGCAGCAATGCTTGGTGTTATCGGGACCAGTATTGCGGCGAGCAGAAGGACCGCGAGGGCACGCCCTTCGCAGTGCCACCTTTGTGTTCCGACGTCCCGGCGTGTCAGCAAAGCGATTCTCCTCGTATTTTTGCCGTCGTCAGCTGTCCCGACCGAAGTGTGGCCTGCGCCATGACCCTGACACTAGTCCGAACAACGATTCCGATCCGCGCTGTCGGCATGGTCCGAATGCGTCACGACGCGTATACCATCGCAACATAAACCATACCCGGAGGATTCGATGGTCCAGCTTACGAAAATTTACACCCGCGGCGGCGACCAGGGCGAAACCTCACTTGCCGATGGCGCACGCGTTCCCAAGCACGACCCCAGGGTCGAAACCTACGGCACCGTGGACGAGGCCAATGCCGTGCTCGGGATCGCCCGGCTCCATACCGGGCGCGACCGGGAAAGCGACGATATGCTGGCACGCATCCAGAATGATTTGTTCGATCTTGGTGCGGATCTGGCCACGCCCGAGGATGGCCGGCGCGGCAGCGGCGGTTTGCGCATCCTGAGCAGCCAGGTCGATCGGCTGGAGCAGGAAATCGACGTCATGAATGCGCGCCTGAAACCGCTTGAGTCCTTTATCCTGCCGGGAGGATCGCCGCTCGGCGCCTACCTTCATCTGGCCAGAACCGTTGTGCGACGCGCCGAGCGCCACGCCACCCAGCTTGCGGCCCTGCATCCGGTCAACCCCGAGGCGGTCAAGTATCTGAACCGCCTATCGGATCATCTCTTCGTCCTCAGCCGCCGCGTCAACGACGACGGCGCCAATGATGTCCTCTGGGTCCCAGGGGCGAACCGGTAGGAGGGGATAAATCGGAGTCCTCTGCGCTCTCGGATCACTTCCCCGTCGTGCGCAGCGAGTCGAGCTGGGCCTGTAGAGCGTCGAGGCGGTCGGTCAGGGATTTCAGGGCCGTGTTGGAGGGTGGTTCCGCCGCTGTAGGCGGTGCCGGTTCTGCGCTGCCCTCTCCTTCGGCGAACGGTGTAAACATCCGCATGGCGCGCTCGAAGATAGCGATATTCTGCTTGCTCATCTCTTCAAGCGGCGCCAGCGAGAAGAATTGCCCCAGGCCGGCGGGCATGTTCTGCTTCAACTGCTCTTGATTGACGGTGAACGCCTTCATCGCATAGTCGAGATAACGCGGGACCATCCATTGCATGTTGCCGCCGTAGAAGCCGATCAGCTGGCGCAGAAAGCCGATGGGCAGCAGGTTCTGTCCACCTTTCTGCTCTTCTTCAACGATGATCTGTGTCAGGACCGATCGCGTAATATCTTCACTGGTCTTGGCGTCGTAAACGACGAATTCCTGTCCCTCGCGCACCATCATGCTCAGATTTTCGAGCGTCACATAAGCGCTGGTCGAGGTGTTATACAGACGCCTATTTGCGTATTTCTTGATGATCACGGGAGACTGCGCAGGATGTTCTTTGGCGGTCATCGACGGTCTACCTCAAGCGGATGGAAGCGTTATTCCTGATCGGAGACGGTACCATAACAGAAACGTCAGACGAATCCGCCACAGACTTCGTTGCATTGCAAACTTCACGCTGCGGACAATTGCATCGGCGATGCGGTCGGGTATAGTCGGCACCATGTCAACGCCGCCGGATCTCGAATCTCTGGCTCGCCGGTACGTCGAGTTGTGGCAGGATCAGGTAGCCAAAACTGCCTCGGACCCGGAACTCACCGAGAGCCTTACCCGAATGCTGCAGATTGTCAGTGGCAATGTCACGACGTCTGCGGCCTTTTGGCAAGGCTGGTGGACTATGGCCACCCAGGCTGCGGCAGATCATACGATGCGGCAGCCGGGGCGTCCCGAGCCGCCGGTAAGAACAGGACATGACGCCGCAAAGCAAGAGCCCGCCACCGCATCCGGAACCGCAACCGCCGCCGCTCCCCCGCCAGGGTCCGCGCCCGTTGCTGCTGCACCTGATGACGGCGGGCGCCGTGTGGGGGAGCTCCAGGCTCGCATTGCCATTCTTGAAGAGCGGCTTGCTGCCCTGGAATCCGGCGCTCAACGATCAGGTCCAAGACCTTCTCCAAGCGCTCGACGGAATCGAACCGGCTGACCTTGGCGCGGCGGTCGATGTCGAGTTGCGGCGGCGTTCGGAACGATTTCTGGCGGGGGTCGAATGTTACCGCCGCCATCCCTATCGCCGCAGCCTCGTCGAACCCCCAACCATCTGGCAGGAGGGCGGAACCCGGCTTATCGACTATGGCCCAGCAGACGGCGTCCCCGTTCTGGTGATACCGTCGCTGGTCAATCGCGCCTATATCCTGGATATCGACGAAGAGCGCAGTTTTCTTCGCTTCCTGAGCAGTCGCGGACTGCGTTGCCTGCTGATCGACTGGGGCATCCCCGGAGAGGTCGAACGTGGCTTCGATCTTACCGATTACATTGCGGGGCGACTCGATCAGGCCTTCGAGGCGGCGATCGCACTTGCCGGCGACAGGAGAATCGGGCTGATCGGCTACTGCATGGGCGGCTTGTTTGCCCTAGCACTTGCGAGCCGACATCAGCGCGATATCTCGGGGGCGGTATTGATCGCGACACCATGGGATTTTCACGCTGGCGCAACAGTGCCACCGGCGATGGTGAGCGCCTTGTCGGGCCTGATGGAGACCAGTTTTGCCCCGCTTGGCGAGATCCCGACCGATGTCTTGCAAGCGCTGTTCGTCATGAACGATCCGCAGCTCGCAATTCGCAAATTCAGCCGCTTCGGCGAACTCGATCCCGAATCCGCCGAGGCTCGCCGTTTCGTTGCGACCGAGGATTGGGCCAATGACGGGGTGCCGCTAGCGCTGCCGGTGGCGCGGGATTGTCTGACACGCTGGTACGGTCGCAACGAGCCTGCGGCAGGCACCTGGCGTGTCGCCGGAAGATTGGTGGAGCCAAGCCGGATCGAGCGACCGGTCCTGATGGTTATTCCAAGCTTCGATAAAGTGGTCCCCGCAGCCTCGTCGCGACCGCTCGCGGCGCGATTGCCACGCGTTTCAATGATCGAGCAGGCGACAGGCCATATCGGCCTCGTCGCCGCAGTCCGCTCGCGCCGGCCCGTCTGGGAGCCGATTGCGCAACAGATGCTGGCTTGGGTGAGTGACTAGATCCGACAGATCTGCTGTGCGGACCGCAATCGCGGAATTCGTCGATATTGGGCGGGAATTCGCCGGGTCAATGTGATAAATCAAGGACAATTGGTGGCACTCCCGTGCCTCCTCCCTGTCGCCTCGGGCGCGATGCCCCGACAGCGGTCGAGCCGCAACGCCGCCTCTGTCAACTTAAAGGAATTGCAAGATGTCCGACATCATCATCGCCAGCGCGGCCCGGACCCCGGTCGGTAATTTCAATGGCGCGCTGTCGTCACTTCCGGCCCACGTGCTTGGCACCGCCGTGGTGCGCGAAGTGCTGCGTCGCGCCAATGTCGATGGCGCAGAAGTCTCCGAAGTGATCCTCGGCCAGATTCTCGGGGCAGGCCAGGGTCAGGGCCCTGCGCGTCAGGCCGCGATCAACGCCGGGCTGCCGGTCGAGAGCACCGCCTACAGCATCAACCAATTGTGCGGCTCAGGTCTGCGGGCGATCGCGCTTGGCTATCAGGCGCTGCGTTGCGGCGATTCCTCCATCGTCATCGCCGGCGGTCAGGAGAGCATGAGCCAGGCGCAGCACGCGGCGCACCTGCGCAACGGCACCAAGATGGGTGCGCTCGAACTGGTCGACACCATGCTCAAGGATGGTTTGATCGACGCGTTCCATGGCTATCACATGGGGCAAACTGCCGAGAACGTTGCCGAGAAATTCGGGATTACCCGCGATGATCAGGACGGGTTCGCCCTCACCTCGCAAAATCGCGCCGAAGCAGCCCAGAAGGCGGGTCGCTTCAAGGACGAGATTGTTCCTGTCACCGTGTCGTCCCGCAAGGGCGATGTGGTTGTCGATACCGATGAGTTTCCGCGCCATGGCACGACGCTGGATTCGCTTCTGAAGCTTCGCCCCGCCTTCGTCAAGACCGGCTCGGTGACCGCAGGCAACGCCTCTGGCATCAACGATGGTGCGGCTGCCGTTGTGCTGATGACGGCGGCAGAGGCCGCCCGCCGTGGCATTACACCACTTGCGCGAATTGCCTCCTGGGCAACCAATGGCGTCGATCCCGCGATCATGGGCACCGGCCCGATCCCGGCAAGCCGCGCCGCGCTGAAGAAGGCTGGCTGGTCGGTCGCAGATCTCGACCTGATTGAGGCGAACGAGGCGTTCGCGGCGCAGGCCTGCGCCGTCAACAAGGAGATGGGCTGGGATCCGGCGAAGGTGAACGTCAATGGCGGCGCCATCGCGATCGGTCATCCGATCGGCGCTTCGGGAGCCCGCGTGTTCGTTACGCTGCTGCACGAAATGATCAAGCGGGATGCCAAGAAGGGTCTTGCCACCCTTTGCATCGGTGGCGGTATGGGCATTGCTATGTGCGTAGAGAGGTAAAGTCAGCAGGCTTTGCGAGGGGAGGGGCGATGTCCCTCCCCTCGCGAGCGGCTCCTACGTGTTCATCGTCGGGACCATGGTGGTTTCGTGAGTATTTCCTTTGGGCGTGACCCTAAGATTAAAGGAGAAAGAAAATGGGACGTGTCGCTTTGGTCACCGGAGGAACACGCGGTATCGGTGCCGCGATCAGCATCGCCCTTCGCGATGCTGGCTATAAAGTCGCCGCCAATTACGCCGGTAACGACGACGTCGCCAATGCCTTTGCCGAGAAGGAAGGCATCAAGGTCTATAAATTCGACGTCTCCAGCTTTGAAGCCTGCCAGGTCGGGATCGAGCGCATCGCCGCGGATCTCGGCCCCGTCGAAGTTCTGGTGAACAATGCCGGCATCACCCGCGACACCGTGATCCACCGTATGACGCCGCAGCAATGGGATGAAGTCATCCGCACGAATCTGACATCGTGCTTCAATCTTTCGCGCCTCGTCATCGATAATATGCGTGAGCGCAATTTCGGCCGGATCGTCAATATCGGTTCGGTCAATGGTCAGGCGGGCCAGTATGGCCAGGTCAATTATGCGGCGGCAAAATCCGGCATCCACGGCTTCACCAAGGCACTGGCCCAGGAAGGTGCTACCAAGGGTGTTACGGTCAATGCGATCGCGCCCGGTTATATCGATACCGAGATGGTCCGCGCCGTGCCCCCGAATGTGCTTGAGAAGATCGTCGCCAAGGTCCCGGTCGGTCGTCTTGGGCACGCCAGCGAGATCGCACGCGGCGTGTTGTTCCTTGTTGCCGACGAAGCCGCCTTCATCACCGGCTCGACCCTGTCGATCAACGGCGGTCAGCACATGTACTGATCACGCGCGACGCGTGTGCCGCGCGCAACCCGGGCTCTCCTCAAGGGGCCGGGTTGCCGTCGTAAAATTGTCACGACAGATGTTATAAAAGGCAAAACATCCAATATTTTGGAAATTTTGGGATTAACTTATGGTCGGATCGCGTTATCATCGTGATCGAACCTATCCCAAAGTGTCTTGATGCCGCCCCTCGATATAGCTGTGAAACTGACCCGCGACGAGATCCTGAATGGCAATGCCTTCAGCAATTTCCGCGCGCTGGATGGCCATCCGCCCGTCTGGTCGGAAGATCAGTTGCGTGCCTCGCTGAACGAGACGCTGGCGAAGCGACCGCCGGAAGGGGGCGATGTCTGGCTCTTTGGCTATGGCTCGCTGATCTGGAATCCTGCCTTTCGTCACGCCGAGACGCGATTGGCACGGATACAGGGCTGGCATCGCCGGTTCTGCCTTTGGACCAGCCTGATGCGCGGCAGTCTTGAACGTCCCGGCCTCGTCCTCGGGCTCGATTCGGGTGGTTCGTGCAAGGGAGTGGCCTTTCGCATCCCGGCTGCCGACGTTGCGGCCGAACTCATGATCGTCTGGCGGCGGGAGATGATGAACGGCGCCTACGTGCCCCGTTGGGTTGATATCCATTGCCCGGGGCAGGGTGTGGTGCGCGGCCTGACTTTCGTCGTCAATCGTCGACACGCCCATTACGCCGGACGGCTGGCGGATGAAGCGGTCGCGACGGCGCTGGCGACGGCAACCGGCTGCTTTGGTCCCTGCGCCGAATATTTCTTCTCAACCCTGCACGCGCTGAACGATCTTGGCATCGATGATGCGCGGTTGCGGTCGCTGCGCGATCGGGTATTAGTGCTGAAACACGCCGATGCCCGCCATGCGAACTATAATGGGAGCGGCGCCTGAGCGTCGGCGACGAATTCAAGACAAGGCTCTGATACCCCGCAATGTCCTCGCCACCGATGCCTGATGAGAGGCCGAGAGCGGCCCTGATCCATGCCGGGATCGTGATCGGTGCAGGCGTGCTCGCCACGACCCTCGCGCAGACCGGGGTGCTCGCCCATCTGCCGCTGCAAAATCTGCTTAAGAACGAGTTGCATGAGACGCGGACGGCAACTGCCGCTTTCTTCTTCTGGGCGAGTCTGGCGTGGTACCTCAAGCCGTTGGCCGGCATCGTCACCGACGCCTTCCCGATCTTCGGCAGTCGACGCCGCAGCTATATCCTGCTGAGTGCTGGTTGCGCGGCGCTGGCCTGGTTTGCGCTCGCCATGACCCCACACGATTATCACGCGTTCCTGCGCATCGCGATCGTGATCAATGTTTTCATGGTCGTCGCGAGCACGGTGATCGGCGGTTTCCTGGTGGAAACGGCCCATGCGATTGCCGGGTCGGGGCGGCTGACGGCGATCCGTCAGGTGGTGATGCAGGGCTGCGGCATCGTCAACGGCCCGATCGCGGGCTATCTCGCCAGCATCGCCTTTGGCTGGACCGCTGGCGCGTGTGGCGGCGTGATGCTGCTGCTCGTCCCGGTCGCCTTCCTGTTTCTGAAAGAACAACGCCAACACCTGGGCGCGGCCGAGGTTCTGGCCAAGGCGCGTGGACAGCTTGCCAATATCGCGACCGCGCGAACGATGTGGGCGGCGGTCGGTCTGATGGCGCTTTTCTATATCGCCCCCGGTTTCGGCACCGCCCTTTTTTACAAGCAGCAGAACGAGTTGCACTTCACCACGCATGACCAGGGCATGTTGCAGCTAATCGGCAGCATCTCGGGCGTGGCCTCGGCGCTGTGCTATGGCTGGCTGTGCAGACGCTTCGCCCTGCGCACGCTGCTCGTCGGTGGCCTGACCCTGG
Organism: uncultured Rhodospirillales bacterium; assembly: GCA_903923205.1. Taxonomy (GTDB): domain Bacteria; phylum Pseudomonadota; class Alphaproteobacteria; order ATCC43930; family CGMCC-115725; genus CAIXXC01. The sequence continues at coordinate 17,678 of CAIXXC010000002.1, read as the reverse complement.
GGGCGGGGCTGACGTTGATGTATGTTTCCTATACCTCCTGGGATCATGCCGCGCTGATCGACGGGATCAACGGCTTCGGCGGCACGATTGCCGAGTTGGCGCTGATGGATCTGGCGGTGCGGGCGACGCCGGTCGGCAGCGAGGGCCTCGGCTATTCGCTGATGCTCAGCATCCGCAATCTCGCGCTCTCCGGCACCGACTGGTTCGGCTCGAAGCTGCTTGACCAGTATCACGTCTCCTTCGAAACGCTGGTGATCGCCAATGCCGCCACCACCCTGATCGCCGTGCCCCTGATTTTCCTGCTGCCCCGCTCGGTCATCGGCGCGCGGGATGCCGAGGGCTATGGCGAGGCGGCGCTTGGGTGATTTGCGGGCCGGGGTGAGCGTCGTTCTCGATCCCCGTTATCATGGACGGCAATTCTCTGCCCGGTGCACTGCATGGCGATGCCGCAGATCGGATCATCGTCGCGACAGCCCGCCATTTGGGTGCCGTTCTTGTTACCGCCGATCGCAAAATCCTGGACTATGGGTCGACGGGGTATGTGCGCGCGATCAATGCCCAAAGATGACCCGGTCGCGCGTGCATCGGACGTTGACCTCACCGAATCCCCCCCATCCGGCCAATCCATGCTATAAGCCCGCCTCCGCCCTGAACCCGTTTGTGCCAGAGTCCGTGATATGAGTGTCGCCCCGTCCATTTCCGCCCTGCCCGAGGTCATCACGCGCAGGCGAACCTTTGCGATCATATCGCACCCCGACGCGGGCAAGACGACGTTGACGGAAAAGCTGCTGCTGTTCGGGGGTGCGATTCAGCTCGCCGGTGAGGTCAAGGCGCGCGGCGATCAGCGGCGCGGTGTTCGCTCCGACTGGATGTCGGTCGAGAAGGAGCGCGGAATTTCGGTGTCTTCGGCGGTCATGACCTTCGAATGGGATGGCCTGACCTTCAATCTGCTCGACACGCCGGGCCACCAGGATTTCTCGGAAGACACTTATCGCACCCTGACCGCCGTCGACAGCGCGATCATGGTGATCGACGCTGCCAAGGGCATCGAGACGCAGACCCGCAAGCTGTTCGAGGTTTGCCGCCTGCGCGACGTGCCGATCATCACCTTCGTCAACAAGATGGATCGCGAGGCGCGCGATCCGTTCGATCTGATGAGCGAGATCGAGGATCAACTGGCGCTCGACGTCACACCAGCGAGCTGGCCGATCGGCATGGGCCGTGATTTCCTGGGCACTTACGACATTCTCAACGACGCGCTGCTGCTCTTCGGGCGGCGCGAGGGGGAGCGCGTGACCGAGCCGGTGCGCTGCGACGGGCTGGACGATCCGAAGCTCGAAACCCTGCTGCCCGCCCACGCGCTTGCCAAACTGCGCGAGGAGGTCGAGATGGTGCGTGGCCTGTGCCCGCCGTTCGATCTCGACGCCTATCGCGCGGGTCATCTGACCCCGGTGTTCTTCGGCAGCGCCATCAATAATTTCGGCGTGCGTGAATTACTGCGCGGTGTCGCGGAACTCGCCCCGCCGCCCCGGGCGCAGCCTGCCGAGCCCCGCAATATCCAACCGACCGAGCCCAAGGTGTCGGGCTTTGTCTTCAAGATCCAGGCGAACATGGACCCGCAGCATCGCGACCGCATCGCCTTCGTGAGGCTGTGTTCGGGCCGGTTTCAGCGCGGCATGAAGCTGAAACATGTCCGCTCCGGCCGCATGATCACAGTGGCGGCCCCGATGTTCTTTCTGGCCCGTGATCGCAACCTCGCCGAGGAGGCCTGGCCGGGCGATATCCTGGGCATCCCCAATCACGGCACGCTGCGCATCGGCGATACCCTGACCGAGGGCGAGGAGCTGAAGGTCACCGGCATTCCGAATTTCGCTCCCGAAATCCTGCGCCGCGTTCGTCTTGATGATCCCATGAAGTCGAAGCATCTGAAGCGCGCTCTCGAACAGATGGCCGAGGAGGGCATCACCCGCGTGTTTCGCCCGGTCATCGGCAGCGACTGGATCGTCGGCGTCGTCGGCCCGCTGCAGCTCGATGTTCTCGCTGCGCGAATTCGCTCCGACTATGATCTGAAGATGCATTTCGAGTCGGCACCGTTCGAGACCGCGCGCTGGGTTGCCTGCGCTGACAAGCCCGAACTCAGGCGCTTTCTCGACAACAACCGGGGCGCTCTTGCCGATGATCACGATGGTGCCCCGGTCTATCTCGCGCGCAATTCCTGGGAAATGAATCGCGTCATGAAGGACTGGGAGAAGATCCGCTTTTTGGCGACACGCGAACAGGCGGATTAGGGACCATCCCCGGCCTGCTCATGGGAATAATTCTCCCATCGAGGAAAATTTTCCCCCTATAAGATCCGCTCAAAATCGCGTCTCATTGGCGGCGCAGATGAGAAGGGGCGAGAACGCCCACGGGGGGGAGAAGACGGCATGGGGAAAGCATTCGAGATCCTGCGGCCCGAGGGCGTGACGACGGATTGGCTCACACGGGCGCTGCAGGCGCGCGGTATCGACGCCACCGTCGGCAGTTTCACGATGGACGTGGTCGGAACGGGCCAGCTTGGAGAGACGCGGCGCTTCAATCTTAGCTACAAGGGTGCGCCGCCGACCGATGCGCCGACCTCATTGGTGGGAAAATTCTCATCCGCCGACAAGACAGCGGCCGAAAGCGGCAAATCCTTCGGTCTTTATAAGGCCGAGGTCATGTTCTACCAGCAACTGGCGGATCGAGCCCGAATTCGAACGCCGAAGGTCTATGTCGCCGAACTCGACGAAACCAATGATTTTGCGCTGCTGTTCGAGGATCTTGCCCCGGCCAGGGTCGGCGATCAGATGCGCGGGTGCACGGTTGAGCAGGCGCGGCTCGCGCTGAAAGAGGCAGCACTGCTGCATTCGACCTTCTGGAATGATCTGGAACTGGCGAAGCAGCCCTGGCTACTGGTGCCAGAGGGCGCGCAGGCGTTCTATTCGACGGAGCTGATGGAACAGGCCTGGGCCTATGTGCAAAAGACCTATCCCGGTCGCCTGACCGCCGAAGTCGTGAATGTCTGCGACCGCTATGTTCGCAATCACGCCTATTGGAATCGCCCGCGACCGCTGCCGAAATGCTTCTCGCATAATGATTTCCGCCCCGACAACATGCTCTTCGGCGGACCTGACGGCCGTGTCGCGGTCGTCGATTGGCAGACCAGTGCCTTCCTCGGTGCCGGCATGGATCCGGCCTATTTCCTCGGTGCGATCTTTGACCGGGAGACCCGGCGGGCGCAGGAGCGGGGTCTCCTTAAAGGCTATCACGATGATCTGGTGAGCCTTGGCGTGTCGGGCTACAGCTTCGATCAGCTCTTGCGCGACTATGCTCATTACAGCTTTGCCGCGATCGCGGTTGCGTTAACGGCAACCATGATCGTCAAGCGCACGGATCGCGGCGATGACCTGTTCATGCACATGATTACCGGTGCGGCGCATCAGGCGCTCGACAACCACGCCCTCGACGATCTTCCGGAGTAATCTCCATGCGCCTTGCCAAACAGCATCTCGACATCGGCATGTTCACCGAGGTGGTGGATCAGCATCACGCCTTCTGGGAAGAGGTTGTGGGCCTGCGTTTCGATATGGAACTGCCGCTGCGGCGCGGCTGGGTCCAGCATCGCTTCGACGCCCATGATTCCGTCGTCAAGGTCAACCACTGGGCCGAGCCGCTCCCCGATACGCCGCCGACCGGCTATGTCGGGCTGACAATCGCCCGTGACGACGGGGCGGTCTGGGAGGGCGAAGCACCGGAGGGCAATCGCGTGCGGCTGGTGCCCAAAGGCACGGACGGTATCGTCGGTATCGGTATTACCGTCTCGACACCCGACCCGACAGCGATGATGGATTTCTATGTCGGTGCGATGGAATTCGAGCAGGTCGCCCCCCAGGTCGCGCGCTGCGGCGATACGTTGCTGTTCGTCGAAAAGGGCCCCGGCGGCTCCGAGACCGATGATTTCACCGGTCCCGGTTATCGCTACCTGACTGTCCAGATCTTCGATGCCGACAGGGAATGCGAGGGCATCATCGCGCGCGGCGGCCGCCTCGCCCGGGCGCCGGCCGATTACGGCAAAATCGCCCGCGTCGCTTTCGTCAAGGACCCGGACGGCAACTGGATCGAAATCTCCGCCCGCGCGTCGCTGACCGGCGTGGCGGTCGGGGCGGAGAAGAAATAGCGCCCACGAGGGCGCACCTGTTGTTCCGGGTGCCGTTCATTAGAGGAATCATTGCAATGCTGCCGCCAGGGAAAGACGGTGGTTTGCGCTCTAGGGCCCGCGCTAGATTGACTCCCGCTGAGACGGGGTGAAAGCACGGGGCGGGATGAGCGATACAACGACGCGCGGTTCTGCCTGGAGTCTGTTCGCCAATCGCGACTTCACCCTGCTGCTGGCGGCGCGGTTTTGTTCGATGTCGGCACAGCAGATACTCAGCGTGGCCGTAAGCTGGCAGATCTACGTGCTGACAGGGCGCGCGCTCGACCTTGGTTGGATCGGGCTGGTCCAGTTCGTGCCTGCCTTCCTGCTCTTGCCGCTCACCGGCGAAGTGGCGGATCGTGTCGATCGACGTCGTGTAATCGCGATGTGCAGCGCCATCGGTGCGGCTGCGGCGACGGTCCTTTTCGGCGCGGTTGCCTTGGGTGGCCATGCGCTCTGGCTCTATTACGGCGCGATGTTGGTATTTGCGACGTCGCGGTCCTTTGCCTTCACCGCGCAGCAGGCGCTCACACCGATGCTGGTGGCGCGCGACGATCTGGGCCGGGCGATTGCCTGGGGATCCTCGGTCAACAATATCGCGATGATCGGCGCGCCAGCGCTCGGCGGCTTGTTGCTGTCGGTGCGGGATAGCGCGGGCTATCTGGTGGCCTTGGTCCTGTTGGCGATCGCGACCCTGACAAGCCTCTTGATCCGAACCCGGACACGACCGACCGAGCGACGAGGCGTAAACTTTGCCGAGGTTTTCGCCGGGGTCCGCTTCGTTGCCGAGCGACCGGCGATCCTGGGCGCGATCTCCATCGATCTGTTTGCCGTCTTGATGGGCGATGTCACTGCGCTGTTGCCGATCTACGCCAAGGATATCCTCGGCGTTGGTGCGCTTGGACTTGGCCTCCTGCGCAGCGCACCATCGCTGGGTGCCGTGATCGCCGCGCTGGCACTCGCGCAGTGGCCGCTCGGGCGGCGCTCGGGACAGGTCATGCTGGGGTCGCTGCTTGGCTATGGTGCGCTGACGGTGCTGTTCGCGCTTTCCCATGTCTTCGTCTTGTCATTTATTATCCTTGTCGTCCTCGGCACGGCCGACATGCTGAGTGTCTTCGTCCGCACAACCCTGGTGCAGACGGCAACGCCTGATCGCATGCGCGGGCGGGTCTCTGCGGTCAATGCGGTCTTCATCAACAGCTCAAATCAGCTGGGACAGCTTGAATCCGGTGTCGCTGCGGCCTGTTTCGGACCTGTTTCGGCCGCTGTTATTGGTGGTGTCGGTGCCGTTCTGGTAGCGCTGATCTGGCGCAGATTATTTCCGGTGCTTACCCTGATCGACCTCTCGCCCGCCGGGCTGAGGCAACTAGCCGAGGCGGGTGCGAACGGCCCTTAACTGTTGGCGTCAATTCGGCGCTAATGCGCGGCACCCCAATTGGTTGCGCTTCCGGTCTCGACGACCAACGGCACCGAGAGCGTGATCGCCGGTGCGCAGGCATTCTCCATCACCGATTTGATGATCGCCGCCGCCCGCGAAGCTTCGGCCTCAGGCACTTCGAAGACCAATTCGTCATGGACCTGAAGCAACATGACAGCCTTCAATCCTTCCTCGGCGAGTCGTGCGGGCAGGCGAGACATGGCGCGGCGGATGATGTCTGCCGCTGTCCCCTGGAGCGGCGCGTTGATCGCGGCGCGTTCGGAAAAGGCGCGGCGCGCGGGGTTGGAATCCTTGATGCCCGGCATATGGCAGCGTCGCCCGAACAGGGTCTCGACATAGCCATGGTCGCGGCAGAATGCCTTTGTGCGCTCCATATAGTCGCGGATTTCCGGGAAGCGGGCGAAGTAGGCCTTGATATAGGCCGCGGCCTCGCCCTGCGGGATCGACAACTGCGCCGCCAATCCAAAGGCGGAGATGCCGTAGATAATGCCGAAATTGATCGCCTTGGCGCTGCGGCGGATCATCGGATCCATGCCCTCGATGGGGACTCCGAAGACCTCGGACGCGGTCATGGCATGAATGTCGAGGCCATCGCGAAACGCCTTCTTCAGCGCGTCGATATCGGCAACATGGGCGGCGAGGCGCAGCTCGATCTGAGAATAATCGGCCGATAGCAGCAGATTGCCGGGCTCGGCAACGAAGGCGCGCCGGATCTTTCGGCCCTCTTCGGTGCGTACCGGGATGTTCTGAAGATTGGGATCGGTCGAGGAAAACCGGCCTGTGCTGGTGGCGGCGAGCGCGAAGCTGGTATGGACGCGGCCCGTCTTGGGATTGATTTGATCGATCAGCGCGTCGGTATAGGTCGATTTCAACTTGGCAAGCTGGCGCCAGTCGAGCAGACGTGCGGGGAGCGGGTGCTGGGTTGCCAGTTCTTCGAGGATCGCGGCATCGGTGCCATAGGCGCCGGTCTTGCCCTTCTTGCCGCCGGGCAGCTTGAGCTTTTCGAACAGGATTTCGCCAAGCTGCTTGGGTGAGCCGACATTGAACGCCACCCCTGCGAGGTCGTGGATTTCCTGTTCGAGTTGTGTCATGCGGTGGCCGAAATCGGCGGAAAGCCGTTGCAACTCGACCCGGTCTACCTTGATGCCAGCCCGCTCCATCGCCGCCACCACCGTCGGCAGTGGACGATCAATGGTCTCGTAAAGCGTCGCCAGATGTTCAAGACATACGCGCGGTTTCAGGCGTTGATGCAGACGAAGGGTGATATCGGCGTCCTCGGCGGCATAGGCGAGCGCCTGGTCAAGCGGGACCGCAGCGAAGCCCTTATGCGATTTGCCGCTGCCTGCGACATCCTTGTATTTGATGGTTTCATGCCCGAATTCACGCTCGGCAAGCTCGTCCATGCCCATACCGTGCTGCCCGGCGCCGAGCGCGTAGGCCAGCAGCATGGTGCAATCGGTGGGGGCAAGGGCGATGCCATAACTGGCAAAGACCTGGATATCGTATTTGGCGTTATGCGCGACCTTGAGGATGCTGTCGTCCTCCAGCAGCGGCTTGAGACGGGCCAGCGCGAGATCGAGCGGGATCTGTTCGGGTCGGTCCTCGGCGGCACCGAAATCAAGCTGACCGGTGGGCGCGTTGCCATGGTTCAGCGGAATGTAGCAGGCGTGACCGGGCGCGGTGCTGAGCGAGATGCCGACCAACTCGGCCTGCACCGCATCCAGCGAATTGGTTTCCGTGTCGACCGCAACAGTGCCGACGGACCGGGCGGCAGCGACCCAGCGATCGAGCGCCTCGAGGGTTTGTACCAGTTCATAATCCTGCGCGACGATGCTGGTATCGGGGGCGATACTCGGTGCCGGGGCGTTGACGACGGGCGCCCGCGGATTGGGCGCGGTCGCGTTGGGTACGCTCTGGCCGGTCCCGGCGAGGCGGGCTTCAACCCGCCCCAAGAGCTGCCGGAAGCCCTGCTCGCGCAGGAATTTGACCAGCTTGGCCGGATCAGCCGGGCGGGCATGAAGATCTTCCAGCGGCACCGGCACCGGGACGTCGCGCTTCAGGGTAACGAGCGCTTCGGAAAGGCGAGCCTGATCGGCGAATTGGATGAGTGATTCGCGCCGTTTTGGTTGCTTGATTTCGCCTGCGCGCGCCAGCAGGGTCTCGAGGTCGCCATAGGTGTTGATCAACTCGGCTGCGGTCTTGATGCCGATTCCTGGAACGCCGGGGACATTGTCGACCGAATCGCCGCAGAGTGCCTGAACATGGATCACGCGTTCGGGGCCGACACCGAATTTCTCCTCGACCTCGGCGCGGCCGATCACGCGGTTCTTCATCGGATCAAGCATGCCGACACGATCGGACACCAGTTGCATCAGGTCCTTATCGGAAGACACGATGGTGACGCGAGCGCCCGCCTTGGTCGCAAGATCCGCATAGGTCGCGATCAGATCGTCGGCCTCGTAGTCTTCCATCTCGACCTGGGGGATGTTGAAGGCTTCGGTGGCCTCGCGAACCAGGGCGAACTGCGGCACCAGTTCAGGCGGGGCGGGGGGGCGCTGCGCCTTGTAAGCCTCATAGAGCCGGTTGCGGAAGGTGATGCGGGCTGCGTCGAAGATCACGGCGATGTGATCGGCGCCCGACTCGTCGATCACCTTTTGCAGCATGTTGCTGAACCCCATCACCGCACCAACCGGCGTGCCATCGGCGCGATTGAGGGGCGGCAGCGCGTGAAAAGCACGGAAGATAAAGCCCGATCCGTCGATCAGCACGAAATGGCGCAAGGGAAGATCTGACGGTGGTTGATCGGACAAGGGTCTGCCTCGCTTATGGGATGGCTTCGTGTACGACCTCCCCCATTGGATGAAGGAGGGCCTGTTGCAACGGCGCCGTGGTGCCGATGTTACGATGCTGCCGCCGCCTGGGCAGCGGGTTTCTTTTCGAGCACGTATTGGCGCGAGCAATAGGGACATGTCACCTCTGCGGCCGGACCCATGTTCAAAAATACCCGGGGATGGCCTAGATGCCCGACTCCACCATTGCAGGCGACTGTCCGGGTCTCTACGTAGATGGTCTCGATTGACGACATGGCCGCTGCCCTGGTTGCTGTGAAAGACGGTTTCCGGGCCGGATGATACAAGTTCAGTGGACACAATCAATGACAGCTTCGCTGGCCCACCCTTCCGCACACGCATCCACCGCCGGCCAGGCGCCGTCGGCGCCCGCCGGTTTGCCCGATAACGCGATCGAACTGCGGGGCCTCACCAAGGTCTATGCTGCGGGCAGCACCGGCAAGGCGGTGACGGCCCTCGATCATCTCGATATGGTCGTGCCGCGTGGCTCGATCTTCGGGCTGCTCGGCCCCAATGGTGCCGGCAAGTCGACAACCATCAATATCCTGTCGGGGATTGTCGTGAAGACCAGCGGCATTGCCCGCATCTGGTCGCACGACATAGATCAGGACGCGCGCATGGCCCGCAGCGCAATCGGCATCGTGCCGCAGGAACTCACCATCGATCCCTTCTTCACCCCGCGCGAATTGCTGGAACTTCAGGCCGGGCTCTATGGCGTGCCCAAACGCGAACGCCGGACGATGGAGATCCTCGCTGCCGTGGGGCTTGCCGATAAGTCCGATGCCTATGCCCGCACCCTTTCGGGCGGGATGCGGCGACGGCTGATGGTTGCCAAGGCGATGGTGCATTCGCCGCCGGTGCTGGTGCTGGATGAACCCACCGCCGGTGTCGATGTCGAGTTGAGACAACAGCTCTGGGCTTATGTTCGCGACCTCAACAACCGCGGCACGACGATCCTGCTGACCACCCATTACCTCGAAGAGGCGCAGGAGATGTGCGATCGCATCGCCATCATCAACCGGGGCAAGGTGGTCGCCAATGAACCGACGGCGACGCTGCTGAAGCGGATCGACGCAAAGCTGATCACGATGCGGGTGAGCGAGGCGGTCGAAACTCTGCCGCCGACGCTGGCCGCACTCGGGATCGAGCGGATCGATGATCATTATTTGCGACTGAGCTACCAGCCGACCCGGATGGCGCTCGGCGCCGTTCTCGCGGCGGTCGGTGCCGCCGGTCTGACAATCGGCGACGTCAGCACCGAGGAGGCCGATCTCCAGGACATCTTCCTCAGCCTCACGGCGATGCCCGGACATCCTGCCGTTTGCGGTTGATTTCCGGAGATGGCGAAGGTTCGGGCGCCGTTTGTGCGCGCCTGCTTATGCCTTATCCTGTTCTGTGGGCTTGCGGCCTGTGCCCCTGATTTCGAACGCGGCCCCCTCGCCGACCGGGCGGATGTGCCATATCCTCCGCAGGGCGCGCGCCTAGAGCCCGATGCTATTATTACGGCAGATCAGACCCGTCTCGCGTTGCACCGCTGGCTGCCTGACGACAGCGCGGCGACGAAGGCGATCATCGTCGCGGTACATGGTTTCAACGATTATGGCCGCGCCTTCGCGATCCCCGCCGAAATCTGGTCACGCCAGGGGATCGCCACCTACGCCTATGATCAGCGCGGTTTTGGCGCCAATCGCGATCCGGGGCGCTGGGCCGGCGCGCGGACGCTTTGCCGTGATGTTGTCACCGCCGTCGATCTGATCCAGGGCGTGTGGCCCGGGGTGCCGGTCTATCTGCTGGGCGAAAGCATGGGCGGCGCCGAGGTGCTGGCCCTGATGGCGGGCACCTGCGCCGGGGTTGCCGCGCCAAGGCCGGCGGGCGTCATCCTGGTCGCGCCGGCGGTTTGGGGGCGCAAGACCATGCCGGCTCTCAATCGGGTTGCGTTGTTCACGGCGGCACGGCTGTTCCCATCGGCGCGCTTCACCGGTTCCGGCTTTCATATCTTGGCGTCGGACAATATTCCGATGCTGATCGCCTTGGGGCACGACCCTTTGTTTATCAAAGCGACGCGCAGCGACACCATATTCGGCCTCGTGGATATGATGGATGCGGGTTACGCCGCCGGACCCATCACGACGCGCCCGGTGCTGCTGCTCTATGGCGCCCATGACGAATTGATCCCGGTCGCGCCAATGCGAGACGTGGCCCGCCGACAGATCCGCTCACCTGGGGCTCGGGTTGCGTTTTACCCCCACGGCTGGCACATGCTGCTGCGTGATCTCGAACAGAGGCGCGTTGCCAATGACGTCGCGGCGTGGATTGCGGACCCGAAATCGGCGCTGCCATCGGGGGCCGATATCAGGGGGCGCGACTTTCTCGCCGGCCGTCTGCCGCGCCCGCGCAAGCCGGTGCCTCCAGCTCTGCGCCGGGGGCTACACGAAAGGGGTTGAGCCCGCCGTCCGTTTGGGGCAAGTTGCGTTCCTCAATGCGAGGCCCCGCGTTGCACCCGTAGCTCAGCTGGATAGAGCGCTGCCCTCCGAAGGCAGAGGCCAGAGGTTCGAATCCTCTCGGGTGCGCCAATCTTTTCAATGAGTTACGGCTTTCATCTAGATCGCCTAAAACCTGCTAGCGACCACATAGCAACCTCAAGGCTGAAAGAGACGCCGTGCGGAGGTGGTCACTTCGGAACTCATGCGCCGACCCCTACCGGGTTGGGGCCCCAATCAGGGCCTCTCAATTTGACAACCGTTCGACACCCTCGCGGGGCGGAGCCGATTTAAAAAACGGCCCCGGTAGGGTAAGATGTTCTTACGGCGGATAGGCTGATCACTGAAAGCCGGGCACCGCATCCGGTTGCCGCCGTACCATCCTGCGGGTGCGGCGGAAGCGCAATGAACACAAAAAAATTACCCGGGCATGGGGTGCAGCGGTCAGACGACCGTATTGCACTTGGTCATGCGCTCAAAATGGGTAATCTGAGAGAGTACCTCTCTGGGCAAGGATTACCGGTTCCCGATTTTAGGGAGACACCAACTGCGTTGCCCCCTTCGCGACTGAAGCCATGGTGGCCCGATGCGAAGCGGGCAGCACTGGCATGGTTAGAGGATAACGGTGCTCCCGCCCGAGGCGACGGAAGGCAAGGCGTTCTTGAGAGTCACATCGGAGAATGGCTGCAAGCGCGCGGTCACGAAGCCGCTCCCTCCACGATAAGAAGGCACGTTGTCCGTTGGATAACTGAGTTCCGGGGACGATTAGGGGTGACCGCCAGCTAGGTTCAATGGGCGATCGGCCTAATCGGCCGACTGGCCGATTTACAGCAAGCAAACTCCTGACATCGAGACCGATGGCATGGAGTTATCTGAAATGGCCGATGTAATCCCTGAAATCCGCTACCGGGACAGACGTGCCGCTGCCCAGTTTCTAACCGAATTAGGCTACAAGACCGCGCCAGCCACATTGGCGCGGCTCGCGTGCGTAGGCGGCGGCCCGCCCTTCCGTCGTTTTGGGCGCAAGCCCTTATATAATGAGCATGATTTGTGCCTGTGGGCCGAATCTCGCCTCTCGGCACCCATGACCTCCACCAGCTCGGGGGAATTGAAGTGAGCCGTTCCAGCCCGCCGGACTACCAATACCCGTGGCCGTCAAAACGGCGTTATTGGACAAGATCACGCCGCCATCACGCCGATCAGCGTGAAATTGAAGGGATGACCCTGTCTGGTTCTTGGTGGTGCGGCTGCCACAATTCGCAGCACCCAGCGACCGTCTATTGCCGTACGTGTCAGACTTGCGCGCCCAACCCAGGCCGCTCCTCGAATGTTGGGGACGTGGTTTTCGGTAAGCCGATCTTCGGGCTAAGCGGTGGCTCAGGGCAATGGTTCCCAGAGGGTATGCTCGCAGTGTACGCCGAGGCTCGGATCGGGGAAACCGTTGGCCGAGCGGCCATCCGGATCGGTGACGGATGGCATCCTGGGAACACGGAGTTGATGCCACTATTCAGCGTTTTGGGCCGCATGTTAGCTCTCGATGCCGCCGCTGGCGGAGATGGTGAGGGCGACTTCTCGCCACTCGTGCGAACCATTCTGGACCGCGCTTTGTCCGTGACCGTCGCCTGGATCAGAGAGAACGACCCCCGTGCGGCGGCCGAATTGGCCGCGATGCTCTCGAAGGGAGCGCCGTGATGAACACGGACGAAGCTCCCGATTGCCGTTCGTGCGGGTCCGCGCAAGAGGCGGTGGCGCTCTCAGCGCGCCGTCATTGTCGCGAATGCCGACGCGAGTTCTTCCCGGTCCGCCACGATCAAGTCTTCTGCAAGCCGACTTGTCGCCGGGCCTGGCACGCTTGGAGAGAAGGCCGGGGGGCGCGGGCGGTCGAATTATTGATCCGTTGGCGGCGTGATCGCAAGCGCGGGGGCCTCGCCGAGTTGACGGCCTTCGCCGACGAGCTTCTCCGCGAGTATCGGGACCTTGAGGCGGGACGCGGTCCTGCCGAGCACCAGGGACGCTTGCTATGAGCGTGGTTGATCTGGGGGTGTTATCCGCACCGCCTATTAAGCAACCGGCCTCAGCAAGCATTCCACGCTTTGCATCCGGACGCTTTCGGGGTGGGTCATGACCGCCCCCAAGAAGCGGGCGCAATCCACCGCCTTCATCCGCATCAGGGACATCGGTGCGCCGTACGAGGTCGCTCGGCAGTTCCTCTTCGAAGAGTTCACCTCTGGTGAGTTCTACACCCTGCATCATCACAAAGGCGAATTTTGGGCCTGGGATGGAGCCGCGTACCACTCGATCGGCAAGGACGAGTTGAAGTCTAAGCTCTACGCATTCCTCGATCGTTGCAAGACCGGCACCGGTGAGGGCGAAAAGGTCAAACCGGATACGGCATTGGTAACCCGGGTACTCGATGCCATCGCCGCCCGCGCGCAGCTCCATAGCGGGGTCAATGCGCCTGCGTGGTTGACCGAGGGGGCCTCCGTGCCCGCCGACGCGATCATCGCCTGCAAGAATGGACTGTTGCATCTCCCCACTCAAACGCTCCTCCCGCACACCCCAGCCTTTTTTACCCACAACGCCGTCCCGTTCGATTTCAACCCTCATGCCCCGCCGCCCGAACAATGGATGAAATTTCTAACTCAGCTTTGGCCGGATGACCCTGAGGCCATAACGACGTTGCGCGAGATTTTCGGCTACTGCCTGACCGGTGACACGAGTCAGCAGAAGGCGTTTATGATCGTCGGGCCGACCCGCAGCGGAAAAGGCACCATCAGTCGGGTGTTGTTGCACCTGGTCGGACAAGACAATGTTTCTGGTTCTAACCTAACGTCTCTATCGACGAATTTCGGCCTGGCACCCCTGATCGGCAAACGCGTCGCGATCGTCCCGGATGCCCGGCTCAGCGGCCGAGCGGATCAGGGCGCGATCGCAGAGCGGCTGCTCAGTATCACCGGCGAAGACAATGTTACCATCGACCGGAAGTACCTCTCGGCTTGGACCGGGAGGTTGTCGGTGCGGTTCGTTATTCTTTCTAATGAACCACCTCAGCTGGCGGACGCGAGCGGGGCATTGGCGGGGAGGTTCGTTACGTTGGTGATGAAGGAGAGCTTCTTGGGCAAGGAGGATAGGGGGCTTTTCAACCGGTTCCTCCCCGAATTTCCGGGCATCCTGAATTGGGCGATTGCGGGATGGCAGAGCCTCCAAGCCCGGGGCCATTTCATTGTCCCGAAGTCATCCGCCGAGATGGTCCGGCAGTTCGCGGATCTCGGGTCGCCGATCCGCGCATTCGTCCGGGATCACTGCACTACGGGTCCAGCGAAGAGTGTCGAGACGGGTGCGCTATTCACCGCTTGGTGTGACTGGTGCCGACAGCAGAACCGATCCGCGGGGACAGTGGCGCAGTTCGGGCGGGACCTTCACGCGGCGGTCCCCGGCATCAAGGTGATGCAGCCCCGCTCGGCGGCTGGGCGGTCGCGTGTCTACCAGGGGATCGGGCTGCAATCGGCGGGCTCGGGGTGAGACCCTGGCACGGGTGGCACGCGTTCCCTCTTATTGTCAGTTTAAAAAAATAGAAAGTAGAGAGAGACAATGAGACGGCACCCGTGCCATTGCGGCCCACGTTCGTGGAGAGCGCATCACACTAATTTCCCTCGGCATGCTCTATCGATTGAGGGGCGATGCGACGAGTGCCAATATCATTGTAGGCACGTGCCGTATCGGCCGAGACCTGCACTAGATAGTGTATCTATAACGGCGGCGTCGGCTTCTTCGACCGGAACACTCATCGACCGGAAGATCAAGCAGCTCTCACTGCTCTGCCGCGCCGCCGTTGCGCTCCACCACTCGCAGCGCGCTCAGCCCTAATACGCTCTAACAGCCTCTCTGCTGGTTCGTCTGACGGGTCGTGCGGCACGAGTTCGCCGCGAAAGGCTTTGGTGAGGATGGATTGGTCCAGTCGCTCATATAATTTTTCTAACTCGCGGCAGCGCTCGGTGAGCGTTTCAATTTTTGTCAGGTTCCGCCTTGCAATCTCAACGAGTTCCCGTTGGTCCTTGAGCGTCGGTACCGGCAACATGATCTTTCGAAGATCGCCGCCAGAAATTCCGTGCTGGCCAGCCGCCGATTTGATGTGCTCCGACAACTGTTTACGAACCATGTCTGAAGCGAGGATCATCTCCGCAAACTCGCTCACAATTCTCTCAGGGTTCAAGCGCAGCCGCATCAATTTGTCTGGATAGACCAATTCATTAGTTAGCCCGCGCACTATTCCGATTGCGGCGACTAATGAAGGGTTTCCGTTGAAACGGATCGCGAGCAGGTCGCCTTCTTCCAAAAGGTAAGTTTTAAGGTTCTCTCCCTTTTCCGCGCGATAGAAACGATGATCTTTAAGATTTACGGAGCGAGCACGGACCGACGAAATCCTCAATATAGGCGTTCCCGGTTCGACGTCAGAAGGTTTGCGCGATAGGCCATTCCGCAATGAAGAAATCACCTGCCCGAATTCGACCGCACCTTCGCTTCTTTCTATTGCGCTAGTGAAAATCCGATCAAAAACAGCCTGCTTGTAACGCTCTATTAACCGCGGAACTTTCTGCAATTCGTCGCGTGCCGTTTGCGTGTGTGCGAAAAGAGTTTCGATCCGGTCGACGATACGGCGCTGTTCGGACTGCGGAGGCAATTTCAGGGGCCACGCGGTCAAAGTTTGTTTATCGATTTGAACGAATGTAGAACCCGTGCCCGCAGCCGTTAGCTGCTCAGCCTGGTGTTCGAGGAACCTCGAGAGCAATTTCTGTTCGATGGCAACCGGTCGTAGCCCCGCCACGCCACGGCCGAGCGCATATTTTTGGTCGGCGCGGTTCACCTTTCCGATCGTGGCCCTGATACAAAGTATCAAGTCGCCAGCCTCACAAGTCTTCTTGGGATCGGTTGTCCAGCGACCCGATTTTGGTGTCGTCGAGCCGAGATCGGAAGCGCCGCCAATCAACGGCAGCCCAAATGCCTCGGTGTTCGTCATCAAGCCGTCGGGAGACTGCCCCATATTTAATTCGGCAACCTCAGCCAGTGTGACGTTCGCCCAGCCGGCGGGTAGCGAGTCACTCATTGGGCGGCCTGAGCGGCATCAGTATCCGAACGACCAAGTTCCTCCGCCAGTGTCTCAATCTCATCGAGTGCCGCTCGCAAATGAAGCGCGATCGCAGCGGCAATGTCGTCCGGTTCCGTCAGCCCATCGTCGATGTCTCCGCTGTCATCCTTCAGCCAAGCAATATCGAGATTGTCGTTGCGCGCCGCGATTTGATCACGAGTGAAACTGCGCCATCGACTTTGCTCGCCCAAATCCTCGCGCGGCGAGCGTCCATGCGGCTCGTCTCCATACAGCCGCACAAATTCAGCGAAGTCGTCTTCGTTAAGCTGACGGGTCTTACCAAACGCCGCCATATTGGCACGCATGTCGTAAACCCAAACCGTCTTGGTGTTGCCCCGTTCTCTCTTGCCGCGCGTGAAGAACAGCACGTTAGTCTTCACGCCCTGTGCATAGAAAATTCCGGTGGGGAGCCTCAGGATTGTGTGGAGATCACACCAATCCAAAAGCATCTGTCGCAAGCGCCGTCCGGTATTGTCCTCAAACAGCACGTTGTCAGGCACCACGACTGCCGCCCTACCATTTGGTTTCAGCGCTCTGATAATGTGCTCGACGAAGGCAAGTTGCTTGTTGGAAGTGTCGGAGGTCGTCGAGAAGTCCGACCGTGTCGGCCTGCCGCCGCCCTTTTTCGTGCCGAAAGGGGGGTTGGTCACGATCACGTCGGCTGGGTCCAAGCGCTCGCCGTCGGGGCTCATCGTGTCGCCATTATCGACGGAGCCTTCAATCCCATGGAGCATCAGGTTCATAAGGCAGAGGCGATGGGTTTCCTGGACAAGCTCCAACCCAGTTAAAGCGCTATGGCGCTGAAAAAACTGCTGGGCCTCATTCAAGGAATACAAATCGTCGGTGTGGTCCTTGATGTAGCGATCGACTGCGACGAGAAAGCCGCCCGTGCCCGCAGCCGGGTCTTGGATCAGCTCACCTGGCTGCGGCTTGATTAGCCGCACGATCACGTCGATAAGCCGCCTGGGGGTAAAATATTGTCCCGCGCCGCTCTTCTTCTCTTGGGCGTTCTTTTCAAGCAGACCTTCGTAGAGGTTGCCTAACCCCTCTTCCCGCGCCGAAAACCAGTCGAGCCGATCAATCGCTTCGACGATTGCTTTCAGGTTTGTCGGCTTTTTCAATCGGGTCTGACCATCGACGAAAATCGATGCAACCGTGCCCCTCGCATTCGTGCCAAGTTCGAGCAGGAGCCGCCGATAGTAGATGAGCTGATCCATACCCTCGCGCTTGACGAGATCATTCCAGCGATAGCCCTCGGGCAGTTGGTCCTCGCGCCTGGTCTCGGCGAGCATTTTCAGAAAGAGGAGGTATGTCAGCTCCGTGACATATTCGGTGTAGGTAATACCGTCGTCCCGCAGGACGTTGCACAAGTTCCAAAGCTTGGCGACAATGCCAGCGGTATCGTTCACGCTTGAAATTCCTTCAATTTATGCCGCCGTCCAGATCGCGTCGGCAATATCGCCGAGTACCTGTTCCAGCTTCCCCCCAAACTTCCGGTTCATTCCGTCAAAGCCGCCTGCATCGACCTGAAATTGCCCGCTGTCCAGTG
>CAIXXC010000001.1 GCA_903923205.1 uncultured Rhodospirillales bacterium | reverse complement strand
TCTCCGCGATCCTCGTCGATGGCAAGCGGGCGTATGATCTCGCCCGCGCTGGCGAAGACGTGGTGCTTGAGGCGCGGCCGATCCAGATTGATGCCCTCGATCTTGTCGATATGCCCGATCCCGACCATGCCGTCTTCGATGTGGTCTGCGGCAAGGGAGCGTATATGCGCAGCCTTGGTCGCGACCTCGCCCGCGCGCTCGGCACGGTCGCCCATCTGAGCGCGCTCCGGCGGCTGTCCGTCGGGCGCTTCACGGTGGATCACGCGATTTCAGTGGATATGCTGCCCTCTCTCGGGCATAATGTCGGGCTATCCGAGCACTTGCTTCCGATTGAGACCGCGCTGGACGACATCCCGGCACTGGCCTTGACGGAGGCCGAAGCGCTTCGCCTGCGGCAGGGACAACACGTCCAGCCGCTTAGCCCGTCGGATCGGGCACGCATCGATCAACTCGGTAACGGGTCGATTGTCTCCATTTCGGCGGGCGGCAAGCTCGTCGCAATTGCGGAGACGGATGCGGGCGTGCTGAGGCCGGTGCGTGTCATGAACCTCTAGGATGAAGGAATAGACCGATGTCGATTACCGCAGAGCGCAAGCAAGCGCTCATCACTGACTATGCGACCAAGCCGGGCGACACGGGTTCACCCGAAGTTCAGGTCGCCATTCTGTCGGAACGGATTCGCAATCTTACGGGTCACCTCGGTGATCACAAGAAGGATTTCCATTCCCGCCGTGGTCTGCTCGTCATGGTCGGCCAGCGCCGTTCGCTGCTGGACTATCTGAAGCGCAAGGACCAGAAGCGTTATGAGCAGCTGATCGCACGGCTCGGCCTGCGCCGCTAAGCCAATACCAGCGTCCCCGGTCGCGATCCGGTCGCCGTCGCATGGTCGATGGCGATCGGCCCCGGGGACCCCATGGAGATGGGATTCCATGGCTGCCCCCTGATCCGCCCTCGCTGGCGGCCTGGGGACAAGATCCCAACCTCGTCAGGAGCCGGCACCGGATGGCCGGTGGGCTGTTGCCGGGGACCGATCTGATCGAAGGATACGTATTCTAATGTTCCAAATCTTCCGCAAGGAAATCAACTGGGGTGGCCGCAAGCTCGTTCTCGAGACCGGCAAGATCGCCCGCCAGGCCGATGGCGCCGTCATGGCGACATATGGCGAGACGACGGTGCTCTGCACCGCGGTCGGCGTCCGCAATGTGAAGCCCGGACAGGACTTCTTCCCGCTGACCGTCAACTACCAGGAAAAGACCTTCGCCGCCGGCAAGATTCCCGGCGGCTTTTTCAAGCGCGAAGGTCGCCCAACCGAGAAGGAAGTGCTGTCGTCACGCCTGATCGATCGCCCGATCCGTCCGCTCTTCGCTGCGGGCTTCCTGAACGAAGTGCAGGTCGTCTGCACCGTTCTGAGCCATGATCTCGAGAATGATCCCGATATCGTTGCCCTGATCGGCGCGTCGGCCGCACTCACCCTGTCCGGCATCCCGTTCCTGGGCCCGGTCGCCGGTGCGCGCGTCGGCTATGTCGATGGCGAGTATGTCCTCAATCCGAAGCTCGACGATCTGCCGAAATCGGCCCTCGACCTCGTGGTCGCCGGCACGGTCGAAGGCGTTCTGATGGTCGAGTCGGAAGCCAAGGAGCTTTCGGAAGAGGTGATGCTGGGCGCCGTTGTCTTCGGTCACGAGTCATTCCAGCCGGTCATCAACGCGATCATCGATCTCGCTGAGCAGGCGGCCAAGGAGCCCTGGGCGCTCGCCGGTCCGAACCCGCTGAAGGTCGATGTCGACCAGCGTCTGCGCGCGGCGATCACCGCCGATCTGCGTGCTGCCTATGACGAGAAGCAGAAAAGCGCCCGTCATGAGAAGATTTCCGCAGTAAAGGCGAAGATCAAGGAGATCTTCACCGAAACCGCAGAGCAGGAAATCGCTGGCAAGCTGTTCAAGGATGTCGAAAAGGACATCGTCCGTGGCGCCATCCTTGAGACCGGCGTGCGTATCGACGGCCGCGATACCCGCACTGTTCGCCCGATCGTTTCCGAAGTCGGCATACTGCCGCGTGCCCATGGTTCAGCCCTGTTCACACGTGGCGAGACGCAGGCATTGGTCGTGGCCACGCTCGGCACCGGCCAGGACGAGCAGGTCATCGACGCGCTTGCCGGCGAGTTCCGCGAGAACTTCATGCTGCACTATAACTTCCCGCCGTACTCGGTCGGTGAAGCGGGCCGCATGGGCTCCCCGGGCCGTCGCGAAATCGGCC